>CAYPDV010000001.1:0-47137 GCA_964409525.1 uncultured Gemmatimonadaceae bacterium
GAGGTCTTCCGCTGGCCGAGAGAGGCCTGGAGATCGGACGTCGTCCGCGGCTGCTCCTGGCCGTCGGGGTCTTCGTCGCCGCGATCGCCGTCACCGTGGCGGGGCTTCTTCCGGTGCACGTCGCGCTCACGGCGGCGGCGCTCGCGATGATGGCGGCGGGCACCCTCAGCCTCCGGGCCGCCTACGAGAGCGTGGAGTGGCCCGTGATCGTCCTTCTGGGCGCCATGCTCCCGGTGGGCGAAGCTCTGGAGTCGACGGGGGGCGCCTCCACGGTGGCCGACCTCCTGCTCGACGCCGGCTCCCGGCTTCCTCCCGAGGCGTCGGTCGCCACCCTCCTCGTGGCGACGCTCCTGCTCTCGAACGTGATCAACAATGCCGCCGCCACCGTCCTGATGGCGCCGATCGGGGTCGCCCTCGCGGCCGGGCTCGGGGCGTCGGTGGATCCCTTCCTCATGGCCGTCGCCGTCGGCGCCTCCTGTGCCTTCCTCACGCCGATCGGCCACCAGTCCAACACCCTGGTGATGGGCCCCGGCGGCTACCGATTCGGCGACTACCTCTACCTCGGGATCCCCCTGACGGCGCTGGTGGTCCTCCTCGCGGTCCCGCTGATCCTCGTGGTCTGGCCGCTGTAGCGAGCACCTGTCCGGAGCGCAGCGTGATGGCGCGCGGCTTGCGACATGGGAGGGGTGGAAGACGTCTGCCACCGCACCAGGAGACACCATGCCGAAGAAGGATCACGGCCCCCAGGTCAAGGACGACGAGCAGTACGAGGCGCTGCGCAGGCAGGGCGAGAGCAAGGAGAAGGCGGCCCGGATCGCCAACACGCCCCGCGAGGAAGCGGGGAAGAAGGGCGGGGAGTCGTCGAAGTACGAGGAGTGGTCGAAGGACGACCTCTACGAAAAGGCGGAGGAGGTCGGCATCGAGGGCCGCTCCGACATGTCGAAGAAGGAGCTGATCAACGCGCTCCGGAATCACTGATCCCGAAGGCGATGGATGCTGTTTCCCGAGCTGTCCGCGCTCTACGACGTATCGCTCCTCCTCCTTCGAATCCTGATCGCGGCGATCTTCGGCACGAGCGGATGGGCGCATGCCACGAAGTCGCGGGAGCGGGCGGAAAGCATCGAGATGTCGCCGGCCTTCACCCTCGGACTCGGGGTGGTCGAGCTCGTCGGGGCGGCCTCTCTGCTCCTGGGCGTCTTCCCGCAGATCGGAGCCGCCCTCCTCATCGGCGTGATGCTGGGCGCGATCCACAGGAAGATCTTCGTCTGGGAGACCGGCTTCTGGGGCGACGAGGGGCAGGGCTGGTACTACGACCTGCTCTATCTCGCCTGCAACCTGGTCATCCTCGCGACGGGCGGAGGGGCGTTCACGATCACGTGACGCAGGGCTCGGCCCGGAGGTCGCGGGATTCGGCCGGAGGAATCGTCGGCCGGCCCGGTCCGATCATCTCCCTCCGGCCGCCGATCACCCCAGCAGGAGCCACGGCACCGCCGCCGCTCCCAGCTGCACGGTGAGATTGTCGATGCCGTGGCTGCTCACTGCCTCGACGGCCGTGCCGACGGCGCCGCACGCCACGCCCGCCCCGAGGGCGCTCGAGGGGGGCTGCCCCATGCCCAGGAGCACGAGCACCGCGGCGGCCGTTCCCACTACGAAGACCGCCGCGCTCCCCTCCACGCTCCGTGTCACCCGCACGCCGGCGAGAGAGGGCACCCGGTAGCGGTGCCGGCCCCAGCGGGTGCCCACCGGCTCACCCATCGCGTCGCCCCACCCGGTCACCATGTACCCTACGGGTGCGAAGGGAGCGAAGAAGAGGTTGGCCAGGACTCCGCCCAGTGCCGTGGTGAAGAGCGGCACCAGGATGAACAGCGTGCGGTGCGGCGCGTCGGTGGGGCGGGCCATCGCCTCGTAGAAGGGATCACCGTCGCCCCGGATCACGGCGATCAGCACTCCGGCCGCCACCACGCTGCCGAAGACCGTCACACCCGGGAGATCCCAGAGGAGGTGTACCACCGCGGCGGCGGAGAAGACGATGAAGTGGAAGACCTTGCGGGTGTAGGGGGCCGGCACCCCCCTCCCCGTACGCAGCCAGCCCGAGAGGGCCGCCGCTCCGGCCGTCCACGCGGCTGCGAGCGGCGCCCCCGCCAGTAGCGTCCGGGGCGCCGGCGAGAAGGGTCCGAGCCACTCGAGAAGCAGGTCCAGAAAGTCCTCCATGCCGACCAGGTCTCTTCGTGCAGGGTAATCGGCCGCCGCGGCCCGCTCGCCGGAGTGCGCCCTATTCCCGCTCCGCCTCCAGATACTCCAGCACCACCCTCATCGCGCGCATCCCCACGGGAATCGCTACGTGGTCGGCGCGGAAGGTGGACGTGTGGAGCCCCCCGGCGCCTTCGTCCGGATCCGTGGTCCCGCTCCAGCGCCGCGGCCATCCGACGGGAGGCGGGGGGTCGTTCCCGGTGGGACGGGGGGCAGGGCCGTCGGGAGGCGGATCATGGGCGCAGGGGAGAGGGGATCCGGTCGACCCCGGGAACCTAACCCCGCTCGGACGCCGTCGCTTCTCCAGCCCGATCGTTCTTGGCGGCTGGTGCGGAACAGGGGCAGGTAGTTATTTAGTACTCCTAACTATCGTGACTCCGACCGGAACCGCCATGTTCTCCAGCCACGGCCTGGGATCCGCCGCACTCGCTCTTCTCGCCTGCTCCGCGCCCCTCGCCGCGCAGCAGCACGAGGTCGAACCGACGCCATCGACCACGGACCTCGAGCTGACCGACGCGAGTGTTCGACTCATGCCGGATCTGGAACTGCTGGTCTTCGAGCAGCAGGTCCGGGGTGAGGCCGGCGCGACCACACCCGGGGCGGCCGGCCGGATGGACGGGGCGCCCGTTCTCGGGTACGTCTTCCCGACGTCCCTCGACCCGGAGGACGTGGGATTCGCTCCCTGCGAAGGCGTGGTCGCGCTCGCGGCGACGGCCCATCCGGACTTCGACGACACGCCCCTCTGGGATGAGAACGGCGACGGGATCTACGACAACGACGGAATTCGCTTCCATACGCACTGGGTGGTCCTCGTCCCCGACGAGCGGGTGCCGGGCGGCCTCGCGGTGAAGGAGACCAGCGAGATCGAGCGGGACCTGCCACCCACGAACCCGGGCATGGAGATGTACCTGGATTCACCCGGTTTCTCCGTGGTGCTGCAGGGCGGGGCGATCCGGATCGCCGTACCCCTCGATCGGGTGTCCGGACGGGACGAATTCACGTTCGATGCGGTGACCGCGTACCTGGAGGTGAACACCTCCGACGAGCGGCGCCCGCTCCTGGGAGTGTATCACGTGTACGATGTCCTGTCGGGAGATCTCAGCCTTCCCTACGACGTGAGCAGGGAGTAGACCTTGGAGTTCACCGACGAGCATGACCCCGCCCACCGCGTACTCGTCGGTCTCTCGAAGATCGGCATCGCGCTTCGAAGCCAGGCCTGGAAGGAGGCCGGGCCACGCGGGCTCACCCCGACGCAGGCTCAGGTGCTCGTCGTTCTCGGGGGTGGATCGGCGGAGGGCCTGCGCCTGTCGAGCGTCGCCTCGAAGCTCGGTGTCTCCGCGCCCACGGTGAGCGAGTCGGTGGGCGCGCTCGAGCGCAAGCGCCTGGTGGTGAAGAGCACGGCCGACGACGACGCCCGCGCCCTGGAGATCACGCTCACGGCCGAGGGTGAGCGGCAGCGCGCCGAGATCTCGGCGTGGCCCGATCTGCTCCTCGAGAGCGTCGAGGTCCTCGACGATGCCGAACGCGCGGTCTTCCTACGTGCTCTGGTCAAGATCATCCGGGAGCTCCAGGAGCGCGGACGGATCTCGACGAGCCGGATGTGCGCGACGTGTCGATTCTTCCGGCCCGACGTCCATGACGACGACCTCAGGCCACACCACTGCGCCTATGTCGACGCTCCGTTCGGCGACCGGAACCTCCGGCTCGACTGCGCTGAGCACGAAGAAGCCGACCGCGACCTCGAGAGGAGGAACTGGCGCGCCTTCTCGAATCGTGCCGACGCGTGATCGACGTCGAAGATCGAGAGGCCCCGGCCGGTCCATCCCGGCGGGGCCTCTCTCGTCGTGTGGCGGGAGCGTGTGAGAATCGAACTCACCCGGTCGACCTTCCGGCCGGCCGCTCGCGTTTTGAAGACGCGGGGCGACACCAGACACCATCCGCTCCCGGGCCGGGAAGATGGCGTGGCGCAGCCCCCGTGTGAAGGGAGCCGGCTCCTACCGCTCCTCGAAGACCCGGACCGAGCCGTCGTCGTCGAAGGCGAGCACCTGGTACGGCTCGGCGCCCCGGCCGGGCACCTCCATTCCGGGCGAGCCGATCGGCATGCCGGGAACCGCGAGTCCGTCGCCTTCGGGATCCTCGAGCGCGAGGAAGCGCCGGATCGCGTCGGCCGGGACGTGCCCCTCGACCACGAGGTCGCCGACCCGGGCCGTGTGGCACGAAGCCAGGTCGGAGGTGACGCCCATCTCGGCCTTGAGGGCCGAGAGCTCCTGCGGGTCCTCGATGTCCTCGACCTCGACCGTGAAGCCGTTCGCCCGGAGGTGCTCGACCCACCCCCCACAGCAGCCGCAGTTCGGGCTCTTCCACACCGTCACGACGGGCGCGGCGCCCCCGTCCACCGGCATCGCCCTCGTGCCTGCCGCAGGACCAGCGGAAACGGCCGAAGAAGCCTCCCAGGAGGCCGGGTCGGCGTCCCCGGGACCCGCCTCCAGCATCCCGGACACGCCCACGGCCACCACCCCTCCGGCCCCGAGGACGAAGGCCGCCGCGAGCAGATGTCTTCCTCTTCCGCTGTCCATCGTCCCTCCTGGCGCACGTCTCGTGACCACTCCCTTCGCGCCCGATCAATCTAACATCTTCCACCGGGCGGGATTAACACCGCCGGGGCGTCGGCCGTTGCCGGGCGGGTCCGATCCGCCCTATCCTCCCGCCGTCCCGGCGACCGTCGGCGGCCTCCGTCGCCGGAGGTACCGATCGCCCCGATCCGTCCACTCCCCCGGCCCGAGCGTGTTCCTGCGGTGGATCCGATCCTGGAGGTCATCGTCAATCCCGCTTCCGCCGGCGGGGGCGGCGCCCGGATGGTGTCCCGGATCGAGGAGGGCCTCGGCCGCCGCGGAGTGGAATTCCGCCTCCGGAGAACCGAGAGCCCCGGCCACGCCACTTCGCTCGCCCACCGGGCCGCCGAGGAGGGGCGCGAGCGGATCCTGGCCGTCGGAGGAGACGGCACGATCCACGAGATCGCCAACGGCATCCTCGCGGCCGGGGGGGGGGCCTCTCTCGCGGTCCTCCCCACCGGGACCGGCAACGACTTCTACCGGATGGTGGGGGCTCCCTCCGATCTCGACGCCGCGCTCGACACGGCGGCCCGTGGTGTGCCCCGATCCTTCGACGTGGGGCTCGCCCGCTGGGACGGTGGAGAGCGGCACTTCGTGAACCTCTTCGGGATCGGGATCGACGTGGAGGTGCTGAGACGGAGGGAGGGCTTCCGACGCCTTCCGGGTCTGACGCAGTACCTCGCCGCCCTCCTCTCCGCTCTGGTGAGGTTCCGTCCCTTCGCGGTGGAGGTGGAGGTCGAGGGCGAGCGGATCCGGGCCGAGCCGACCCTCCTCTCCGCGGTCACGGTGGGCCCCTCGATCGGCGGGGGCTTTCTCGTCTCGCCCACGGCCGTGGCCGACGACGGCCTCCTGGACCTCTGCTTCGTCGCGGCCATGAGCTTCGGAAGGGTGGTCCGCTGCATTCCGAGGGTGATCCGGGGTACGCACGGCGACCTGGACGAGGTCAGCCTGCGCCGAGCGCGCACCTTCCGCTTCCGCTCCGCGGACGGACGGCCCTTCCACTTCCAGTTCGACGGGGATCTCGCCCCCGGGACGACCGCGGAGGTGGTCGTGGAGATCGTGCCGGGAGCGCTGAAGGTCCTCGTGCCGTCCGGATCGGAGGCCCCGTGAAGGCCTCCGGACACGCGCTCGTCGCGTTCGCGGCGTTCGTGGCGCTCGCAGCGCCGGTCCCGCCCTGGGCGGCCCTCTCGGCCCAGGAGCCGGAAGAAGCCGGAGAGGAGGTCCGGACGCCACCCGCGGTGGATACGATCCCGGCGCCGGAGGCCATCGACGTGCCCGGAGCGGCGGTGCGGGGAGGGCAGGCGGAAGAGGTGTCCCCGCGGAGCGCCTTCCTCCGCTCGCTCGCCCTGCCCGGATGGGGGCACGTGACGGTGGGATCCTATACCCGCGGCGCCTTCTACTTCTCGGCCGAATCGGCCGTCGGCTGGATGCTCTACCGGAGCGTGCGCCGCTTCGACCACGCCGAGCGGATCCGGGAGCTCCGCAGGGCCGAGGTGGCGGCCCGTCTTCGTGAGGAGGGAGTCGTCGATCCACGCGAGCTCGCGGACAGGGTCGCCGACGACCCCGCGGTCCAGAGCGCGGAGGACCTCGTCGATTCCAGATCGGAGCAGCGCGAGGACTGGATCGCCCTCGGCATCTTCCTGCTCCTCCTGGGAGCCGCCGACGCCTACGTGTCGGCGCATCTCCAGGACTTTCCCGAGCCCGTCCAGCTCGAGGCCCTCCCGCTTCCGGACGGCGGAGGCGTGCAGGTGGGAATCCGGGTTCCGGTCTCCGTCTTCATCCGCTGAACCGGCCCGCTCCGGCCGCCGGGTCCCGGCCTCCTCAGCCGCTCCACCTCTCCAGTCGGGGCGGACCGCCCCCCGCGAGCACCGCGTAGGAGCGGTGTCGGAGCCAGTCGCCGCTGTTCAGGTACCAGCGGCCCGGCTCCAGCTCCCGGAGGACCGGGGTGTGGGTGTGGCCGACGGCCACCAGGTCCAGCGAAGGGTCCTCGGCCAGCTTCTCTCCCGCCCAGCGCTCCAGGTAGAGCGCCCGCCCCTTCTTCGCTTCCGACGACTCGTCGTCGCGGGCCTCGGTGTGCGACACGCGCCGCGCGACGGCGGCCCCGAGGTCCGGATGGAGCCACCGGAAGGCCCACCGGGTGAGCCGGCCCCTGAGGACCAGCCGGAGGAGGCGGTAGCCAAGGTCCCCCCGTCCGAGGCCGTCGCCGTGGGCCAGGAACGTCCGTAGGCCCCCGAGATCGATCACGACGGGATCCTGGTGGAAGGCGACGCCGATCTCCTCCCGCAGATAGGTGCCTCCCCACCAGTCGTGGTTCCCGCCCACGAGCACGACGTCGACCCCCGCGTCGACGAGGGAGGCGAGCCGGCCCAGGACGCGGGTGTAGCCCCGGGGGATGGCGGAGTCGTACTCGAACCAGAAGTCGAAGAGGTCGCCGTTGATGACGATCCGCTCGGCGTCCGGCGCGACCGAGTCCAGCCAGCGGCGGAACGCCGCCTCCGTCTCCGGGGAGACCGCGCCCAGGTGGACGTCGCTCGTGAGGTACGTGATGCCGGCGCTCATGGGGCCGGAAGGTAGAGGCGCCGAGCGGCGTCTTGCCACCCCGCCGGCGCCCCGGTACTCTGGCGGCCCCGAGCCGGTCGGCCCCGGCGCCGCGCCGCCGCCCTCCTCCTCTCCCGCCGAGGCCTCCATCCGCGAGCCCGCCGCCCTCCTCCTTCTCGCCGTCCTCCTCGCCGCGTGCACCCGGGGGCCGCGTCCGCCGGAGCCGGGCCGCGACCTCGACGCGGTCCAGGAGGAAGCGGCGCTCCTGGAGAGCACGGCCGTCGCCCGGCCGCTCGTGGCGCAGCTCGACTGGGCGTACCGCGAGGGGAACTTCCGCTTCCGTGGAGACGGGACGGTCCGCCTCGCCCCCGGGCCCCGGGCCCGGCTCGATCTCTTCCTCCCGAACGGCACCACGGTGCTCCGCGCGGCGCTGGTCGAGGACGAGCTGCGGCTGCCGCCGGGAGCGCGCACCGGGATGGTTCCGTCTCCGCCGCTCCTCTGGGGGGCCTTCGGCGTGCTCCGCCCGGGAACCCGGGCCACGCTCCTGGGTGGAAGTGAGCTGGCCGAGGGTGAGCGCCGCCTCCGCTACGCCGTGCCCGGGGGCGAGGAGCTGCACGTCCGCTACCGCGATCTCCGGATCGTCCGGGTGGAACGGATCGACGGGGGGCGCGTGGTCGAAGAGGTCTCCCTCCGTGCCGATCCGGACGCCCCGCTCCCATCCGGCGCCGTCTACCGGCGGCACCGCGAGGGCCGGGTACTCGAAGTCGACGTCACGAGCGTGGAGCCTGCCGATGCCTTCCCTCCCTCCATCTGGAGCCCCGGCCCCTGACGGGGCGGGCCGAGCCGGGATCCGACGGCGGGTGCGTGGGATCCGACGGCGCGCGCGCGGGATCCGGCCTGGAACGCCCGGCCCTCTCGCCACCGGGATCCTCGGGATCGTAGCCGGCGTCCTCGCCTTCGGCGTGGCGGGGTGCAACTACGGCTTCCAGGCGGGCGGAGGGCTTCCCGCCCACATCGGCTCGGTCGCCGTGCTCCCCTTCGAGAACGAGACCAGCCGATTCGAGCTCACGCAGGAGGTCCACCAGGTGCTCCAGCGCGAGTTTCCGAGAGCCCTCGGCGTCCGCACCGCCGGTGAGGAGGTGGCCGACGCCGTGGTGCGGGGCCGCATCACCGGCTACGACCTGAGCTCGCCGGACTACCGCCAGCAGACGGGTCAGCAGAGGGTCGAGGTCCTCCAGCGGGAGGTGACGATCAGGATCTCCGTCGAGGTGGTCGACCGGAGAGAGAACGTCATCCTCTGGGAAAACGGGAGCCTCTCCACACAGGGTCGCTACCTGGAGGAGAGCGAGACGGAAGAGCAGGGACGGCTCGAGGCCATCGAGCTCCTGGTCCAGCGGATCGTCGACGGCACCCAGTCCACGTGGTAGGAAGCCGGGGTCGCCGCGTGGAGCCTGCTCCGGAGCGGACCGGCGCTCGTCGGAACGCGCGGCTCCTCCGCCTGGGCCTCGTCGCCGTCCTCGCGGTGCTCTGGCTCGGGAGCGCCGGGGGCGAGGGCCTCCTCTCCGCTCCGTCCGGCGGAATCGCGTTCGCCGCCCAGGAGGCGCGCGAGCCCGTCGAGGCTCCGCCGGGGGTGGAGGAGCCGGATCTCCACCAGGAGGAGGGCGCTCCCGGCGAGGCGCCCGGAAGGGAGGCGGCGCGCTTCTTCCTGATCCTCATCGCCATCCTGGTCTTCGCCAAGGGGTTCGGCGAGGCCGCCGAGCGGATCGGTCAGCCCGCGGTCCTCGGCGAGCTGATCGCCGGCGTGGTCCTGGGCGGGAGCGTCCTGGGCATCGTCCCCACGACCGGCGACATGGGCGAGATCATCCATCTCCTCGCCGAGGTGGGGGTCGCGATCCTCCTCTTCGAGATCGGCCTCGAGACCGATCTCCGGGAGATGTTCCGCGTCGGCTCCTCCTCCGCGGCCGTGGCCGGGGTCGGCGTCTTCCTCCCCTTCCTCCTCGGGTTCCTCTACTGGTACCTCGCCGAGCCTGTGATCGGAGCGGATCCGGCGGGCGTCACCCCCACCATGGTCGCGATCTTCGTGGGGGCGACCCTCACGGCCACCTCCGTCGGGATCACCGCGCGTGTGCTGACCGATCTCAACGTCATGCACCGCGCCGAATCCCGGATCATCATCGGAGCGGCGGTGATCGACGACGTCCTCGGGCTCGTGATCCTGGCCATCGTGAGCGGGCTCGCGGCGGGTGCGGCGGTCACCTTCTTCGGGGTCGCCTGGACCTTCGTCGTCGCGGTCGGATTCCTCGTCCTCGCGGTGGTGGTCGGCAACCGGGTCGCCCCCCGCCTCTTCGGCCTCATCGACCGCATGGGCGTGCGCGGGGGGCTCCTGGTGAGCGCCTTCAGCTTCGCGCTCCTCTTCGCGGCCCTCGCGGCGTACGCGGGCTCCGCGATGATCATCGGGGCCTTCGCGGCGGGCGTCGTCCTGAGCTCCACCAACCAGTTCGACCTCATCGTCGAGCGGATCGAGCCGGTGGCGGACCTCTTCACGCCCATCTTCTTCGTCTCGGTCGGAGCGGCGGTGGACGTGGGCCTCTTCGTGCCCGGCGCCGAATCGTTCAACTCCGGCGTGATCGTGGTCGGCCTGATCCTCATCGCGGTGGCCGTCGTCGGAAAGATCCTCGCCGGCTTCGTGGTGGGGTGGGGCGAGCGGAAGTTGAACCGCCTCGCGATCGGGATCGGAATGGTCCCGCGGGGCGAGGTCGGCCTCATCTTCGCCGACATCGGCCGGCGGGGGGGCATCCTCTCGAGCGAGGCGTTCAGCGCGATCCTGATCATGGTGATCGTCACGACCTTCCTCGCTCCTCCGCTCCTGAAGGCGGTGTTCCGTCCGAAGCCGGGCGAGCGCCCGCCGAGCCTCCCGGTAGGGGAGGGAGCAGGGCGGGGCACGCCCGCCGCGAGGGGACCCGCCGGGCCCGGAGGGACCGACCGATGACCTCCTCCGGGAACCGCCCGTTCCGCCTCGGCACCCGGGGCTCCGCCCTCGCCCGCACGCAGAGCGAGGGAGTGGCCCGCGCCCTGGAGCGCGAGACCGGCCGGACGGTGGAGCTCGTCCCCGTCCGGACGACGGGCGACCGCGTCCAGGATCGCCCGCTGCGAACGATCGGGGGCAAGGGCCTCTTCACACGGGAGCTGGACCGCGCCCTCCTCGAGGCCCGGGTCGACCTCGCCGTCCACTCGCTGAAGGATCTCCCGACGGAACCGACACGGGGTCTCGTCGTGGCGGCCGTCCCGCCCCGCGAGGATCCCAGGGACGTGCTCGTCGGGCCCAGGGGCCGCCGCACGACCCTCCAGGGCCTGGCCCGCGGCTCCCGCGTGGGGACGTCCTCCCTGCGGCGGCGCGCGCTGGCCCTCGCCTTCCGCTCCGACCTCGAGATCCGGGAGATCCGGGGCAACCTCGACACCCGCATCGAGAAGGTCGAGCGGGGCGACTACGACGCCGCGATCGTGGCCGCCGCGGGGCTCCTCAGACTGGGGATCGAGGGCCGGGTAGGTGAATGGCTGGAGCGGACCGCGTGGCTCCCCGCACCCGGACAGGGGGCGCTGGCGGTGGTCACCCGCACGGACGACGCCGAGACCCGGGACGCGGTCGCCACGCTCGAGGACCCCGCGGCGCGGCGGGCGGTCCGGGCCGAGAGAGCTCTCCTGGCCGAGCTCGAGGGGGGATGCCGGGTGCCGATCGGAGCCCTCGGTCTGCCGTATGACGGGGGCCTCCGGCTCTGGGGCATCGTCGCCTCGCCGGACGGCCGGAGGCTGGTGCGCGCCGACCGTACCGGCCGCATGGAGGAGCCCGAGAGCCTGGGCCGCGAGGTGGCCCGCCTCCTCCGGGAGCGAGGCGGCGGCTCGATCCTCGCCGACCTTCCTCGAGAGAGCGATCTCCCGACCCCGAGCGCACCATGAGCGAAGCACCCCTTCCCCCCGCCGACAAGATCCTCGACCGCGATGCGCTCCTCACCCGCTGGGGCCGGCCCCGGGAGGGGAGGGTCGTCTTCACGAACGGGTGCTTCGACCTGCTCCACCGCGGTCACGTGGAGTACCTGGACCGGGCCCGTCGACTGGGCGACGCCCTCGTGGTGGGGCTCAACACGGACGAGTCGGTCCGCCGGCTGAAGGGGCGGGGGCGGCCGTACGTCCCGCAGGCGGACCGGGCGGTGGTGCTGGCGGGCCTCGCCTCGGTGGACGCGGTGACGCTCTTCGGCGAGGACACGCCTCGGGAGCTGATCGCCGCCCTCCTGCCCGACCTCCTGGTCAAGGGCGGAGACTACCGGGCGGAGGACGTCGTCGGCCGCGAGGAGGTCGAGCGGGCGGGAGGAGAGGTCCGCATCCTCCCGTTCGTGGCGGGCCACTCCACCACCGGGCTGGCGGAGCGCATCGAGGGGGGCGGGTAGGGGCATCCTAACACCCGGGGCGTCCCGGGTGTCTTCTGCATAGACGACCCCCTGCAGGAGACGACCCCGTAGATGACCAGGATCTTCCGGATCGCGGCCCTGGCCGCCCTGCCCGTTCTCGTAGCCCCCACGATCGACGCCCGGATCTCCGCCCAGGAGCCGATCACGCTCGAAGAGGCGGTGGAACGGGCGCTCCGGCGCCACCCGCAGATCGCTCAGTCCCGCCAGGGGCTCACCACGGCCGAGACGGGGCAGCGCACCGCCCTCGGGTCCTTCCTGCCGAGCGTCAGCGCCTCGCTCGGCAGCTCGCTCCGGAGCGCGGATCGCTTCGATCCGGCCACCGACCGCGTGGTCTCCGGCAGCTCGGACTCCTACAGCGCGGGCCTCAGCGGCCAGATCACGGTCTTCGACGGCGGCCGCCGCTTCGCCGAGATGCGGGAGGCCCGGGCGGGGGTCACGGCCGCCACGGCGAGCCTCGCCGACCAGCGCTGGGCGGTGAAGCTGCAGACGGAACAGCTCTTCTACGGCGCGCTCCGCGAGGAGGAGCTGCTCGACGCGGCCCGGGCGAACCTGCGTCAGGCCGAGGAGAGCCTCGATCTGACCCGCCGCCAGGCACAGGTCGGGGCGGCGACCACCTCGGACACGCTGCGCACGCGTCTGGACTGGCTGAACGCCGAGCAGGAGGTGCTCGAGGGCGAGACCGCCCTGCGAGCGGCCCGGATGGCCCTGGCCCGCCAGGTCGGCGAGCCGGTCCCGGTCGTGCCGGCCGCTCCCGAAGACCTCGATCCCGAGCCGCTCGAGCTCGATGTCGAGACGGTCCTCGGAATGGCCGAGGAGCAGGCTCCGCCGTTCACGGCCGCCCGTGCCGCGTCGGGCGCGGCCGAGGCCGCCGTCTCGGCCGCCCGCAGCGCCTGGCTCCCGTCGGTGAATCTCGGGAGCGGCTACAACTGGGCCAACCAGTCCGCGTCGCTCGACGACGGAACCACGAGCTGGAGCCTGAACCTCTCGATGAGCTATCCGATCTTCAACGGATTCCAGCGCGAGGTGGGGGTGACCCGGGCACGGGAGTCCCTGGAGGTCGCCCGCATCCGGGAGGAGGACGCGCGGCTGGCGGCGCGCGAGGAAGCCGACGCCGCGTACCAGCGGCTCCGGACCGCCGAGCGTGCCGCCGAGATCGCCCAGGAGGCGCTGCAGGTCGCCGAGGAGGATCTGCGCGTGGTGCGCGAGCGGTACCGGCTCGGGGTCGCCACGGTGCTGGACGTCCTCACGAGCCAGACGGCGCTGGACCGGGCCCGCGTGTCGCTGGTCAACGCACGCTTCGACCACATTCTCGCACGTTCCGAGCTCGAAGCGGTGCTCGGAACGGAGCTCTGAACCAATGAAGACGAGCCACCCCATGATCCAGATCACCCGTAGCGCTGGCGCCCTTCTCCTCGCCGCGCTCCTCGCGTCCTGCGCGTCCGGCGAGGCCGAGGAGGCCCCCTCGATCCAGTCCGTCACCGCGGAGCGGGGAGATCTCCGGGTCACCGCCGAGGCGACCGGCACCGTCGAGCCGGTGCGCCGGGTCGAGGTCAAGTCGAAGGCGTCGGGCGAGATCCTCCGGCTCCACGCCGACGTGGGAGACGTGGTCGAGCCGGGCGCCCTGCTCGTGGAGGTCGATCCGCGCGACGTGCGGAATCGCTACGACCAGACGGTGGCCGACCTCGAGGTCGCCGAGGCGAGGCTCGAGATCGCCCGGGCGCAGCTCGGACGCTCCGAGGAGCTCTTCGAGGCGGGCGCCATCACACAGCAGGAGCTCGAGCAGGCACGGCTCGAGGACTCGAACGCGCAGGCGAACTCGGTGAAGGCCCGCACCGACCACTCCCTCGCGCGCCTGCAGCTCGGCGACGCCACCGTCCGCGCGCCGATGGCCGGTACGATCCTCCAGAAGGACGTCGAGGAGGGCCAGGTCATCCAGTCCGCCTCCCAGAACGTCTCGGGCGGAACCACGCTCTTCGTGATGGCCAGCCTCGGCGAGATGCAGGTGCGCACGCTGGTCGACGAGACGGACATGGGTCAGATCCGGGAGGGGATGACCGCGCGCGTCGAGGTCGAGGCGTATCCGGACCGCACCTTCGCGGGGGAGGTGCGGAAGATCGAGCCGCAGGCGATGGTCGAGCAGAACGTGACCATGTTCCCCGTCATCGTGCAGCTCGACAACCGCGACGGGTACCTCCGGCCCGGGATGAACGCGGAGGTCGAGATCCTCGTCGACCAGGCGTTGGGGGTGCTCCTCGTGCCGAACAACGCGGTCGTGATGCCCCGCGACGCCGGCCCCGCCGCCATGGCCCTCGGGCTCGATCCGCTGGAGATGGACCTGAGCGCGGTGGGCGGCGGCGGCTTCGGCCCGGAAGCTCGGGGCGGCGAAGGCCGGGAGCGGCGCGAGGACGGAGCCGCCGGAGGTCGAGACGGCGCGGAACGGGGCCCCCCGGCAGCCGACGGCCGTCGGCCCGGCGGCGACGGGCCAGACGAGGCCGCCGACGGACCCCGCGATGCCGGCGACGAGCCGATCGACGGAGCGCGCCGGATCCGCCCGGCGGTGGTCTTCGTCCTCGACGAGGAGGGACGGCCCGAGCCGCGGGAGGTCCGGATCGGGCTGAACGACTGGGACCGGACGGAGGTCGTCTCCGGCCTGGAGGAGGGTGACCGCGTGGCGAGCATCGGCGCCGCCCAGCTCCAGGCGCAGCAGCAGGAGTTCCTCGACCGGGTCCGGAGCCGCCGGAGCGGCCCGTTCGGAGGCTGAGGGTGAGCGAGCCCGGTGGGGGCGGAAGAATGGTCGCCGCGGAGATCGTGCTCGTCGCGCTCGGCTCGGTGCGGGCCAACCTCCTCCGATCGTTCCTCACCACGCTCGGGATCATCATCGGCGTGGGCGCCGTCATCGCCATGGTGTCGCTCGGCGAGGGCGCCCGCCAGAGCGTCGAGTCCCAGATCCAGCGCATGGGCACCAACGTCCTCACGGTGCGGCCCGGCCAGCAGATGTGGGGAGGCGTGTCCAGGGAGAGCGGCGTCCGACTGACCGTGAGCGACGCCGAGGCGCTCCGCGACCGCTCCGAGGGGCTCCTGACCGTGGCGCCGGAGGTGAGCTCCCGCACGCAGGTCTCCTATCTCCGCTGGAACTCCAACAACCAGGTGGTGGGCACCTGGCCGGAGTACTTCCGGATCTACGACCACGACCTCGTCGAGGGACGCTTCTTCCACGAGGGAGAGGTGCAGGGGCGCCGGCGTGTCGCCGTCCTCGGCCACAACGTGCCCGAGGCGCTGAGCACGCCCGCGGCCGTGCTCGTGGGCAGCACGATCCAGATGGGAGGCCAGCCGTTCGAGGTCGTCGGGGTGCTCGAGGAGAAGGGCGAAGCGGCGTGGATCCGCCCGGACGACCAGATCTTCATTCCCGTCTCCACGGCGATGTACCGGCTCTTCGGGAACCGGGACCAGCTCTCCTCGATCTACGCCGCGACCGCGACGCCGCGGCAGCTCGACGGGGCCTACGGCGAGATCGACCGGATCCTCCGCCGCGAGCACCGGATCCGGCCGGGCGAGGAGGCGGATTTCAGCATCCGCAACTCGGCCGACCTCCTCGCGACGTTCAACGAGACGAACCAGGTCTTCTCCTATCTGCTGGCCGGGATCGCGGGCGTGAGCCTGCTGGTCGGCGGCATCGGCATCATGAACATCATGCTGGTGAGCGTGACCGAGCGGACCCGGGAGATCGGCGTGCGGAAGGCGCTGGGAGCCACGCGGCGGGCCATCCTGTTCCAGTTCCTGGCCGAGGCGCTCACGCTCTGCATCCTGGGTGGCCTGCTGGGGGTGCTCGCCGGATGGGGCGCGGCCGACCTCATGAGCCGGGTCGCCGAGTGGGACACCGCCATCTCGACCGGTGCGGTGGTGATGGCGCTCGGCTTCTCGGTGGGAATCGGGATCTTCTTCGGCATCTGGCCGGCGCAGCGGGCGGCCCGGCTGGACCCGATCGACGCGCTGCGGTACGAGTGAGGGCGGGGGCCGGCTGAAGGCGGAACGCCGGCCGGTCCGCCGGGGTCTCTCACCGCGCGAGCGCCCCTCCGCGGGCGGCCTGCCACTCACCGCATCGAGGACCGTCCCTTCCATGCCGACCGATCTGCTCCAGCGCCGTCCGGCCGACCGCGCCGCCGACGCCCTCCGCCCTCTCGTCCTCGATGCGGGATGGGCCCCCTACGCGGAGGGCTCGTGCCTGATCGCGGCCGGCGACACCCGCGTCCTCTGCACGGCCTCGGTCGAGGAGCGGGTTCCCCGGTGGCGGGAGGGGAGCGGGAAGGGGTGGGTCACCGGCGAGTACGGCATGCTGCCCCGGGCCACCCACACCCGCCGGTCCCGGGAGCGGGACGGGGCGGGGGGCCGCACCCGGGAGATCGAGCGCCTGATCGGCCGCTCGCTCCGATCGGTCACGGATCTGTCGGCCCTGGGGCCCCGGATGATCACCGTGGATTGTGACGTGCTCCAGGCCGACGGCGGCACCCGCACCGCAGGGATCACGGGCGGATGGGTGGCCCTCTCGCTCGCCCTCGAAGCCCTGGTCGACGAGGGGGTGCTCGACTCGAGTCCGCTCCTGGAGCCCGTGGCCGCGGTGAGCGTCGGCATCGTCGACGGCACGCCCGTCCTCGACCTCGACTACCCCGAGGACGCCACCGCACAGGTGGACATGAACGTGGTGGCCACCGGGGAGGGCAAGCTGGTCGAGGTGCAGGGAACCGCCGAGGGCGATCCCTTCCGCCGCGAGGAGATGGACGCGCTCGTCGATCTGGCTCTCGGGGGGATCCGCGAGCTGGTCGAGGCGCAGGAGCGGGCGCTCGCGAGCGGGAGGTGACGTGGACCTCCTCGTCGCCACCCGCTCGGAGCACAAGCTCACCGAGATCCGCCGGATCCTCTCCGCGGGAGAGGAGGGCGGGGTCGAGACTCCGACCGTCCGGGTCCTCGGGCTCGAGGAGGCCGGGATCGACCACGACCCGGCCGAGGGGGGCCTGGAGCCCTACGACACCTTCGAGGAGAACGCTCGCTCGAAGGCCCGCTGGTTCCACGAGCGCTCGGGGCTTCCCACGGTCGCCGACGACTCCGGTCTGATGGTCGATGCCCTGGACGGCCGCCCCGGCGTGCGCTCGAAGCGCTTCGCGCCCGGCGGGCAGGAGGGAGAGGCCCGGGACCGGGCGAACAACCGGCACCTCCTGGAGCTGCTGGAGGGCGTCCCCACCGCGCAGCGTACGGCGCGCTACGTGTGCGTCGCGGTCCTCGTCGATCCGGAGGGAAGGGAGGGGCCATCCGAGCGCGCCTTCCGCGGCACCGCCGAGGGGCGGATCCTGGAAGCTCCTCGCGGCGAGGGCGGCTTCGGCTACGATCCGCTCTTCTTCGATCCGGAGCTCGGCAGGACCTTCGCGGAGATCCCCCGGGAGGAGAAGAACGCCCACAGCCACCGGGGACGGGCGTTCCGCGCGCTACGGGAGCACCTGCCGAGTCGGGGCGAACGCTGATGGCCGCCCCCGAGCACACCCCCGTCGACATCGGTCCCACCGAGGACGGAGCCCGCCTCCGCATCCGGTGGGCCGACGGGCACGAGTCCGTCTACGAGCCTCGCTTCCTCCGGCTCCGCTGCCCCTGCGCCGGCTGCGTCGACGAGATGACGGGCGAGCGGATGCTCACGGAAGGCATGGTGCCCGGGAACGTGCACCCCCTCGCCATCGAGTACGTGGGCCGCTACGCGCTGCGCTTCGAGTGGAGCGACGCCCACGGCACCGGAATCTACCCCTTCGAGTACCTTCGGAAGCTCTGCGGCTGCGAGGCGTGCGGCTGACGCCCACACGCCGCCCGGAGCCGAGCCGCACGGGGTCCGGGATCAGCGCGGAAGCACGCGCACGAGCACGCTGTCGGACGGGGCGTCCCACCCGTCCGGATGCTCTCCCCACACCCAGACGGCGCCCGCCTCGGCTCCGCAGGAGGCGGGTGGAGGGCTCTCCGGCGCATCGTACACACCGTCCTCCCCGTCGTGGTGCGCGGCGATGCCGCACTCCTCGAGCGACTCCCATGTCGGATTCGGCCGCATGGAGACCAGCCCGAACGTCGCGCCCGCGACCCGGCGCTTCGAGGACAGCACGGTCCCGTCGACGTAATGGACGGCGACGTCGAACGTCGCGCGCTCGCCTGCAGGAACCGTCAGCTCGAGCGGAGAGAGGGCCACGTGTACGGGCTTCGGCACCATCCCCGGTCGAAAGCCCCGGACGCTGCAGCCCGCGAGCTGCACCATGCCCTCGAACCACCAGACGGCTCCTCCGGCGGCGAGGCCGTACTCGTCGTGCTGGAGCACGAGGAAGAGGCGATCGCAGCGCACGTCCTCCGAGTCGTAGGCGAAGGAGAACGTGCCGTCGGCAGCCGTCGTCGTCGAAGAGATCGTGCGGTCGGGAACGACGAACTCCCCGCTCTCCACGAGCCTCACGGAGACGTCCGCCAGTGGCGCTTCGCTGAAGACGTTCACGACCGTCCCCGCCACCGAGGAAAGCTCGGACGCATCGGTGATCCCTCCGCACCCCGCCGATCCGAGGACGACGCTCGGGACGATCCACCAGCCTGCGCGATTCGGTCTCATCATCTCTCCAGTCGAGGACGGCTCCGACCCCGACCGGAATCTCGCGAGCCGCGTCCGCCGCCGTGATCGGTCAGATGACGTAGGATCGCCCGGAAGACGACGTACCGCGTTCCCGATGGATCCGAGTCGCACGGAGAAGGGGGCCCGGAGCGGTCACATCCGCTCCGGGCCCCCTGGACTGCCGGGTGGCATCGCAGCTCCTGGCAGGACCGGTGAGCGATCCGGCGACGACGGGTCGGTCGCTTCCGCCGCGCCGCGCCCCCCCGCACGTGCCGGGGTCCTCTCGCCGGGCCCTCGTCCGAGGGCGGTGGACCCGCCGTCTGCGACCGTGTCGGGGCGGCGGATCCGGATGGGGCAGGGAGCCGACGGCCGACGTCGAAGGGGTCTCCTTCCATGATAGGACCTTCCGGCCGGGGCACAAGGATTTTCCATCCCTCGGTCCGTCCGCGACCCGAGCCGCGCCCCGGCTCGGCTTCCCACCCTCCAGGCCGCTCCTCATCCTGTTATAATGGGGGGTCGCCCGGACGACGCCGGGCGACGATCCTCGGGGCGTGGCGCAGTCCGGTAGCGCACCTGCTTTGGGAGCAGGGGGTCGCCGGTTCAAATCCGGCCGCCCCGATTGAGGGAAGACGAGGCCCCGCAACGGTTTACGCCGATGCGGGGCTTTGTCGTAGGGGCCAGACAGTGTCAGGAACAGTGACAAACCCCGGGTAAAAAAGGGGCGCTCACTCGCCGCCGGCGAGCTCCCCCAGGAGCCGGTGGACTTCCTCGGCGGCCTCCTCGGGCGGGTCTTCGACACCGTAGCGGAGCTCGTCCGACCGCGGATTCCTCGACCGCACGAGGTGCCCGTACCGGTCCTCGATCATCGCCGTCGACTTGTGGCCCACCTCCCGGGCGACGGTGTAGAGGGCCACGGGAGCGCCGCGGTCCAGCGTCTGGATGCGGGCGGCGATGTAGGAGTGCCTGAAGGCGTGCAAGCGAACCTCGCCCTCCTGGAAGCCGACCCGGGCCGCGATCGTGTCCAGCGTCTTCCGGAAGTCGGTGAGCATGGACTCCTCCTCCCCCTTCGCCGAGGGGAAGAGCAGCCGGCCGAGACCGCCCCCCCGCTCGCGCTCGGCCATGTACGCCCGGAGGATCCGCTCGAGTTCGGGCCAGAGCGGCACGTCCCGCCGCGAGCCCGAGGTCTTCAGGCCCCGCCAGTCGTTCTGCCGGAAGAAGATCCGTCCCTGGCGGAAGCTCACGTCGTCCACTTCGAGCCCGAGGACCTCGCTCTTCCGCCCGCCCGTGTAGGCGTAGGTGGCGAGGAGGGGGTAGATCCAGGGGTAGGCGTTCGTGGTGAGGGCGCCGCCGTGCTCCGGCTTCCGCACCGCGGGTCGGAAGGTGCGGGCGGACTCGAGGAGGAGCCCCACCTGGTAGGGCTGGAAGTAGTTCGCTTCGGTCCGCTCCGGCGTCGGCTTCGTGAACATCCCGGCGACCGGGTTCACCTGAGCGTAGCCCTCCGCGATCGCCCGCCGGTACATGTTGGAGAGGCCGTTCAGGTACTTCCGGACCGTGCCGTTCTTGATCGTCCCCCCGCGGCCGTTCGGGAGGGTCTTCAGGAACGCCGTGTACGCCTCTGCGTCCTGAGGGGTGATCGAGGAGAGGTCGCGGCCGGCGCCGAAGTACTGGACGGCCGTCTCCAGGTGGCCCTGCGTCGTGGTGAGCCAGCCCTCGGCCACCTCCCCCTCCTGGGCCTTCTTTCGGAGGTGATGCTCGGCGTAGGAGGCGAGTCCGGAGCTCTTCCACTGTGAGCCGAGCCCCTTCGACTTCCGGGCCCGCTCGAGCTCCTTCACGCGGTCCGCGGCCAGCTTCGCGGCGACGTCGGGATCCGTCGTGGCCCGCGTGCCCCCCTCCGGGACGAGGGCCTCCCGCTTGCCGCCCACGTCGGAGAACTCGCGGAAGTCGCCGTAGGCCCGGCGCTCGCCGCCCTGCTCCCTCCAGAAGATCCTGCTCTTCGATCGTTTCGCCATCGGTCTCTCTCGGTTCGTGATACGCTCGGATCACTTTACGCGCCCGGCGGGGCTCCTCCCAAGTCCCGCCAGCTCAGTCCTCCCGCTCTTCCAGCATCCTGCGGCGGGACTCCGCCCACCGCTCGAGATCTCCGGCGACCACAAGGGAGTGGTGGTCGATCCAGTCCCCGCGACGGCCGAGCTCCCCCACCGCCTCCTCCGGATCTTCCGCGACGACCTCGGCCGCGAGCGCGATTAGAGGAAGGGTCCAAAACGCTCGATAGAGCAGCTCGCCCTCCTCGCCCTTCGTCCAGTCGCGCGGCACATCGGTATACGACTCGAGATGCCACAAGTACGCACCCGCCTCTCTGGCTCTCTTGCCGAGGAGGCGGACTATATCCACGTCCTCCGCATCGGTGGCTCGAACTGCCTGCGCTGCGCTTTCGAGGGCGTCCGCGTGCCGCTCCACGAGCTCGATCGTCTTCTCGAAGTCGAAGTGCCGGGACTTCGTGGCGGTCGTCATGATCCCGCCTCCTTGACCTTCTCGGCCGCGACGATCTCCTCCAAGCGCAAGAGGAGCCCTTTGGTCGTAGCCTCCGCCCCCCAGATCACCATCGTCGTCCACCGCGGTTCCCGCTTGTCGGCTTCGCCGAGTCCCGCGGCCAGCAGCGGGAGCGTGCACCTCGTGTCGTGGACGAGCTTCTCGATCTCCGGGTCCTTGCCGTACAGCGCGAGGTGGCCCTCGAGCTCGTAGAGGTCCTCGGCGGCCGAGCGCGCGATCCCCGCGGCCTGGTGGACGAGCCACCAGCCAGCTTCCGTGAGGACCTCCTCGTCGCCTTCGCCGTCGACGATCCACCAGGACGCCGGGAACGCGCTCCCCTTGCCGACCATGAGGAGTATGGGATACAGGGTTTCCAGGTACGCCCTGAGAGCGCCGAGGGCGTCCTCCCTTGTGAGCGTGAGATCATGCGTCGTCGTGGTCATTCTCTCCTCCTGGTGGTGGGGGTTCACTCGGATGCGACCGCCGCCCGCGCGACCGCGTCCTGGAGCATCGGGACGGCCTCCCGGGGGTCCATGAGACGGACGGAGCCCGCGGCCCGTGCGTCGGGCGTCGACGGCATGCTCCGGCGGATCAGCTCCTCGATCGCCCGGCTCGTGTCCTCGGGCTCGTCGGGGAAGGCCGGGGCCATCGTCGCCGTGCTCATCGTCGCCTCCGTTGCTCGGGTCGCCGTCTGTGTGCTAATATGTAGACGAGCGGGGCCGGTGTCAACATCCATGCACACAAGGGGCGGCGAGGTGGATTTCTCGGTTGCGACGGAGCGACTCATGGAGCTGGGGGTGAGCCTCGAGGAGATCGGGGACGCGCTCGGGATCGCATATACTACGGTGCGGGCGACCCGCCTGGATCCAGACTCGGCGAACTACCGACGACCCCCCGAGGAGTGGAGGCCGAAGCTGGCGGCCCTTGCTCGCGAGCGAGGCGGGGAGCTCCAGGGACTGGCGGAGGAGCTCGAGGCGACAGGGGCGTCGTCCTGATGCCCCACCCTACCGCGTATTCGCGAGGGAGGAATGATGGCGCTGCTGATCCTGGATGGCCCGTGGGACACGACCGACCCAGAGGAGATGCGCGGCTGGATCGCCGAGCTCGGGGAGCTTCGCGAGGAGCATGATGGAGACCCTGAGGCGGTCGAGCTGATCGACCGGGAAGTGCGCCGCTCCCAAGAGACGCTGGAGGTTCTCGAGAGGGAGGCGTAGCCGGTGGCCATGACAGTCCACTGCGAGGCCGGGTGCGGCTGCCGGGTCGTGCGCGCCCCCTACCCCGTGGAGGTCCGGATCATCGAGCGAGAGAAGGATGCCCGCCCTCTGGCGCACGTCGCCTGGTGCGGGGAGTGCGGGGCGGTCCACGAGATCATGCAGATCGACCCGAGCAAGCGGTCGTGATCGGACGTCTATACGTGTGAGAGGGTGAACCACCTCCTCGCCCGTGCGGTTTGAGGAGGGTGTCTATACAAAGGTTGCATCCCCCGAACGGAGGCCGTAGCTTCGTACCACATAGGCGCACCCCGTCCACCCCGACGGAGACCTCCATGACCTAGAGGGGGGCGCCGAGACAACTGGCCAGAGGCCCGCGTTCCTGCGTCGATAAACGCAGGGTGCGGGCCTCCTAGGCGCGACGGCTCAAGAGCCCGCGATCCCTCTCGAAGGGGGTCACGGGCTTTTTTGTGTTTCACACTGGCGGAGCTGGATATGACGCAGCGAAAGAAGCGGAGCGAGCTCCTCACGATCCGAATGCGGCCCTGGGAGATGGACCTCGTCCGGGCCGGGGCCAGCGCCCGGGGCATCCCGGTGGCGGCCTTCGTGCGCCGCCTGACGCTTCCCGAAGCGGCCGCCGCGAGCGTGGAGGAGCCGGGTCTCGAGAGAGACGAGGTCCACACATAAAAAGATGCGCCCCGCGGCGACTGACCCCCGCCCGAGGCGCTGGCCGTCCACCTCAACCCTCAACGGACCGATGGACGACAAAGAGAAGACTACCGATCACCGCGCAGTCGGGCAAGCCGACCGGCCGACTCGGCTCTCCGACGCCCTTCGCGAGCTCGTGGGCTCCGCAGCCCTCTCCCGTGACGCCCGCGATGCCGTCGCCGAAGGCACCGGCCTCCTCGCCCCGCTGCAGGGAGCGGCCTGATGGCCGCCGCCGACCGGCTCCGGGAAGCCCGGGACCACGTCGAGAGTGCGTATCGGATCATCGACGGCGTCGTGGGCGCCCTGGATCCCGATCTCCACGACGCGGGGCTCCAGCTCAAGGGGGGGCTCGAGCACACCCTCCGGAGGGTCCGAAACCTGTACCTATTCCAGGGGGCGCCGGGGGGCGTGGATCGCCGGGGTGCCTCGAGGTCCACGTCCGCCTCTACGCCCTCGCTCTTCGACCCGGAGCGCTAGCCGTGTCCGACGAGCACTCCTTCGACGCCTGGGCTCGCGAATTCCTCGAGTTCTCCCGGGACATCGCCGAGCACACGCGGTCCCGGCTCCTCCCCAGCATCCCCGCCGAATCCCGGCCCACCTACGAGCGTGGCTTTCTCCGGGTGGTCGAAGGGCGGATCGAGATCCTGGAGGCGTACTTCGACGGCCCCCGCACGGACGCCGATCGGAGGGGCGCGCTCGACGCGATCCGCGAGCTCGATCAGGAGACCCTGGAGGAGCTACACGCCGACCTCGGTGATTCCATCTACGGTCCGGAAGTCCAGTGATCACGGCGCTCCCCTCGGCCGCGGAGCGTACGTCTCCCCCGCCCCGATTTTGGTCCATTTCTCAGATCGCCTACGGTAGACGAGACGAACCGGTCGGCGTGTGTGTGTGCGTCGGCTTGAATCTCGGGAGAGACGATGGGCGACGTGGACGTAGATGATGCAGCGGTGGTCGAGCGGGAGTCGCTCGAGGTCGCGAGAAAGCGGGTCCTCCATGCGGAGGCCGCCGTTTTGGGGGGGATGCTCAACGATATCGGATTCCGAGAGAGGGCGTTGGACGAGCTCACCCTCGAGGATTTCCAGTATGATGCGCATCGGGATCTCTTCCGTGTCATCTCGATCATGGACGAGGCCGGCGACCCCGTGCACCCGACGAGCATCGCCGACTTTTGGGTACGGGATGGTGGACTCACGGAGCAACGCGCCGAACTGCTTAGCGACGTCGATGAAGAGCCCGCAGGCGCTGCGGCGTACCATCTCGGCGTGCTGCGCGAGGAGGGACAGCGGAGGGAAGCCCGGGATCTCGCGGATGAGTTCGCCACCCGCGCTGAAGAGGACTCTCCCGATGCGGTGTGGGAGTGGCTGTCGGCGAAGGCGGAAGAGGCCCGTTCCCGAGCGGGGGGCGCTGTCGAGCCCGAGTTCGATCCAGCCGAGTTCCGCTTCGGCAGGTTCCTCGAGTCCGAGCCGCCCGAGCGCGAATGGGTGATCAAGGACACACTCCCGCTCCGGATCGTCGGCATACTCGGCTCGATGGGGGGCGCCGGGAAGAGCCTGCTCATGTACCTGCTCGGGTTTTCGGTGACGACGGGCCTCCCTTTCCTCGACATGCCGATGGGACCGCCGGGGGGGTTCCTCTACCTGGCGGCGGAGGACGACGAGGACGAGCTGCACCGGCGCGGGCGGGCGTTGCTCAACCACTACCGCCACCTCGCCGAGCTGGCCGGGGAGCCCTTCGACGCGGACGCGGTGGCCGAGAGGCTCCACGTCGTCCCGCGGGTGGCGGACGACAACCTCCTCACCTCCTCAGTCGGGGACGGGGAGGTGCGCCGGACGGCACTCGTGGAACGCCTGATCATGGCGGCCCAGCGGATCCCCGACCTCCGAATGATCGTCGTCGATCCCGTGTCCCGCTACAGGGGCGGGAAGGCGAACCACGAGGAGGACGCCACCCGCTTCGTCGAGGCGCTCGAGGCGATCCGGATGGAGACCGGAGCGACGGTGCTCGGCCTCTCCCACGTCAACCAGCTCGGGATCCGGGAGGGAGGAGGCCAGGAGATCATTCGAGGCTCGACCGGCCTCCCCGACGGGGTGCGTTGGGTCGCCACCCTCCAGAAGCTCCGGAAGGACCGGGCGGATGCCTACGGGATCCACGAGGACGAAGCCGGGCGCTACCTCCGCCTCGATGTGCCGAAGAGCAACTACACGGCCCCGTTCCCTGGGATGTGGCTCCGTCGGGAGGCGGGGGGCGTGCTCGTGCCGGCCGAGCTGGAGAAGAGCGGCCGCAGCGAGGACGTGAGAAAGGCGCAGAAGGAGTACGTCGCGATCGTCGGGCGGATCCAGAAGCTCCTCCAGGACGAGGGGCCGCTGACCCGGACGCAGATTCGACCGCACTGCGGGCTCGCCGGAGCACTCGGGGCCGGCGACAAGACCGTCCGCTCGGTGATCGAGCGAGGAGTCAGGGAAGGGGACCTGGTGGACGTGCGAGGGGAACTCCACCCTCCGGTGGGAGACGGCGAATGAGCCGGGTGAAGCCGGGTGCTCGGGTGGCTCGGGTGGCCCGGGTGAACACCCGACCACCCGGAGAAGTGCCAGGAAACATGCGGGGAAACCCCGGGTGCCCGGGTGATTGTGGAAAACCGCTGGAAACCCTTGTGCGACGGGGACGGGTGCCCGGGTGCTCCTCTCCCCCTATACGGGGGGTGCCCTACGGTGCACCCGACCCGGGGAGGATTGGTGGCGTCGTCAGTGGAGGCGAACGCCCCGACACGGACTCCCGAGAGGAGAGGGAACGACGGGCTCGGGAGATGATGCTCACCCCCCCCGCTCGCCCGACTCCTACCCCCCGATCTGATCGCACCACGCCCGAGCACGGCCGGAATCCGGGATACCCGGCCTCGCTCCGGGCCGTTGGGGAGGCTTCGGGGGCGCCGTGCTCTGCATGTCCCGAGCGTGGGCCGAACCGTGCTGGGATGGGTCGCGAGGGTGGGGCCTCTGGCACTACGACTGTCACTGGAAGCCGGATCGTCCAGCATCCAAGCGGATTCGCGCCCGCTCCAGAGGCAGGAGGGCGCCGGTGCCGGGGGGTGTGGCCGTGAGCATCCGCGCACGCCTGGAGGCGATGGTGGAGGGCATGCCGGAGGGGGCGAGCGTCTCCCTCCCGGTCGACTGGATCCGGGAGCTCCTCGAGGAAGAGCCGCCGCCGGGCGAGGTCCCCGACCTCCTCGACCTGGAGCAGGCCTCCAAGATCGTCGGCCGCGCCGTCTCCACCGTCCGGACCTGGTGCAATCAGGGCGAGATCGAGGAGGCGTTCAAGCTCCGGGGACGGGAGTGGCGGATCCCACGGAGGGCGTTCGTGGCCTTCCTCCGGTGCCAGGGAGGGGACGACACCCCGACCAGTTCCCCCTCGCGAGGCTCGGCCGACCTCGGGAGCTGGAGGCGAGACCTCAAGGACAGGAAGACCGGATGATCACCCCTCTCCGCTGGATCATGGACCTCCTCCGAGGCCTTCACGTGCGGGCCGTCGTCTTCACCTCTCGTAGACGCTGATGGGCGCCCGGTCGAGGAGGAAGGGTGCCGCCTGGGAGAGGGAGGTCGCCCGGATGCTCGAGGAGGCGACGGGCGTCGAGTGTGTCCGGTGCCTGGCGGAGGCCCGCGACGGGAACGTGGGCGACCTGACGACGGAGCTCCCGATCGTGGTGCAGTGCAAGGTGGGGAAGCGGCCGAGCGTGTGGCGTGCCCTCGAGGAGGCCGTGGAAGCCGCGGACGAGGGCTCTCTCCCGGTGGCCGTGGTGCGCCGGAACTCGCCCGGCGGCCGCCCCGCCGAAGACCTCGCGGTGCTCGATCTCGCGGACTTCCTGCGGCTCCTGAGCGCGGCCCTCCGCAACCACGGCAACGACGCACCACCCGAGGGGAGGTAGCGGTGCCCCAGTGCAAGGGAGCGGACGGGGAAGGGAACAAGGCGGACGGCACGCCCTGCGAGAGCCCGACCGTCGACCCCGAGACGGGCTTCTGTTCCGCCCATGGCCCCGGCGCCTCGGCTCGGATGCGGGAGAGGGGCCGGAAGGGCGGCGAGGCCTTCGTTCGCAATGTCCGCAGGAAGGGGGCCGCGAAGGCGGACGAGGTGCCGCCCGCTCCCGAGACGATGGCGGACGCGGCCCGGTGGGCCTCCTGGGTCGCGTTCGGGGTCACGACCGGGAAGCTGGACCCCAAGATCGGGGACGTGGCGGTCCGGGCCATCCGCGAGTTCCGGAGCGCCCACGAGAAGGCCGAGCTGGAAGCGGAGGTGCAGCGGCTCCGGGCGAAGGTGGCGGAGCTCCGCGGCGACTGATGGAGGGACCGCAGCGCGCCGAGCTCGAGTCCTGGCTGGAGTCCGGGGAGATGGAGGCCGTCCGGGAGCTCTGCCGTGCGTTCCGTGTCCCTCGCGACGAATGGCCCGAGCACTCCTTCCTCTCCGGGTTCGTTGATCTCGCGCTCCGCCGCTTCTGCGACGACCTCCTCGTCTCCCTCCGGGCGCGCTCCGAGACCCAGGCGATCCAGCTCGCCGCCCCCCGCTGCGGCATGAAGGCCGAGACGGTCCAGCGGCGGTGGCGGCGGTACCGGACGGCCTCCTGAAGAATTCGGACAATATGTCCCCCACGGGAGCCGCTCCGACTCGTAGCTTGGTGGCGAGAGGGACGGAGAGCCGGCCCTGACCGCACCCGAACGGAGACCTGAGCGCGATGCCTTTAACGGTTGGCGGAGTCGCGGTGGACGACAGCGGGAACCGCTGGAGGATCACCAGGAGCAAGACGACGGCGAGTCCGGACGGCACCTCCCGCTACTTCGGGAAGGCCGTCATCGACGGGGCGGTGCGGACCAGCGAGATGGGGCCGCTCTCGATCGCGAGCACGGAGGACGCTCCGGTCTACGAGGTGGACGAGGAGGTGACCGTCGAAGGTCTGCCGGGCGTGGTCCTGGCCCGCTTCGGCCCCGGGCTCGAGGAGTCGCCGATCGATCCCGCCGAGATCACGTATGTGGTCCGGATCCTACGGTCCCCGTCGCCCTTCGGCTCCGTGGAAGACGACATGCGCCAGCTCGGCGCCTTCGCCATCGACCCCTGAGGGGAGCAGCATGACCAGGAAGACCAGGAAGACGATCACGCCGAACGCGGTTGGCATCTCCGTTCTCGGCTACATCCCCCCCGAGGCACTCGAGGACGAGACGCCCACCGGGATGGCCAAGCCCCTGGCGACGTTCGCCTCGCGGCTCGGCGACCTCGCTCTCGAGCTCGAGGAGAGCATCGACGAGATCGAGGAGAACCCGGAGCTCAGCCCGATCGGGAAGGCGGAGCGGCGGCGAGAGCTCTTCGTCGAGATCCTCGGCAGCTTCGATGACGACGAGCTGGCGAAGCGGATCGAGTTCGCGGAGCGGAAGATCGAGTCGGCGAGGCAGCTTCCCGAGCCGCCGGACGCGGAGGACCCGAACGCGATCGCGGTGGCCGGCGAGATCCGGCGCCACGTGGCCGGCATGGACCGCTCGGAGCGGTTCTCCTTCTTCCGCGAGCACGCCGGCGACCGCCAGGTGGTCTCGGCCCTCCTGAACGCGCCGCCCTACCTGTCCGGGCTCGAGTCCAGCGAGGTGGACGCGTTCCGGGAGATAGCGCTGGAGGCGCTGCACCCCGAGCGGGTGACGCGGATCGACCTCCTCGAGCGGACCATCGACGGCGCACGGCGGGCCCGCAGGAACGCCGAGCGCATGATGGCCGAGCGGGCCGGGCTCAGCAGGGACCCGGACGGCAACTGGCAGCACGCCCTGCGGCAGCCCGCCCGCGCGCCGGCTCCCGGGCAGCGAGTCTGAGGCGCGGATGAGACGACCGATCGCCCGCCGGGCCGCCACCCGCGACCACACCCCCGAGGAAGGGGCCTGACCCGTGTCCGAGGGAGACCGCACCGCCAGACTGAGGGTCGCGATCGACCCCACGCCCGCCAAGCGCGGCCAGCGCGCGGCGGGGCGGGCGTTCGACGACCTGAAGAGGCAGGCGCGGGACGCGAATCAGCAGGTCGAGCAGAACCGGGGCTCCTTCCAGCGTCTGAAGGACGAGGCGTTCAGCCTGCGGGGCGTGCTCACGGCGCTCGCCGGTAGCTACGTGGCCCTGAAGCTCGCGCAGCAGGCCCGGGAGGCGGTCAATCTCGCCGCCCGTTACGAGACACTCGGCATCGTCACCCGCCGACTCGGCGACAACGCGGGATACACCGCCGGTCAGATCGACGACGTCGAGCAGTCTCTCCAGGACAGCGGGATCGCGATGGTCGAGAGCCGGCAGGCGATGGCCCGCCTGATCCAGGCCCAGGTCGACCTCACCAACGCGTCCGACCTCGCCCGGATCGCCCAGGACGCAGCGGTGATCGGCGCCACGAACTCCTCGGAGGCGTTCAACCGGCTCACCGTCGGGATCCAGACCGGCAACCTGCGCATCCTCCGCTCGGTCGGCCTCAACCTACAGTGGGAGCAGTCCTACCGGTCGCTCGCCCAGGAGCTCGGAAAGACCGTCGGCGACCTCACCGAGCAGGAGCGGGTCCAGGCCCGGGTGAACGCCGTGATCCAGGCGGGAGCCGGGATCGCCGGCACCTACGAGGACGCCATGGGGACCGCGGGCAAGATGCTGGGCTCGATGAGACGACTCGTGGATGACCTGAAGACGAGTCTCGGGCAGGTCGGGATCGTGGCCTTCACGGAGGCCGTCTTCGGCTCCGCCGACGCGCTGGAGTCCATGCAGAAGGCCGTCGACGACGTCGGGCCCGAGCGCCTGCGGGAATGGGGCGGCGTGGTGGCCGACGCGGCGGTCGCGCTGGGCGCTGCCGGACTCGCGGGTGCGGCCCTCCTGGCCGTCCCGGCGATCCAGGCCCTCGCCGGCGCCGTCGGGGGCCTCGGTGTCGTGCTCGGTACGATCGCCTGGCCGGTGGGCATCATGACCGCGGTGGGCTCCGCCGTCTTCTTCTGGCGCCGGCACCAGCGGAGCCTGAACGAGGAGCTCGAGATCACGAGCGAGCAGATCGAGGCGATGCGCTCCTCGGCGTCGCGCCTCAACGAGGAGCAGGCCGCGGCACGGCAGGCGCGCAGTCATGCGATGGTCGTCGAGGCTCGGCAGTCGATCCGGGAGATGGAGGCCCAGCAGGAGCTCCTCCGGAGCCGGCGTGAGGCGCTGGGGTCGATCGATCAGCACAGCGGGGCCCAGGCGCGAGAAGAGGCCCGGGAGCTGGATCGGCAGATCACGGACCTGGACGCGAGCATCGAGACGATGGGTCGCGTCCGGCAGATCCGGCAGGAGGGCCTCAACGCCGTGAGTCAGCGCCTCGACCAGCTCGTCCGAGAGGGCATCAAGCGCAACCAGGAGCTCACAGACGCCCAGCGTGAGCAGCTCGCGCTCTTCGAGGAGCGCAGGGACTCGATCCGCACCGAGATCGCCGACCTCAGGGCGCTCGCTCACGCGACCCAGATCAGCGCGGACGAGGTCGAGCGGGTGACGGCCCGGCTCGAGGACGAGGCGGCGATCCGGCGCGAGGCGGAGGGCCTCAGCCGTGGCCAGACTGCTGCGATCAAGGACCTGGTGCGCCAGCGCCGCAACGCGATCGATGCGCTCGAGCGTGAGCAGAGGCTTGCGGAGGACCGCGACGTCCTCTCCGAGCTCCAGGAGGAGGCGCGGCAGGCCCGGGGGCTCGCGGTGGCGTACACCGAGGGCGAGGACGCCGTCCGCGAGTACAACCGCGAGCTCGCGGTCATGGAGGCGATCTCCAGGCTCAGCGCCGAGGCGACGGACGAGATCACGGAGAAGGTGCGCTCCCTCGCCGGCGAGCTCTTCGACATGCAGGAGAAGATCCGCGAGCACTCGGAGCGGACCGGACAGGACGCCGTGGACCCCGTGAAGGCCGCGTGGGAGGAAGCCGCCCGCGGCATCCAGCGCACGTTCGCCGACGGCTTCGAGCGTGTCTTCACCGGCGGCATCAGCGGCTTCAAGGACTTCGCGCGAGAGGTGCTGAGCATCTTCCAGCGCCTGGCCGCCCAGATCGCGGCCGCGATGGTGATCGAGAAGCTCGGGCTCGACAAGATCCTGAAGGAGCTCCGCGAGGGCGACCTCACCGCCCTCGAGGGCAGGAAGGGGACGATTCTCGGCGGGGTCGGCGCCGCGGCCGTCGGATTCGGGATCGGACAGGCGACCGGACCGCTCGGTGGCGCCCTTGGAGGAGCGGCGTCGGGCGCCGCGATCGGCTCCGTCGTTCCTGGCCTGGGCACCGCGATCGGCGGGGTGATCGGCGGCGTGAGCGGCCTCGTAGGCGGCCTCTTCGGCTCCTCGAAGAAGGCGAAGGAGGCGGCGCGCGAGATGGCCAGGGCGCAGAGGGCGTGGGAGAGCGCCCTCGACGACTTCCGGAACATGTTCAAGGACATTCCGCAGTTCGAGCGGGACCGGCAGCGCCTGGAAGACCAGTTCCAGAGCCTCACCGAGCAGCTTCTGCAGGCGACGGATCCTCCGTTCGCACTCGGCATCCTCGGGGTGCCGGAGTCGGTCGAGGAGTGGAGGGAGTTCGTCGAGCGGTGGCCGGACGATTTCAGCGGTCACTTCATCGACAGCATGAGGGAGCTACTCGATGCCTTCGACGAGAACGCCGAGCGCCTCGCCGAGCTCCAGGCCCGGGAGCAGGAGCGCTTCCGCGAGGACCTCGAGGTGCGGATGCTCCGGGCGCAGGGCCGCGAGGGCGAGGCCGACACGCTCGCCCTCGAGCTCAGGCACCAGCGCGAGCTCGAGGAGGCGCGCCGGAAGGGATTCGACAAGGAGACGCTGGCGCTGCTCGAGCGCATCCAGGAGGAGGAGCGCGCGGCGGAGGCGGCCCGCGACATGGCCGGCGCCTTCCGGGACGCGACGAGCGCGCTGAACGACCCGTCCGGGCTCCGGCTTTCGCTGCTCCGTTGGAGGAGCCAGTTCGATCCCTCCCGGGACACGGCCGGACCGCCGGGTGCGCATCCGCCCCCCAGCCCAGCCGAGCCGCCGCCCGATCCCCGGATCCGCGAGCCGTGGATCCCCGGGGGCTCTGGAGAGGGCGGGAGCGGGGGTGGGCCGGTTCGCACGGCAGCGGCTGGCGGCGGCGACGAGGTCTTCCAGGTGCAGGGCGACATCACGGTCGTGGTCCAGTCGTCCCCCGGGGAAAGCGAAGACGAGCTGGCGGACAAGGTTCTCCGGGGGCTCCAGCGGAAGGCGCGCCGGGGCGGGGGCTCGCCCTTCCAGGTGATCACCCGATGATCGAGTTCGAGGTAGCGGGCCGCCGGTACGCGGACGCATCAGAGGTCGCGGAGGTTCTCACCAATCCCGTCGTCGCGGAGGTCTTGCGGATAGCCGCCGAGAGGCTCGAGAGGGCGACCGGGGGGGTCCGGTGCCCGAAGCATCGTGAGCCGGCGGCCATCACCCTCGGGAGCGACTGGGGGGAGAACAACGTCACGGTCCTCATCGGGGGCTGCTGTGACCTGGTCGTGTCGGAGGCGTGGAGGCGCATCGCCTCGATGCGGACACGTGGCCGCTCCTCGAGCCCGCGGTGGTCTGCCCGCCCTGCTCCCATCCGCTTCCTCTGACCGGGAAAGGGGCGTCGCCATGAGCGACTCGATCCGCGACTTCGAGCTCTGAATCGACCGCTTCATCGAGGAGGACGTGCCGGAGCGGATCCGCGACCTCAGAAACGTCCTCGCCCTCGAGGCGCTGGAGGGCGTGGTGTACCTCACGATCGTCGACACCGGCCGGGCCCGCGGGAACTGGCAGGTCACGGTGGGCTCGCCCGCGGAAGGCTTCGACGCCGAGGTCTTCGACAAGGTGGGCACCGAGACACTCCAGCAGGGACAGGCCGTGATCGAGACTGCCCAGGATCCCTTCGAGGTGATCTGGCTGCACAACGGCGTGCCCTACATCGTCTACATCAACGACGGGACGGAGACCATCGCGGCCGTGCACATGGTCGAACGCACCGTCGAGCGTATCAGCCGGAAGAGGGGCCGGGGGTGAGCCTTGCGACCGAGCTCCGGAAGCTGCAGGCGGAGGTGGGCGACCTGGAGGAGGAGTCCGGCGGCGAATGGACCGCGGACCAGGCCCGAGAGTGGCTGGAGCGGGGTCCCGTGGCCTTCGGCGCCGAGAAGCTCGGCTCGGAGTACTGGAGCCGCCAGGTGGACCTGCTCAGGGCGGTCTGGGACAGCCCCCGGGTGGCGATTCGATCCGCGAACTCGATGGGCAAGAACTTCACGGCCGCCGACCTGATGGCATGGTGGGCCTTCGCCAAGCGCGGGACCGTGATCTACATGGCCCCGACGGATCGCCAGCTCTCCATCGGGATGCGCGAACTCAAGCGCGCGCTCCGCGGCAGCGGCCTCCCCTTCGAGCTGTACCACCGAGTCCTGCGGGTGAAGGGCGACGACCGGGTGCTGGCCATGACCTCGAACTCCGCCGACAGCCTCCGGGGCTTCCACGACGCGAACGGGCTCCTGGTGGTGATCGACGAAGGCCAAGGCCAGGCGGTCGAGGCCGTGGCGTACGACGCGGCCTTCTCGTGCGCCACGGGCGAAGGGGACCGCATCCTCGTACTCGGCAACCCCGCCCACCCCGGCGGCCGCTTCCATCAGATCTCCCAGCAGGCCAACTGGACCTCGCTCCGGATCCCGGCATGGGAGCATCCGAACATCGAACACGCGCGGGTCGTGATCCCCGGCGGGCCCGCGCCCGACTGGCCGAAGACGATCGAGGACGAGTACGGCCTGGACAGCCCGTTCTACGTCGCGTTCGTGGAGGCGGAGTTCCCCGACACCTCGATCGACGGCCTCGTGGAGGCGGCGTGGATCGAGAGGGCCACGGCGCGGCCGGTGCCGAAGGAGATCGTGGAGAGCACCGTCGGAAGGCCGCTGCTACTGATTCTCGACGTCGCCCGCTACGGGCCCGACGAGAGCGTACTCGGGGAGATGCAGGGCGACGTCCTACACGGGTTCGAGACGTGGCAGGGCCAGAGCCTCGTGGACACCGCGGATCGGGTGAAGAGGCAAGCGGAATGGCTCAGGAGGTTCCGCCACGAGCCCATCCTCATCGTCCTGGACGACGCCGGCGTGGGGGGCGGCGTGACCGACACGCTGCGCGACTGGGACGTGGAGGGCGTGAAGCCGTTCAACGCCGCCTCCAGCCCGAGGGCGGCCACGGGCTCGGATCCAGATCGATTCCTTAACGCCCGGGCCCAGGCGTACTGGGCGGTCCGGGAGAAGCTCCGTACCGGCAGCCTCTGCATCCCGCCCGACGGGAAGCTCGAGGAAGAGCTGCTCGCGACCACGTACGGGCTCAACAGCAAGGGCAAGATCCAGATCACGTCCAAGGATGACATCCGCGCCCGGATCGGCCGCTCGCCGGACCGCGCCGACGTCCTCGCGATGGGATGCTGGGACGGCGTCCGGGCGCGCGCTCAGACCTTCGAGTGGAGGATCGCCTGATGAGCGATAGCTGGAAGGCATCCGGAGGGACCGGGACGAGCGGCAGGCATCCGGTGTCGGTGTCATCGAACCGATACTTCCGATGGGCCCGGGACACCTCGGCCGAGCTGAACATTGATGGGGTTTCCCCCGGCGCTGGCGGTCACCCCGACGGGGTGAGCATGGAACGACCGCCGTACCCCGGCACGGTCCGCCGCCTCCGCGTACCCGGCCGCATCCACCGGATCCAACTCGGCGGCACCGTCTCGGCCGACGACACCCTCACCCCCGACAGCGTAGGCCGGGGCGTGGTGGCCGGAGCAGGCGACTTCGAGGCCTCGAGGGCCCTCGACGGCGGGAGCTCCGGCGACGTGATCGACGCGGTGTTTCTCTGATGAGCGGCGCGAGCGATCCCGTCGTCGGCGCGAATACCGAGTGGGCGTCCCGGCCCGGATCGATCGGGGGCGGGGTTGAGTTGTATCGGTACTTTCAATGGAGCCTTTCCGGCTCAGCGCACTGGGGGACTCAGGGCGATCACAGCGTCGGTGGAGAGCGCCCGGACGGCGTCTCGTACGAGGACATCTTCGGCCGGATGCGCGGCATCCTGCGTGGCGCTGGGAAGATCCACCAGGTGGAGCTCGGCGGATCCGTCAGCGCCGGGAACATCCTCACGACGGGCGTGGCCGGAAAGGCTGTCGTAGCGGGCACTGGCGACTTCGAGGTGTCTCGCGCGCTTGAGGGTGGATCTTCCGGGGACCTGATCCACGCCGTGTTCCTCTGAGCCGTGGCCATCCCCGCGGCTGAGTTCCCGACGATCGACCTTCGACCCTACGGCTCTGCCCTCCGGCTCGCGGAACAGGCGCTCAGGGCCCGCGAGGCGACGCTGAGGACTCGCATGGAGCCGAGGGCGGCCGAGGAGGTTGCCGGCGCCGTCGAGGACCTCCACGAGCTTCGCAGGCTGTCGGGAGAGGTCGAGCCCTGAGGATCGGTCCCGCTAGAGCCACCTCGCAGTGACAGAAACAGTGACAAACCCCGCCGTTGGCGGCTGTTGCTCGCCGCTGCAGCCCTGGAGTCGGAATTGCCGAAAGTGGCGTAGCTAAGCCATTCCCGCCGTTGCTGGCCATCGTCGGTGAGACCCCGTTTTTAGCTTTGGGAGCAGGGGGTCGCCGGTTCAAATCCGGCCGCCCCGATTGACGAAGACCCGCGGAGTAGCCGCGGGTCTTCGCCGTTTCGGCCTCCGGTGAGAACCGGCGGTGGCGGGCGGTCACCCTCCACCCTCCACCACGACCATCCCCCGCATGGTAGGGTGGAAGGTACAGTCGTAGGGGATCTCTCCCGGCGGGCCCTCGACCACCCACTCCCACGAGCCGTCGCGCCCGATCCTCCCGGAATCCCATCGCGCCGTCTCCGACGAGGCGGTGTGCGGTACGAGGTCCCGGTTGATCCACACGATCGTGTCGCCCGTCTGCACCCGGAGCCGGGCGGGCTCGAACTCGAAGCCACGGATCTCCACGACACGACTCCCGGACGACGCCGGTCCGGGTGGAGCCTCGCCGGCTCCCGCCCCCGCCCCGAGGAGGGCAAGGAGCGAGAAGCCGGAGAGGAGGACCGGAGCTCGGAGGCTCACCGTCCGCTGCCGAGCTCCTGGCGGATCTCCCGCGCCCGCTCGAGGTGGGCCGCGATCACGGGGCGCACCTGCACCAGCAGATCCCGGAGCTCCTCGTTGGAGGCGCCCGGGATCAGCAACCCGTCCAGCGCATCGAGCACGGCATCGTGGTATCCGACCTCCCGCTCCATGTAGGCTCGATCGAAGGCCACGCCACGGAGCCCGGAGAGTCGGCTCCGCGCCTCCGCTGCGCCCTCCCGGAGCGAGGCGCTGACCGGGTTGGCCGTCGGAGTCACGCCGAGCCGCTCGGCCAGCGCGGCCGCCTGCTCGTTCACGCCGGTGTGATCGGTGACCATGGTACGGGCGAAGGCCCGGACCGCGTCGTTCGAAGAACGCTCCAGGGCGAGCTCCGCCAGCTCCGCGTCGATGGCGTTCGCGGTCACGGCCACATGGGCGATCTCGGGATCGGACAGCTCCGGCGCCTCGTTGCCCTCTTCCTGGGCGGAGAGCGCGGGCGCGGAGAAGAGGAGGAACGCGCACATCGCAGGAACGGCGGCGGGAAGGGAAGAGCGTCTCATCGGAATTCCTCGATAGGGGAGAACGGTGCCCGGATTCGCCGGACGTGGAGCGACAACATCACTTCTACTTTTTACTTTGTCAATGTTTTTGTGTGATAAGTAGTCGAAGGGTTATCTTCCTTCCACGAGCAGGAGCGCTCTCCAGCCTGGAACCCGGCATGGCCCGACGAATCGACCACTTCCTGGGCGACACCCGGGCGCGGATCCTCCGCCTCCTGCGCCGCTCGCCCCGCACCATCGCCGACCTCGCCGACGGCCTCGGGATCTCGGGGAACGCCGTCCGCACGCACATGGCCTCGCTCCAGAGCGACGGGCTCGCCCGCGAGGTGGGCACGGCCGCCTCGACGGGGGGAAAGCCGGCCCGGATCTACGACCTCACCAGCACCGCCGAGGAGCTCTTCCCGAAGGCGTATCCCCTCGTGCTCGAAGGTCTGATCTCCGCCCTCGAGCGGCGAGACGGGCGCGAGCAGACGATCGCGTTCCTCCGCGAGGTGGGGGCCAGGGTGGCCCGCCAGTCCGCCGAGGACGGACACGAAGATCCGGGCCGCCGCGTCCGGGCCGCCGCGGAGATCCTCGAGGCGATCGGGGGCGAGGTCCGGATCGACGAGACCGAGGAGGGCTGGGAGATCCGCGGCTACGGCTGCCCGCTCTCGGCGGTCGTGGTGGACCGTCCGGACGCCTGCGCGCTGGCGCAGGGGGTGATCGAGGAGGTGACCGGGCGCGTGGTCGTCGAGCGCTGCGACCGGGTCGGGCGCCCCCGGTGCGGCTTCTGCGTGACCCACCGGGAGCTGTGAGCGGCCGTCCGCCCCGGATGCGGGCTTGGACGGAGTGCCCTTCGCCACGTATCCTTTCCTCCCGATGCGGTCCGACCTGCTGGAAGGCTCGGGCCCCGAGTCCCCACGAGGAGGAGACGCCATGGAGATGTCGACCCGACGCTCGCTCACGGATCGGATGCTCGGTGCCGCGAAGCTCGAGACGGCCGTATACGAGGAGGTCGAGCACGACACCACCGCGACCGGCCAGGCGGCGATGGTCGTCGGGATCGTCGCCCTCGCCGCGGCGATCGGAAGCGCCGGCGAAGGGCTCGGCGCGGCGGTCCTCGGGCTGATCGCGGCCTACCTCGGTTGGCTGGTCTGGTCCGGCGTCACCTACCTGATCGGCGACAAGCTCCTGGGCGGCACCGCCACCTGGGGCGAACTGCTCCGCACGATCGGCTTCGCGCAGACGCCGGGCGTGCTCTACGTCTTCGGCATCATCCCGATCCTCGGCGCCGTGGTCGGCTTCTTCGTCTGGATCTGGCTCCTCGTGGCCGGGGTCATCGCGATCCGCCAGGCCTGCGACTTCTCCACGGGCAAGGCGATCCTCACCGCCGTCCTGGGGCTCGTGGCCTACATCATCGTCGGGGGTGTGCTCGCCCTGGCCGGAGGCGGCGCCGCGCTCCCCTGAAGTCGTACGGCTCCGGCACGCGGGTTGCTCCTCACTTCAGGACACCACGATCCCCTGGAGGCGGCCTTCCGTCACGGAGCCATGGAACGAGCCTGCGAGCGCTGCGGCATCGCGATGCCGGACGACGGATCGGCGGTCCCGCTCTGTCCCGGATGCCTGATCGGACTCGGGCTGGACACGCCGGAATACCACGACACCCCGCGGGGGCGGCGGCGCCCCGTCACCCGCCGGAGCCCGATACGGGCGGCGGGCGGGGCGCGGACCGGCCTCGGGGCGGCCTGAACCTACCCGAGGTTCTCGCGTAGCCGGTCGACCTGCTCCTCGCCCACCCAGAGCAGGTCCACCACGTCCGGCTCCTCGGTGAGGGAGAAGACGTAGAGCCAGTCTCCCCGGCCCCCGTAGGCGGCTCCCACCTCCTCCGCTCCGCTCCAGTCGGGCTCCTCGTACCCGTCGTCGTCCGTACCGGGGTTCACGTACCGCTTGAGCCAGCGGGAATCCTTGACCAGGGCCATCGGTCCTCCTCGGAATCGTGGAATCGGTCGACGGGGCGCGGCGCCCTCGCCGGGGGCCGCGCCCGCTCGGAGGGCCCTGTCCTGCAATGATCCGACCGCGGCCCTGAAGTGATGGGACCCGGAGCCCTCCGCACCCTGGCCCCGGGGCATCGCCGCCGGTACGCTGTTCGCATCCCGATGACGATCGACCCTCGCCGAACCGATCCTCCCCGACCCGGGAAGTCCGCCGTGCGCACTCAGGTCCTCCACCGCTCCGACGACGGCTGCAGGGAGTTCGCCCTGATCTTCGAGCCGGGCGACGAGATCCTCGGCACGATCGAGGAGTTCGCCCGCCGGGAGGCCGTCCGGTCGGCCCACTTCACCGCGCTGGGAGCGGTCGAGGAGGCCGTCCTCGCCTACTTCGACTGGGAGACGAAGGAGTACGAGGAGATCCCCGTCCGGGAGCAGATGGAGGTGGCGGCGCTCGTGGGAGACGTCGCGTCGAGCGAGGGAGATCCCGCGGTGCACATCCACTGCGTCCTCTCCGGCCGGGACGGCTCCGCGATCGCCGGACACCTCCTGGAGGCCCGGGTCCGCCCCACGCTGGAGCTCTTCCTCACGGCGTATCCGGAGGAGCTTCCGAAGGAGCGGGACCCCGCGTCCGGGCTCGACCTGATCCGTCCGCGGGGCTGAGCCGAGGGGCCGACGGCCGGGGGCGGAGGCTCTCGGCCGCCGGGAGACCGATGATCGAGCCCGGCACGTCCGGGCCTCGCTCACACCTCCGGCGTCCGCACCTCCTCCCGCAGCCCGGTCAGCGTCTCGAGCAGGAGGCGCTGCAGGCGCGGCGTACGGGCCAGCGCTCCGAGCGCCGCCTCCCGCGCCCGGACGGCGAGGGGCCCGTCCCACCCGACCGCCCTCGTGGCGAGACCGGTGGCGCGCACCACCCGCCGGCCGATCGGGCGGCGCTCGCGTACGTAGTCGTCGAGGAGGTCGGCCGGGGCGTCCCCTCGGCTCACCCGGGCCAGCCTCCACCCGAGGGCGAAGGCGTCCCGGAGCCCGGTGTTCATGCCCTGGCCCCCCACGGGGGAGTGTGCGTGGGCCGCGTCGCCCGCCAGCACGACGCGCCCCGCACGGTACCGCGAGGCGAGCCGCTGCCGGGACCGGAAGCCGCTCGACCAGATCTCCTCCGGGAGCGTGGGGGCGAGACCCGAGCGGGCCCGGAAGAGGTCCTGGAGCAGGGGCAGGGGAATGCCGTCGGGCGACTCGGGCCCCTCCGGAAGCGAGACGATCACCCGCCAGAAGCCGGGGCGGGGAAGGGGGATCGCGGCCACCACGCCGTCCGAGGCGAGGAAGGCGTGGGCCTCGTCGGCCCGGAGCTCCCCCTCGGCGCCCTCCATACGGCAGTCCGAGAAGGCGAAGGGGGGCCCGACCACCGGACCGGGAAAGCGGATCCCCGCCCGCTCACGGACCGTGCTGCGGGCGCCGTCGCAGCCGGCCACCCACGCCGCCGCCACGATCTCCTCCTCGCCCTCCGGGTGACGGAGGACGGCGCGGAGCGGGCCTCCCGTCGCGCCCCCGCGGCTCCCGCCCCGGCCCACCTCCTCGGATTCGCGGACGTCCACCACCTCGACCGGCCGCTCCACCCGCACCCCCAGCGCCTCCATCCGCTCGAGGAGGACGGACTCGGTGCGGGCCTGGGGGACGGAGAGGACGAAGGGGAAGAGGGTGTCGAGGCGGGTGACGTCGAGCCGGATCAGGGACCGTCTCCCTCGCCCCCACACGTGGATGCCCCGGATCCGGCGGCCCGCCGCCGCCAGGGGCTCCGCCGCTCCCACGCGGTCCAGCACCTCCAGGGTGCGTGGAAAGACGGCGAGGGCGCGGCTCTGCCCCCGGGGCGGCTCCGGCGCGGCGTCCACCACCCGGGGAACGACTCCGCGGCGCGCCAGCTCGATGGCCAGCAGGAGCCCGGTCGGTCCGGCCCCGACGACCAGGACGGGGACCTCCGCCTTCACGGCAGGCGCGCGCCCGCGGGCGGGTCCCGCCGCTCGGCTTCCTCGTCCGGGCCGGGAGGGGCGTAGCGATCCCGCTCCCGGGTGCCCACGTCGAGGACGGTGAGCCCGATCAGGATCGCGGCGAACGCCACCGCCGTCGTGAAGGCGATCCGGCTCGACGTACGGTGCTCGGCCAGGTGCATGAAGAAGAGGAGCACGAGCAGGGCCTTCGCGGCACCGATCACGAGGGCGAGAGGCGCCCCCCATCCGGCGAGGTCGACGAAGGAGAGGCCGAGGGTGAGCGCCGTGAGCGCGAGCAGCCCCCCGAACGTCCACCAGTAGGCGCCGCTCCCGCTCCAGACGCCCTTCCGCCGCCCTTCCATCACACCCTCACCGGAGCAGGTAGAAGAGGGGCCACAGGAAGAGCCAGACGATGTCCACCAGGTGCCAGTACATGCCCCCGAGCTCGACCGGCGTGTGCCAGCGGACGCCGAACGCCCCCCGCCTCGCCCGCACCGCGAGCCAGGCCAGGAGCAGGACGCCGCCGATCACGTGGAGGGCGTGCACGCCGGTCAGCACGTAGTAGAGCGAGAAGAAGACCCGGCCGCCCTCGCCGGGCATCTCCGCGAAGTCGTACCACGCTCCGGGACGGATGCCCTCGTCGAAGTGCCTCGCCCACTCCCAGAACTTGAACACCAGGAACAGGCACCCGAGCGCCGCCCCGCCCCCGAGGAGGAGGCCCGAGAGGTCGCCCCGCTCGCCCCGCACGGCGTGGAGCGCGAGGGCCACGACCAGGCTCGCCGCGAGCAGGGCCACCGTGCCGAAGGAGCTGAGGAGAAGATCGGTGTGGTGCGCGGCCTCCCGGAAGCTCTCCCCCCAGCGGCCCCGGTACGCCCCGTACAGCGCGAACAGCGCGCCGAAGAGGAGCACCTCGCCGGCGATGAAGATCCACATGCCGAGCTGGGACGCGTGCGCCTGGCTTTCGAGGCTCCCGAACCACTCCCTGAGGTGCGGGTCCTCAACCTCCTGCCTCGCTTCGACTTGCGAGCGATCCTCTCGAGCGGCCGGGCGCGGCGTCACGGCCTCTCCTCGCCGGCCGGGCCGGTGCCGATCCGGCCCGGTCCGGCCCGGGGCTCGGGCGCGGCCGAGGGCTCGGACCCGCCGGCCTCCTCCTCCTCGCCGCCGCCCCAGCCCGACGGTCCGTCCCGGAAGTAGTCGTAGGGCCCCCGGTCGGTGAAGTCGGGCAGCTCGGGCCAGTTGCCGTGGGGCGGCGGGGTCGGGCTCTCCCACTCGAAGCTCCGGGAGCGCCACGGGTTCTCCTCCGCCGGACGCCCCCTCCACGCCGACCAGGCGAGGTAGATCAGGATGAGCCCCAGGCCGCCGGCGAACGACCACGAGCCCACGGTCGACACCACGTGCATGCCCTGGAAGCGCTCCGGGTAGTCGGCGTAGCGGCGCGGCATCCCCGCGTTGCCGAGCAGGAACTGCGGCACGAAGGTGCCGAGGAAGCCCATGAAGATCAGCACCGCCCCCACCGTGCCCGCGCGCTCCGGGTACATCCGCCCCGTGACCTTCGGGAACCAGTAGTGGAGCGCAGCGAGGAAACCCGTCATCGTGCCGCCGACCATGATGAAGTGGAAGTGCGCCACGACGAAGTACGTGTCGTGCCAGTGCAGGTCGAGCGAGGTGCTGGCCAGCGCCACCCCCGTGGTGCCGCCCACACCGAACAGGAAGAGGAACTCCAGGAAGTAGAGCATCGGGGTCTTCATGTCGATCCGGCCCTGGTAGAGGGTACCGGTCCACGAGAAGACCTTGATGGCGCTGAAGACGGCGACGAACATGCTGAGCACCCCGAACACACCCACGTCGAGGTCGCTCATCCCGGCCACGAACATGTGGTGCCCCCAGGTGAGGAAGCCCACGAAGGCGATCCCCAGGGAGGAGACGACGATGCCGCGGTACGTATACGGGTTCTTGTGGGAGAAGGTCGAGACGACCTCGCTCATCACGCCCATCGCCGGCAGGATCATGATGTAGACGGCCGGGTGGGAGTAGAACCAGAACAGGTGCTGGTAGACGAGCGGGTCGCCTCCCATCGCCGGATCGAAGATCCCGAGGCGCCAGGCGTGGTCGAGCGCGATCAGGAGCAGGGTGATGCCCAGCACCGGCGTCGCCAGCACCAGGATGACGGCGGTCGCGTAGATGCTCCATACGAAGAGCGGGAGCCGGCCCCACCCCAGCCCCTCGGCCCGGAGCGTGTGGACGGTCACGATGAAGTTGATCCCCGTCATCACGGAGCTGATCCCCAGGACGAAGACCCCGAGGACCATCCAGACCACCTCGGTCGGGGTGCCCGTGCTGTACGGCGTGTAGAACGTCCACCCGGTGTCGGCCCCGCCGGACACCGTGGCCCAGAAGACCAGGGCCGCGCCCGCGAGATAGACGTAGAAGGAGGCGAGGTTGATCCGCGGGAAGGCGACCTCCTTCGCGCCGATCATCAGGGGCAGGAGGAAGTTGCCGAAGGCGCTCGGGATGGCCGGGATCATGAAGAGCCAGACCATGATCACGCCGTGCAGCGTGAAGACCCGGTCGTAGGTGTCCGCTCCCATGAGGGTCTCGCCCGGGCCCCACAGCTCGAGGCGCATCAGGAGGGCGAAGCCGCCTCCGACCGCCAGCGCGACGGTGGTGGCCAGGAAGAAGAGGACGCCGACGTTCTTGTGGTCGGGCGTGGTGAGGAAGTCCCACACCCCCTCCGCCTCCGTCCAGAAGGAGGGGGGGCGGAGCCCGGATGGAGGGACCGGCCGGGTCTCGAGCGTGGCCGGGTTCATGGTCCGTCGCCTTCGTGGGTGGCCTCGCCGGCCGGATCACCGGCTCCCGGCTCGCCCTCCTCCGGGTGCCGCTCCGTCGCCCCGGCGGTGCCCAGCGAGCGGAGATAGGCGAGCAGCGCCCCCACCTGCCCCGGCTCGAGCACCCCCTCGTACGACGGCATCACGGGCTCGAAGCCGGCGACGATCTCCGCCTCCGGATCCATCATCGATTCGGTCAGGTACGCCGGCGTGGCCGTCACCGTGTCGCCCGAGGCGAGCGCCACCCTCCGCCCCCAGAGGCCGAGGAAGGTGGGTCCGATGTGGGGCTCGCCGTCGACGGAGTGGCACTGCACGCACCCCTCGTCCACGGCGACCTCCCGCCCCCGCTCCGCCAGCCGCGTCTCGGGGGCCCGGCCTTCGCCCGGCTCCGCGACGGCCCCCTCGGCGCCGGGTAGGGGCACGGCCGGGGTGTCGCCCTCCAGCCAGGCGGCGAAGTCCTCCGGCTCGAGGACGACGACCTCGCCCCACATTCGCGAGTGGCCCGGCCCGCAGAACTCCGCGCACAGCACCTGGTGGCGGCCGGGCTGGGGGGCCTCGAACCAGAGCGACGTGTACTGGCCGGGCACCGCGTCCCGTTTCAGGCGGAAGTCGGGCACGAAGAAGGAGTGGATCACGTCGCGCGAGGTGACGATCAGGCGCACCGGGCGCCCGGCGGGGACGTAGAGCACCCCCGCCGAGGTCGGGCCCTCGGCGTACTCGAACTTCCACACCCACTGCCGGGCGGTCACGAAGACCTCCAGCGCGTCGTCCGGGGCCCGCCCGACGTCGACGTACTGCCGGAACCCGATCCACCAGACCGCCACGAAGAAGACGAGTAGCAGGCCCGCCACCCCGAGCTCCAGCCAGAGCGGCGCCCGCACCCGGGGCGTGGGCGCCCAGTCCTCCTCCTCCGAGCGCCGGCGGTAGCGGACGACGAAGTAGAAGGTGGCGGCGAATAGGAGGATCCCGATGACCCAGAAGCCCACGAACTCGACGTACTGGAGCCGGTCGATCTCCGGCGCCACCGTGGAGGCCTGCTCCGGGAGGTAGAGCAGGCGGCGGAGCGTCTCGCCGATCGCACCGGCGGCGTCGCCCAGGGGCGAGACGTCCACGCCGCCGGCGGTGTCCACCCCCGGGGCCGGATCGCCGGGCCCGCCGTTCTGCCCTCCGTTCTGCGCCCCGTCCCGCGCCGCATCCTGCACGGCGGCGAACCCGGGCGCGGCGGCGAGCGCCCTCACCTCGCCTCCTCCCGCCGGCTCGCCCGCCGGCCGGCCACGACGAAGACGCCACCGAGGCCGAGGAGCACGAGCACGCCCCCGCCCCGGAGCACGTTCGCCACGAGCCCGGCGTGGCGACGCAGCGCCGGCACGTAGCGGAAGCAGCGCATCACCACCTGCTCGAGCGAGGACCGGCTCCGCCCCTCGGCCGCCTCTCCCACGGCCGCCGCCAGCTCGTCCGAGGGGAAGCGGACCCCGTAGAGGTAGCGGGACACCCTGCCACCCGGGGTCACGACGACCAGCACGGCCGGATGCGCGTACTGGTCGGTGGAGCCGTCCCACGCGTACCGGTAGCCGAGGGCGTCGGCGAGCCGCTCCGCCTCGTCCTTCTCGCCCACCAGCAGGCGGAGCCCGCCCGGCGGGGGGCGCAGTCCCTCCTCCCGGAGTCGCGCGCGGCGTGCCCCGGCGTCGCCCGGACCCTCCCGTGGATCGACGGAGACCATCGCGAGGAGGGGCGGCTCCACCCCCTCGGCGCCCGGGGGAAGGGAGGCGGCCGCGTCGACCGCGCCGTCGAGAAGGGTGCCGCAGAGCGTGCGGCAGCGGTACCAGCCGAGCACCAGGAGCAGGGGGCGCTCCGGGCGGAGGAGATCGCCGAGGCTCGTCGATCGGCCGTCCTCGTCCCGGAAGCGGAGGTCGGCCGGAAGCAGCGCCCCCGGCCGCTCCTCGACGTCGACCCGGTCCCGGGGGGGCGTCTCCGGATCCGTACCGGGCTCCGCCTCGGGCCCTTCATCCGGGGCGTCCCCCGTGTCCCGGTCGGGGCCGTCCCCGGGCACGTCGCCGTCGCCGCCCCGGGTCGCCCGATCTCCCGATCCGCTCTCCCCCGCCACCACCTCCATCGCCTCCTCGATCGGGATCCGCACGACGCCCCCGGCGGGATCCACCCATCCGTACCCGGCGTCGTCCTCCGACTGCCGGGCGGGCAGGGTCCCCGGTGCCGTGCGGCGGCCGCCGCCGATCAGCCCGTGCTCCAGCCGGGCGCCGCCCTCGGGCATCCGGAGGCGGACCTCGCCGCCGATCGGATCCTCGCCTTCCGGCAGGAGGGCCCACGCCCACCACCCGCCCCCCACGACCACGGCGAGGAAGGCGAGCGTGAGCCCCACGGCCCACCGTCCCGACACCCGGTCCTCCTCCTGCCGGAGACCCTCCTCCTGCCGCACGTCCGGCCGGCGCGCCCGGACGTCCTCCGGGCCGACGGGCTCGTCGACCTCGCCGCCCCGGCCGTGCGGCCGCTCCGGCGGTCTCGAATCCTCGCTCACCGTCCGATCCTCATCGGGAGACGTACCTCCGACCCGCCTCGAGCCGGACGTCGCCGGCCGGCACCACGGGGGATCCCCGGAGCCTCCAGGCGCCGAAGGCGACCACCAGCCCGCCGACGAGCAGGAGCGCGGCCGGATCGAGCCAGTGCGGCGCCTCCACGCTCCCGTCCACCGCGGGCAGCACCAGCCAGTAGACGTCCACCGCGTGGACCAGCAGGATCCATCCCGCGACCCAGGCCAGCCGCGACGGGTGGCGCGTCACGGCCCGGAAGAGGAGCAGCGCGAAGGGCACGAGGAACTGGCCGACCAGGAGCGCGAGGGTCACGCCCTTCCACGCTCCGTCCCAGCGCGCCAGGTACCACGGCACCTCGCGCGGAAGGTCGGCGATCCAAATCAGGAATCCCTGGGAGAAGGCGATGTAGGCCCAGAAGACCGAGAAGGTCAGCAGGAGCCGCCCGAGCGCGTGATAGTGGCTCTCCGCCACCTCGCCGCCGAGATGGCCGCTCCGCTCGAGGAGCCGCGTCAGCACGACCAGCAGGGCGAACGCCGCCAGGAAGCCTCCCGCCCAGTAGTAGAGCCCGAAGACGGTGGAGTACCACCGGGGCGTGAGCGACATGATCCAGTCCATGGCCGCGAAGGTCACCGTGAAGCCGTAGACCGGAAGCGCGACCGCCGCGAGCACGAACGGCCGGCGGTCGGGCTCGGACTCCGGCCGCTCGTCGCTCTCCACCGACCACCGCAGCAGGAGGAACGCCGTCGCCGCCCACGCGAGGAGGTAGACCGAGGAGCGGATCACGAAGAAGGGCACGTTCAGCCACGCGTCCACCTTCTCCACGTGCTCGGCCACCTCCGGATCGGCGACGGGGCCCACCCACGGATAGAGCGCGTCCAGCCCGAAGAGGAGGGGGAGGAAGAGGAAGGGAAGGACCAGGAGTGTGGTCGCCACCCCCTCGGCGAGCCGACGCACGACCACGAACCATCGTGCCCGGATCGCGTGGCTCACCAGCACCGTGCAGAGCGCTCCCAGCGCGAGGCTCAGGGCCAGGACGAAGGCGGCGAGGTAGGCGCGGGCCGTGCGGGCCGGATCGACGAAGAGCCCGATCACGACCAACGCCCCGCCGATCGCCGCCGCCACGAGGGCGGGAAGCACCACCGGGCGGATCGAATCGACGACCGCCGGTCGGGCCTCCGGACTGCGGGCCGGCCCGCTCATGGCCCTCCCCCCGTCCCGGCGTCCGTCCCGGCGTCCGT
>CAYPDV010000001.1:47237-67549 GCA_964409525.1 uncultured Gemmatimonadaceae bacterium
CCGTCCCGGCGTCCGTCCCGGCGTCCGTTCCCGCCTCCACTCCCTCCAGCGCCCGCAGCACCGAGTCCCGCCGGGCCGGCTCCAGCCGGGAGAGCGGGACGCCCCGGCTGAGCTGGAGGGCCCGCACGTAGGCGGCCACCGCCCACAGCTCGCCGGGCTCCAGCTCCTCGCGGTAGGCGGGCATGAGCCCGTAGCCCTCGGCCGCCACGTGGTACAGGTGCGACACGGGCGCCTCCACGAGCCGGGGGGCGTGGAGCGAGGGCGGGGGGCGGAGCGGCATCGCGGCCGCGACCGGCGTGCCGGCGTTCGCGTCCTCTCCGTGACACACCGCGCAGTAGATGCCGTAGCGCTCCCGGCCCGTCCGGAGGTCCTCGATCGTCAGCTCCAGGGGGATCCCCTCCACGTGCCCGCCCGCGGCGTCCTCGCCGCGGGCGATCCGCGGATCCAGGACGGCGTCCCGCGAGACGGTGCCCACCGGTGGAACGCGCATCGCGGCGCTGTCCGGGAAGGCCGGGGCCCGCTCGTACGCGTCCAGCTTCGGCTGGTCGACCATCCGCTCCAGACTCCACCCGGTGTCGACTCCCGGGACGTCGCACGCCCCCGCGGCCAGGGCCACCGGGAGCAGAGCGGCGAGCGCGACCCCCCTCCCCGACCGCGCCCGACCGGCGGGCGAGGCGCCCGGACGTCTCCTCGAGGCGCGGCCCTCCGGACGCCCGGTCACGCCGGCCCCCCCTTCCCGGGCGCATCCGGCTCTCCCGTCCGGCCGCCCGGTCGCCCCTCACGCTCCTCCCCGTCCTTCGCGGACCCGTCCAGCACGCGCACCCGCTCGGCTCCGGACTCCTCCAGGAGCCGGGAGAGGTGGTCGGAGTCGAAGCGGGGATCCCCCCGACCCACCGCCACCCAGAACCGGTCCACGGAGGCCCGCTCGAAGCCGGGGACCTCGAACTCCGGCGACCAGAGCGCCGGGAGGCCGGACCTCCAGAAGTAGGCGACGAAGAGGGCGCCGGCGGCGAAGAGGATCCCGAGCTCGAAGGTGATCATCACGAACGCCGGCGCCGCGTGCAGCGGGCGCCCGCCCACGTCGATCGGGTAGTCCACGACGCTGGTCCACCACTGGATCCCGTAGCCCAGCGCCGCGCCCAGCAGGCCGGCCACCAGCGCCACCGCCGGCAGGCGGCTCCGCCCGAGCTCCAGCACCTCGTCCACCTCCTCGATCTCGTAGGGGGTGTACGCGTCCAGCTCCGTGTAGCCGGCGTTCCGGAGCGCCCGGAGCGCGTCCAGGAGCCCGTCGGCCGTCGCGTAGGCCGCCATCACGCCCGGCCCTCCGCTCGTGATCCCGCTCATCCGGCCAGCTCCCGTCGGGTCTTCTTCACCTCGTGGATGGCGACCGTCGGCACCCACCGCACGAAGAGGAGGAAGAGGAATCCGAAGACGGAGATCGTGCCCAGCAGGATGCCGACGTCGACCCAGGTGGGCAGGAAGTCCTGCCAGCTCGACGGGAGGAAGTCCCGGCTGAGGGAGGTGACGATGATCACGAAGCGCTCGAGCCACATCCCCACCAGGATCACGGCGCTCCCGCCGAAGAGCGCGACCTCGCTCCGGCGCAGCCGCTTCGAGTAGAACATCATCGGGGTCAGGACGACCGACGCCGTCATGGCCCAGTACAGGAGCGCGTACGTCCCGAACGGGCGGGTCACCAGGTGCAGGTGGCGCTCGGCGTCCTCGCCCGAGTACCAGCCCACGAAGACCTCCACCGCGTAGCTGTACGCCATGACCCACCCCATGGCGAGGAGCAGCTTGGCCATGACGTCGAGGTGCCGCTCGGTGATCATGCGACGGAGCTCGAACAGGCGCCGCAGGGGGATGACCAGGAGGAGGACCAGGGCGAAGCCGGAGTAGATGGCGCCCGCCACGAAGTAGGGCGGAAAGAGCGTCGAATGCCATCCGGGGATCTGCGTGATCGCGAAGTCCATGCTCACGATGCTGTGCACCGAGATCACGAGCGGCGTCGCGAGCCCCGCGAGCAGCCCGTAGGCGATGCGGTGCCGGCTCCACTCCCGGGCCGTTCCCTTCCACCCCAGCGCGAAGAGCCCGTACACCTGCGCCCGCCTCCGCGTCGGGGCCCGATCCCGGGCCGCCGCCAGATCGGGCACCAGCCCCATGTACCAGAAGAGGAGGGAGACCGTCCCGTAGGCGAGGATCGCCGCGAAGTCCCACGGCAGCGCGCCCCGGAACTGCGGCCAGACGTCCATGGTGGAGGGGTAGGGCACCAGCCAGTAGAAGAACCACGCCCGTCCGAGATGGAGGAGGGGAAAGATCCCCGCCATCGCGATGGCGAAGAGCGTCATCGCCTCCGCCGTCCGGTTGATCGACGCCCGCCACCTCTGGTCGAGCAGGAGCAGGAAGGCGGAGATGAACGTGCCGGCGTGTCCCAGTCCGATCCACCACACGAAGTTGATGATGGCGAAGCCCCACGCCACCGGGACCTGGTTGCCCCAGACGCCGATCCCGGCGGCCACCGTGTAGAGGATCAGGGCCAGTAATCCGAGCGATCCCATGCCGGTGAAGAGGAGGCCCATCCGCCAGACCCTGGAGCTCCGCCAGAGCGGCGCCAGGACCTCGTCCGTGATCGTCTCGTCCGTGGCGCCGGCCCCGATGAGAGGAAGCGTCCACGGATCCTCCCGCAGTTCGTCCACGCTACTCCCCGGGCGCGGGAGCGGGATTCCGGATCCGGGCCAGGTAGCGGGTCCGGGGCATCGTGCCCAGCTCGTGGAGCACCCCGTACTGCCGGGGGTTCTCCCGGCTCCTCGTCACCTCGCTCCCGGGGTCGTTCAACGAGCCGAAGGTGATCGCCCGGTGGGGGCACGCCTGCTGGCACGCGGTGCGGACCTCGCCGTCCCGGACCGGCCTGCCTTCGGAGCCCGCCTGGAGCTGGGCCCGCCGGATCCGCTGCACGCAGTAGGTGCACTTCTCCATGACCCCCCGCTCGCGAACCGTGACGTCGGGGTTCAGCACCGGACGCTCCGCCTCCGGGCGCCGCCGGTTGTAGTCGAACCAGTTGAAGCGGCGGACCTTGTAGGGGCAGTTGTTCGAGCAGAATCGGGTGCCGATGCACCGGTTGTAGACCATCTCGTTGAGGCCGTCCGACGAGTGGACGGTGGCGTTCACCGGACAGACGTACTCGCAGGGCGCCTTCTCACAGTGCTGGCACGCCATCGGCTGATTCACCACCTCGGGCCGCTCCGGCGGGCCCGACACGTACCGGTCGATCCGGAGCCAGTGCATCTCGCGGCCCCTCCGCACCTCCTCCGCTCCGACCACCGCGATGTTGTTCTCGGCCTGGCACGCCACCACGCAGGCGCTGCATCCCGTGCACCGGTTCAGGTCGATGGTCATGGCCCACTGCGGGCCGTCGCCGCGCTCCGCGGGGTAGAGCGAGGGGACCGCGCCCCGGTGCCGCTCGGTGAAGTCGGGATGCTCCCGGAAGTGGCCGAGGGTCCGGTCCTGGACGTGCTCCCGGTCGTGGGTGTCCTGGTGCTCCTGGGTGACGGCCAGGGACTCACGGAGCGTCGCACCGTCCTCGTCGGCGGCGGGGCGGACCTCGAACGCCGGAGCCGGAGAGCCGGGGCGGGGGCGCAGGGGATACACGTCGATGCCCACCCCGCGGGACAGCGATTCCCCGCCCCCGCGCCCGTAGCCGAGCGGCAGCGTGAGCACCTCCTCGGCGTGGCCGGCGACCGGGAGGGCGGGGATCCGGACCGCCGCCCCTCGCGAGGCCACCTCCAGGAGGTCGCCCCGCTCCACGCCCAGGCGAGCGGCCGTGGCCGGGGCGAGGAGGGCCGCGTTTCCCCAGGTGAGCTTCGTCACCGGGTCCGGAAGCTCCTGGAGCCAGGCGTTGTTGCCGAACCGCCCGTCGTGGACCCGCCGGTCGCGCTCGAAGCGCACCTCGATCCGCTCGCTCGGGGGCGGCTCCACCTCCGAGAGGAGGCGGCCGAGCTCCTCTCCCCCGGGGGCCGGCTCGTCCAGCCGCTCCGCCTCGCTGCCCTCGACCAGACCCCTCTGCAGGCTCTCCTGCCAGAAGGCGTCGACGGAGCGGTCGCCCCCGTGCTCCGGATGGATCCGCTCCCGCCACTCCCGGCGGACGAGCTCGCGGGGAGAGTCGGACGGCCGCGGCCCCTCGGCCCCCTCCGGGGGGGGCTCCGTGGGAGCTGCGAGGAGCGCGGCGAGGACCTCCTCCGGCTGTCGTCCGGGGCGGAGCGGCCGGACCAGGGGCTGCACGGTCGAGAGGGTCCCGTCGAAGGCGCGTCCGTCGCCCCACGACTCCAGGTAGTGGAGCGCCGGCACGAACCAGCCACACGCCTCCGCCGTCCGGTTCCGGTGCGTGCCGAGATAGAGGCTGGCCCCGGCGCGGGCGATCGCGTCGGCCAGATCGACGCCGGCGGGCGCGGTGTGGACCGGATCGCCCTCGAGCACGAGGAGCGTCTCCACCTCGCCGGCCAACAGCTCCTCGACCAGCTCGTCGAGCCCGACCCGCAGGTCGAGCCCCGCCGCATCGCCCGCGACCAGCGGGGAGGCGACGTAACGGACCCGGCGGGGGTGCGCCCCCACCCGCCGGTTGATCCGGTCGGCGAGCCCGTGCGCCACCGCCGGCAGGTGCGCTCCCGCGACCACGACCGCGTCGCTCCCGCGGCTCCGCAGCTCCGCCGCCGCCCGGCGGACCCACTCCCGGGCTTCGCCCCCCATCCCGGCGCCCGCGGGCTCCCCGGGCAGGTCTCCGGCCGCCCCGACCTCCATGGCGAGGGCGGCGAGGAGGGGCACCGCCCCGCTCGGGCGGACGGGGAGGAGGTGGTCGGCGAGGGAGCCGGTGGGGCTCGGCGCCGCTTCGGCCACGTGGAGCCGGCTCATCTCCCCTCCGGGTCCGTCCGGCGCACGGGTCCGGGCGAAGTCGCGCGCGTAGCGGAGCCGGAAGGGGAGCTCCTCCGTGAAGTCCGCTTCGACGGCGACCACGCTGCGGACGCCGCGGAAGTCGTGGATCGGGAGGACGGGCCGCCCGAAGAGGCCGCGGAGGCTCTCCTGGAGGTGGAGGGGGCCGGTGGGGGCGTGGAGCGCGATCCTCGCTTCGGGCAGCCGCTCCCGGATCCGGCGCAGGAGGCCCAGCCGGGTGGGCGAGGAGGTGGGCTCCAGGAGGATCCGGAGCCCCCGCCCTCCCTCGGGGAGCTCCTCCGGACGGAGGGCCTCGAGCACGTGCCGCCAGCTCCGCCCCGCCCCGTCCTCCGTAATGTCGCCCCGGCGGTCGGGGTCGTAGAGGGAGAGGAGCGACGCCTGCTCCCACGCCCCGGTCCCTCCCAGGCTCGCCGGGTGGTCGGGATTGCCCTCCAGCTTCACCGGCCGGCCCTCCCGCGTGCGGCCGAGGAGTCCGATCGAGAATCCGTCGAGCGCCATCGAAGTGGCGTACTCGAGCGGCACCCCGGGCGTGACCTCGGGCGGATCCTGCGCGTACGGCACGAGCCAGCGCGGAGGCGGCTCGCCGCAGCCGGACACGCCGGCGAGCGTCATCCCCGCGCCCGAGAGCTGCAGGAAGCGGCGCCGGCTCAGACCGCCGCCGCTCCCGGCACCCTTCCCGCAGCCGCATCCTCCCGCGCCGTCGCACCCGCCGGAGACGCACGGCCCCGGATCGGGCCCGCCCGGCCCCTCGCCGGTGAGCGCATCCCCCAGCGCCCTCCAGTACGCCTCGTCACGCTCCGGTGGATTGGACACGCCGCTACCGGTGACACGCCGTGCAGTCGGTGGACGGACGGATGTCCATCTCCCGGGCGAGGTGCGCCCCGGTGACCTCCTGCGCGCTGTCCGGGCGGTAGCCCATCTCGACGACGGCCTCGGGCGGGCGGAGGTGCGGCTCCGGGTTCCGGTGACATTCCAGGCACCACCCCATCGTGAGCGGCTCGACCTGCCGGACCCGGGCCATCTGGTCGACCCGCCCGTGGCAGCTCTCGCACCCGACGCCGCGGGACACGTGGATCCGGTGGTCGAAGTAGACGAAGTCGGGCAGGCGGTGCACCCGCGCCCACCGGATCGGCCGACCCTCGAAGTAGCTCTCCCGCACGGGCTCCAGGAGCGGGCTCTCCGCCCAGATCTGGGAGTGGCATCCCATGCACACCTCCGTCGACGGGATCCCGGCCCGGGGCGAGCGATCGGCGGTGGTGTGGCAGTAGCGGCAGTCGATCCCGTCGTCGACCACGTGATGGCGGTGGTCGAAGGGAACCGGCTGCTCCGGAGCCCGCCCGACTCCCGTCACGTACGGTCCCCGCACGTACCCCATCAGCACCAGCGGAAGGAGGATCGCGACCACGACGCCGCCGAGGAGCACGCCCCGGAAGAGGGTCGCGGCCCGTGGAGAGAAGAGGGCCGGCATTCGGGGAGAGTGCCTCCGTCGGAGGGAGCGCGGGCGACCCGGAGGCCTTCCCCATCAGCCGGACCGGGTGCGCCGGCAGGAGCTTGCTCCGGCTCACAAGATCCATGCCGATGAAGAGGATCCAGGAAGCCCCGGCTCGGTCCGATCAGCCCGCCACCCCGTAGAACCCGCCGAGGATCGCCCCGTACACGGCGTGGGCGAGGAGCGCCACGTAGAGGGTGCGGCGCCCGTAGTTCATCCCGAGGAAGCCGGGCGGCTGGAGCCATCGGGTGGGAGTGGGACCCTGGCGCTCCGTCGCCATGTGCGGGTGCACGTAGGGCAGGGTGGCCATTCCGAGGGTGAGCACGACGCCGGCGTGGACGAGCCCGCCCAGGGCTCCGAGCCACCAGGTGGCGAGCCCCAGCCATTCGAAGCCCCAGGCGTAGAGCAGGGCGAACACCCACCCGTTCATCAGGTGGAGGACGAGGCCGAGCGCCTTCGCCTTTCGACGCTCGGTGGTCCATATCGCTCCGAGCAGGTAGGGCATGCTCATCCTGGACAGGCCCCGCGCCTCGGCCGCGTAGAGCAGCGTGGAGAGGACGAGCGTCGCCACCAGCCCCCAGAGGGCGACCCCCTCGAGATCGATCCGGCGCCACGCCGACACCGAAGGGTCCTGGAGCCAGAGGAGGACGAGGAGAAGGTGCGTCCTCACCGGCCGATCGCCTTCCGTGGCGTCGCGGGGCGCCCGCCGGTCCGGTCCCCGGAGCCGGACCGGCACTTCTGCAGCGTGAGGGCCGCGTTGATCAGGCCCACGTGCGTGAACGCCTGCGGGAAGTTGCCGAGATGGCGCCTCGTCGAGGGGTCGATCTCCTCCGCGAAGAGCCCGATGTCGTTCGCGAACCCGAGCATCCGCTCGAAGTCCTCCTCCGCTCCCTCGACGTCCCCGGCGAGCGCGCGCACCTCCACGGCCCAGAAGGAGCAGATCCCGAACGCACCCTCCTCGCCGGGGAGGCCGTCGGACGCGTCGGGCCCGTAGCGGCGGAGGAGGACCCCGTCGCCCAGCTCCTCGCGCACGCGGCGGTACGTCCGCCGCATACGCTCCGAGGAGGCGTCCTCGTAGCCCACCAGCGGCAGCCTGAGGAGCGACGCGTCCACGAAGTCCTCGTCGAAGGCGCCGACGTAGCAACCCTTCTCGTCGTTCCACCCCCGCTCCTCGACGGCGCGGCGGATCGCCTCCATCTGCTCCCGGAAGCGCTCGACGGGCACCCCGTCCAGGAGGCCCTCCCCGGCCATCCGGCAGAGGCAGTCGAGCGCGGTCCAGCACATCACCTTCGAGTAGGTGTGGTGGCGGGCGCCGCGCCGGACCTCCCAGATGCCCCGGTCCGCCTCGCGCCAGAGCTCACAGACCGACTCCCCGATCCCCGTCAGGAAGGACGCCTCCTCTATATCGAACTCGCCGCCCCGGGCGACGTACTCGACCGCGGAGGTGACGACCTGGCCGTAGACGTCGAGCTGGAGCTGATCGTGAGCGCCGTTGCCCGTCCTCACGGGCCGGGCTCCCCCATAGCCCTCCAGGTGGCCGAGCTCCTCCTCCTCGAGGTCGCTCTCGCCGTGCACGTCGTAGAGGGGCTGGAGCCGGGGATGCGTGAGGCGCGTGGCGTGGAGCATCCATCCGAAGAACGACCCGGCCTCCGGGTCGAAGCCGAGCTCGAAGAGGGCGCGGAGGGTCCACGTGGCGTCGCGGAGCCAGGTGAAGCGGTAGTCCCAGTTCCGCTCCCCGCCCGGCGTCTCCGGAAGGGAAGTGGTGGCGGCGGCAATGACCGCGCCGGAGGGGGCGTAGGTGAGGAGCTTCAGCGCGAGCGCGCTCCGCCGCACCGCCTCGGGATGCCGCCCGTCGTAACGACACGCCTCCATCCACCCCTCCCACCATTCCACGGTCGTCCGGAGAAGGTCCTCCGCGTATTCACCGAGGGGGAGGAGCACGTTCGGCTCGCCGCGGGCGTAGGTGAGCGAGAGCCAGCGCACGTCGCCGGGCCGGAGCGTGGCGCGCCCCACCGCGCACCGCCCGTCCGGCGTCGCCTCGAGCGGAACGTCCGAGAGCAGCGCGAGCGACTCCGCCGAGTTCTGACACCAGACGCCGAGGCGCCCGTGGTCCTCGACTCGCGGGTCCGCCCGGCCGTAGTCGGGGCGGGGGTCGAAGCGCACCTCGACGTCCACCTCGCCGTCGAGCGCCTCGACCCTGCGCAGGATCTGGTGGTCGGCCCACGCGCGACGATCCTTGGACCGCTCGTCGGTGACCGGCATCAGGTCCGTCAGCCGGAGACGGCCGCCCGGCGTGGCGAACGTCGTCTCCAGCACGTTCGTGTCGGGAAGGTAGCGGCGGGAGACGTCGACGTCCGCGGAGCCGGACGCGGGTCCGACCCGGAAGCTCCCCCCCCGATCCCGGTCGAGGAGCGCGCCGAAGACGGAGGGAGAGTCGAAGCGCGGCAGGCAGAGCCAGTCGATCGAGCCGTCGCTGGCCACGAGGGCGCAGGAGCGGGAGTTGCCGATGATCCCGTACTCCTCGATCGGCGGATACCGATCCGGTGAGCGTCCGCCCTCGGCCGTCTCTCCCGGCGCCGGCGGGGTCGCCGGTCTCACGGGCCGAGCTCGCCGCCCCGGGTCCCTTCGCCCCCGCCGCCCAGCCAGCGGGAGAGGCCCGCGGCCAGCAGGCCGGCCGCGAGCAGCCCCGCTCCGGCCAGCAGGAGCGGACGGCGGTGCTCGGTCGCCGTGAGCTGCGGGCTCGTGGAGCGCGCCTCGTCGTCGAAACGGCCGTGGGCGGCGTACGCGCCCTCCACCGGCTCGAAGAGGTTGTCCGGCCGATCCTCGTCGACCGTCGCCTCGTCGAGCTGGCCGTCCCGGACGTTCTCGGCCAGGTACCGGTCCAGGTACCACGGCGCCACCTTCTGCCCGTAGACGGTCCGGATCGTCGGGATTCCCACCATCACCTCACGACGGCGGTGCGTGGCCGCGAAGACGATCGCCTCGGCCGCGACCTCGGGCTGGTAGACGGGGGGCACCGGGCGGGGCGCCCGCTCGAAGCGCGAGCGGCACCAATCGAACTGGGGCGTGTTCAGGCCGGGGAGATGCACCATGGTCACGTGCACGTCGCTCCCGTCGTAGAGGAGCTCGGATCGGATCGAGTCCGTGAAGCCCCGGCAGGCGTGCTTCGCGCCGCAGTAGGGCGCCTGGAGCGGAATGGCCCGGTAGGCCAGCGCGGAGCCCACCTGCACGATGGTGCCCCGGTTCCTCTCCTTCATCCGGCGGAGCGCGGACATCGTGCCGTACACCTGCCCGAGGTAGGTGACCTCCGTGGCCCGGCGGTACTCCTCCGGGGTGACCTCGGTGAAGGGGGCGAAGATCGTGGTCATGGCGTTGTTCACCCAGACGTCGATCTCGCCCAGCTCCTCCTCGATCCGCTCCGCGGCGGCCTCCACGGCCTCGGCGTCGGCCACGTCGGTGGGCGCGGCCACCGCGCGGCTCCCCAGCGACTCCACCTCCAGACGTGTGCTCTCGAGCCGATCCCGACCGCGGGCCAGCAGACCGATCCGGGCACCCCGGCGGGCGAAGGCCCGGCTGGCGGCCCGGCCGACGCCCGCGGTGGCGCCGGTGATCACGACGACGGCTCCGTCGAGGTCGCCGCCGTCCGCCGTGTCCCGGCCGGCGGCAGCCGTGACGTCGCCTCCGGTATCGGTCATCGTCTCCTCCCCGGGTCTCCGTCGGTGAGCTCGGAGCTCAGCTCGTACGCACCGCCCCCCCGGCCCATCCGGATCACCTCGGCCAGGTGGAGGGGGACGCGTCCGGTGGCCTGGACGATCTGCTCCCGGCAGCTGAAGCCGTCGGTCATCACGAGCACGTCGTCCTCCGTCTCCCGTACCTCGGGAAGGAGCACCCGCTCTCCGCACGCCATGGACACCTGGTACTTGTCGTGCTCGAAGCCGAAGGCGCCGGCCATCCCGCAGCACCCGGTGTCGGGCTCGCGTACCTCGAGGCCGATGCCCTCCAGGACCTCCTGCTCCGCCTCCCAGTCCAGGACCGACTTGTGGTGGCAGTGCCCGTGCACCAGCGCCCTCCGCTCCACCCGCGGAAGCTCGAAATCGTCCTCGTACGCCCGGATGAACTCGCTGAGCGTGAAGGTCTGCTGCGAGAGCCGGCGGGCGTCCCGGTCGTCGGGGAACATCATCGGCAGCTCGTCGCGGAGCGTCGCCACGCACGAGGGCTCCATCCCCACCACCGGAACGCCGGCACGGATGTCGTCCCGGAACTCGTCGACGATCCGCCGGAGAAGGCGCTTCGCCGTGTCGAGCATCCCGAAGTCGTAGAGCGGCCGCCCACAGCAGAGGTGCTCGCCCGTGGCCCGCACCCGGAACCCCGCGTCCTCGAGCACGCCGAGTCCCGCCTCGAGCACGTGCGGGTGGAAGAAGTCGTTGAAGGTGTCCGCCCAGAGGATCACCTCGGGTCCTTCCGGATTGCCCGGCCCGCGCTCGGCGAACCAGCGGCGGAAGGGGCGGGGTGCGAAGGAGGGCATCTCGCGCTCGCCGGCGATGCCTCCGGCCCACTTCAGCGCCGTCGAGGTGAGGGGATTCCGCATGGTCCAGTTCGCCAGGCCGGGCATCCGGGAGCCGAGCCGGCCCCACCAGTGGATCAGCCCCATCGAGTAGGCGGCGCGCGGCCGGATCCGCCCCTCCCAGTAGTGCGACAGGAACTCGGCCTTGTAGGTGGCGATGTCCACGTCCACCGGACACTCGCCCTTGCAGCCCTTGCACGAGAGGCAGAGATCGAGCGCCTCCTTCACCTCCTCGCTCCGCCAGCCGTCGGTCACCACGTCGCCCTTCACCATCTCGAAGAGGAGCCGTGCGCGTCCGCGGGTGGAGTGCTTCTCCTCCTTCGTCACCATGTAGCTCGGGCACATGATCCCGCCCCCCGAGCGGCGGCACGCGCCCACCCCCACGCAACGCACGGTGGCGTCGGCGAAGGAGAAGTGGTCCGAGGGGAAGCGGAACGTCGTCTCGAGCGGCTCGGGCGCCCAGTCGGGACCCAGCCGGAGGTTCTGGTCGGGGGTGTAGGGGTCGACCACCTTGCCGGGGTTCATCCGCCCGTCGGGGTCCCAGATCGACTTGAACTCGCGGAAGGCCCCGACGACCTCCTCGCCGTACATCCGCTCGAGCAGGGCCGCCCTGGACTGCCCGTCGCCGTGCTCGCCCGAGATCGACCCGCCGTACCGGACCACCAGGTCCGCGGCCTCGGTCACGAAAGCGAGATACCGGTCCACCCCCGCCCGGGAGTCGTGCTCGAAGTCGATGCGGCAGTGCACGCAGGCGTCTCCGAAGTGGCCGTAGAGCGCGGCGTCGTAGCCGTACTCGTCGAGGAGGCCCCTGAATTCCCGCAGGTAGTCTCCCAGATTCTCCGGACGGACGGCCGCGTCCTCCCAGCCCGGCCACGCCGGCCGCTCACCCGGAACGAAAGCCGTGGCTCCGAGGCCCGATTCCCGCACCTCCCACATCGCGGCCTGCTCCGCGGAATCGGTGTAGACGCCGCACGAGACGGCGAGCCCCTCCTCGGCGACCCTCCTCCGGAGCGCCTCCGCCTTCCCGTTCGCCTCGTCCTGCGTGTCCGCCCCGTACTCCACCAGCAGCCATCCGTCGCCCTCCGGAAGGCGGGCCACGGCCTCGGCCCGCATCCGCTTGCGGCGCATGAAGTCGACGAGCTTCCGGTCCATCCCCTCGAGGCCCACCGGACCCGTCTCCAGGACGTCGGGCACCCGGTCGGCCGCCTCGTACATGTCCGGGAAACCGAGCACCACGAGGGAGCGCTTCGGCGGATCGGGCACGAGCTCCACCACCGCTTCCAGGAAGAGCACACAGGTGGACTCCGTGCCCACGAGGGCCCGTCCGACGTGGAAGCCGTTCTCCGGGAGCAGGGCGGGGAGGCTGTAGCCCGACACCCTCCGGGGGATCTCGGGGAAGCGCTCCCGGATCGCCCCGTCGTGCCGGTCCCGGAGGTCGCGGAGCCGTCCGTAGATCTCGCCCCGGCGCCCGCCGTCGGCGACGATCCGCTCCAGCTCGTCGTCCGTCGTGCGCCCGGCCCAGAAGTGGGCGCCGTCGTAGGTCAGCACCTCCAGCGAGTGGACGTTGTCCTCCGTCCGGCCGGCCATGACCGAGTGGATGCCGCAGGAGTTGTTGCCGATCATCCCGCCCATGACGCACCGGTTGTGGGTGGCCGGGTCCGGGCCGAAGGTGAGACCGTGCTCGCCGGCGCGGTCGCGCAGGTGATCCAGCACGCAGCCGGGCTGGACCCGGGCCAGACGGCGCTCCGGATCGATGTCCAGCACCCGGTCCATGTGCCGCGAGAAGTCGAACACCACCCCCACGTTGCAGCACTGCCCGGCGAGGCTGGTGCCCCCGCCGCGGCCGAGCACGGGCACGTCGTGCTCGCGGCAGATCCGCATCGCCTCCACCACGTCGTCCCTGGTGCGGGGCAGGACCACCCCGAGAGGCACCTGGCGGTAGTGCGAGGCGTCGGTGGAGTAGGCGCCCCGCGTGCCCCGATCGAACTGCACGTCGCCCTCGACCACCTCCCGGATCGCGCTTCCGAGCGCACGGATCCGCTCCTCGTCGGCGTCCGCTCCCGTGTCCTCGTCCCGGACCCGGAGCTGGATCAGCTCGCTCGCGGAGCCCGCCTCGCTTCCCAGCCTCACCCGTCGCTCCCGGTCGCTCATGTCCGGTACTCCTCCATGTCCGAGGGCCTGAGCTCGAGCCCGTGGCCGGGCCGCGAGAGATCGGCGACACGGAGGAATCCCGTGAAGCCCCCGCACCGGGTCGCGTCCACCGCCGATACGGCCGCGGCCGGGATCGAGCGGGTGCCCACGTTGCGGAGCGCCGTGCGCATCCGCTCCCACGTGCGCTGCACCGCCATCGGATCCGACCCGACGACCCGCTCGCGGAGCGTTCGCCGGATCACCTCCACCGTCGCCTCGTGGCCGTACGTCCAGCCAGTCCCGCGACTCCCGCCCCCCTCGAGCTCCACCACGATCATCGTGGTGGAGTCCCATTCGAGGGTCCCGTCCGATTCCGGCTCCTCGGTCGGGATCCGGTAGGCGGACGCCTCCACCGAGGTGATCTCGGCGTCCAACTCAGCTCCCTTTCCGCGCCCGCTCCGGCACCACTTTCGTGGCCATCTTCTTCGCGGCCTGCGTGACCACGCCTCGCCGGTGGGGGTCGCCCTTGACCATCGAGGCGAGGAACTTCCGCGCCTGCTCGAAGTCGATGTGGGGAGGGAGCGGAGGCACGCTCGGGTCGGTTCGTACGTCGATCACGCTCGGGCGGTCCGAGGAGAGCGCCTCCTTCCAGGCGGAGGCGATCCGGTCCGGCTCCTCGACGCGGATCCCGCGGAGTCCCAGGCTCTGGGCGTAGCCGGCGTAGGAGAAGTCGGGGATGTCCTGACTCACCTCGAACTCGGGATCCCCCTCCATGACCCGCTGCTCCCAGGTGACCTGGTTCAGGTCGTGGTTGTTCAGCACGCAGACCACCAGCCGCGGATCCTCCCACTCCTCCCAGTACTTCTGAATGGTGATCATTCCGCTGATCCCGTTCATCTGCATCGCACCGTCACCGACGAAGGCGACGACCGGCCGACCGGGCCAGCAGAACTTGGCGGCGATCGCGTACGGCACGGCGGGTCCCATCGTGGCGAGGTTCCCGGAGAGCGAGGCCATGTGGGAGCGCTTCAGCTTCAGCTGGCGCGCCCACCAGTTGGCCGAGGAGCCGGAGTCGGCCGTGGTGATCGCGTCGTCCGGGAGGAGCCCGTTCAGCTCCCAGAACACCCGCTGCGGGTTGATCGGATCGGCGTCCTGCATCGACCGCTCCTCCATGACGGTCCACCACTCGCGCACGTCCTCCTCGATCTCCGCCCTCCAGCTCCGGTCCTCCTTCCGGTCGAGGTGGGGAAGCAGCGCTCGGAGCGTCTCCTTCGAGTCGCCGACGAGGTTCACCTCCATCGGATAGCGGATCCCCAGCATCCGCGGCTTGATGTCGATCTGGACGCCGCGCGCCCGCCCCTCCTCGGGAAGGAACTCCGAGTAGGGAAAGCTGCTCCCGACCATCAGGAGCGCGTCGCACTCCTGCATCAGGTTCCAGGAGGGCTCCGTCCCGAGAAGGCCGATGGAGCCGGTGACCCAGGGAGGCCCGTCGTCGACCACCGTGCGGCCGAGCAGCGCCTTCGCCACTCCGGCGCCGAGGACGTCCGCGACCTCCTCCACCTCGTCCGCGGCGTGGAGCGCACCCGCCCCCACGAGCATGGCCACCCGCTCACTCTCGTTCAGCACGCGAGCGGCCTTCACCAGATCTTCGGTATGGGGCACCACCTTCGGCATCGAGATTCCGACGCCGGAGTGGATCGAGCCGTGTTCGTAGGGCGGCTCCTCGACGGCGTCCATCGTCTGCACGTCGTTCGGCACGATGATGCAGGTGACCGTCCGCTCCGCCTTCGCGATCCGCACCGCCCGGTCCACCAGGTGCCGCATCTGGGCCGGGTTCGAGCACATGTGGACGTAGTGGTGCGCCACGTCCTTGAAGAGGCTGATCAGGTCGACCTCCTGCTGGTAGTCTCCCCCCATCGCCATGCTCGCCTGCTGCCCCACGATCGCCACCACCGGCTGGTGGTCCATCTTGGCGTCGTAGAGCCCGTTCAGGAGATGGATCGCGCCCGGTCCGGAGGTGGCCAGGCAGACCCCGACCTCTCCGGTGAACTTGGCGTGACCGCACGCCATGAAGGCCGAGAGCTCCTCGTGGCGGGACTGGACGAAGCGGATCCGGTCCTCGCGCTCGGCGAGCGCGCCCATGATCCCGTTGATCCCGTCTCCGGGGTAGCCGTAGATGCGGTCGACTCCCCATTCGTGGAGTCGGTCGAGCATGAATTCGGCGACGTTCCGGCCCATGATTCTTCCCCTCGGCTCTCGCTCCGGTGTGCGCCCTGCGGCGGGGCGTCCAGACACGCATCCCTCGTTCCACCGCGCGACTCGTGCGGGGGACGACGTCGCCGGAGCGGCGACGTGCTCGAGTCCCGTGGGACACGTTCCGTGCCAGCGGACGGCGTCGCTCCCACGGCCCGCTCGAGCCCGCTGCCGGACGTGCATCCGGGCCCCCGAACGGGGCGGCGCTTCGTTGACTCCACCGCGTTTTCGAGTGTTCTTGTAGTCTCCCGGGCCATCTCCAACCGGTGGCCCGGGGTCGCCGTGACCCCTCCCCTGTGGAGCGCCGTGTCCCGCAGCCCGTCCGTCCTCCGTCTGCTCCTCCTCCTGGTTCCGGGCCTGCTCCTGCAAGCCTGCTCGGACTCCGGTGGCGGCGGCGGTCCGTCCGCACCGGAGGAGCCGGGCGAGGAGAGGGCCGAAGTGCGGTTCGCGACCCGCTTCGCGCCGATCACGGGACGCTCGGCCCAGGATCCGATCGCGCGGATGCGCCTCACGGTGCTGGAGGTCGAGACGCGCTCGGTGGTCGCCGGACCGGTGGTGAGGGGCTCGGGACCCGACGCCCCGGGGCGGGAGGTCCGGATCGACCTCTCCGTGCCGGATGGAGGCGCGACCGTGCGCGTCCTCGTCGAGTTCCTCGACGCCTCCGGGCAGACCGAGTGGAGCGGTCTGACCGATCCGGTGGGGATCGGTCCCGGCGACACCGTCCACGCCCCCGACGCCGATGTCCATCCGGGTCCTCCCGGGAACCTCTCGGCCGACTCGGTGCGGATCCTCACGCCCTCCGACACGCTCCTCGCACGCTCGGTCCGGGAGGGCGGGACGGTGCGGATCCGCGCCCGGGTCTTCGGCGGCGTGCGAGACTCCACGCGCGTGGTGTGGAGCACGATGCTCCCGGAGATCGCCGGGGTCGACGAGGAGGGCGTCGTGAGCGCCCGCGCCCCGGACGACGCCCGGATCGAGGCCATCGCGGGTCCGGTGCGCGACACGCTCGTCCTCGTCGTGCAGGGGCGGATCCACGCGCTCCGGATCGAGCCCGCGGAGCCGGTCCTCACGCGGGCGAGCGAGCGGGTGCAGATGCGGGCCACCGCGTTCGACGCCCACGGGGACACGGTGCCCCCGGGCACGATCCGCTGGGCCAGCGACGACGAAGGGATCGCCGTCCACCGGGGCTCGGGGGTCTTCGAGGCGGTCGGCGAGGGCGTGGCCGAGATCACCGCGGCGGGCGAGACGGAGCCGGAGGTCGGGGGAGCGGCTCTCCTCACCGTCGCCGTCCCGGACGTCCGGCCCGTCGAGCTGGTGCTGCCGCCGTTCGGATCCGGCCTGCCGGAGCACGAGCCGGTGTCGATCGGCATGCGCGTGGTGAACGAGGGCGGGAGCGCCGCCCCCGCGACCACACTCGCGCTCGGGGTGAGAAACGCCGATCGCGAGGGCGAGGTGCGACCGGACACCCTCCTGCCCGTCCGCGCGCTCGACCCGGACGAGGAGAGCGTCGTCCGGGTCGAGCTGCCGGCCCCCGGCGCGGGAGTCTGGCCTCCGTCCGTGCGGTTCCGCGCCACCGCCGATCCCGGGGATTCGATCGCCGAACTGGACGAGGACGACAACGTGCTCGAGAGCTCCGCGGTCACGATCCTCCGCGCGGTGGTCTCGGTCTCCGTCCGGCCCGGGGCGGACACCGTGATCGCTCCCGGAGACACGGCACGCTTCTCGGCCACCCTCGCCGATGCGTTCGGTGAGCCGGTCGAGCGTCCGGTCAGGTGGCGATCGCTGCAGCCCGACGTGGCGACGGTCGACACGGGCGGAGGCGTGGCGGCGGAGTCACGGGGGCGGGCGTCGATCACCGCCACCTCGGGAGGCGCCGCCGACACCGCGATCTTCGTGGTCCTCGGACGCCCCGACCTCCTCCCGGAGGCCCTCGAGGTCACATCCCCCACCCCCGACACCGTAGTCGAGGACGAACCGTTCCGGGTCGTCCTGCGGGCGCGGAACGCGGGAGGGTCTTCCTCGCCCGCGACGACGGCCGTCCTCCGCGCGGTCGACGCCGACGGCTCGGCGGTGCTGCACGAGTCGGTCCTCGACGTACCGGCCCTCGCAGCGGGGGCCTCGATGGAGCTCGAGGCGTCCCTCACCGCGGCGCCCGGCGACGGATGGAGCGACCGCGTGCGGATCGAGGCCACGCTCGACCCGGAGGCGCGCGTGGCCGAGGCCGACGAGCGGAACAACACGCGGGCGAGCGGCACCCTCACGGTGCGGAGGGCGCCGATCGGGATCCGCATCGCACCCGCCGCCGACACGGTGGAGGCGCCGGGCGACACGGCCCGCTTCCGCGCCGTGGTGACCGACGCGGAGGGAGGGGAACTGGACGTGGAGGTCGAGTGGCGCTCGCTCGATCCGGACGTCGCCGGCGTGGACCGCGCCGGCCTCGCCACCGCCGCCGCCGAGGGCGGCGCCCGCATCGTAGCCGCCTCGGCCGGGCTCGCCGACACCGTCGTGCTCGTCGTCACCGGCGCCGACGGCGAGCCGCCGCCCCCCCCGGCCGACCTGCCCGACCTCCGGCCGACCCGGCTCGATCCCGGTCTCGAGGGAGACACGATCGTCGAGGGCGAGCCGGTCGAACTCACCGTCGAGATCACCAACGAGGGTGCCGCCCCCGCCGGCGGGACGGTGCTGGCCGTCCGCGTCCTCGACACCGGATCCGGCGAGCCCGTGCGGGACACGCTCGTCGGCGTGTCCTCCGTGCCGTCCGGGGGCAGCGCGCTCGTGACCCTCGCCCTGGCGACCGACGCCGTGGACGACTGGCCCGACGCCGTCGTCCTGGAGGCCGAGGTCGACGCCGACGACGCGCTCGAGGAGGAGGACGAGACCGACAACGTGGCGCGGAGCCGGACGCTCGCGCTCCGCCGTGCGCCGAGCCGCCTCGAGGTCGCGCCCGCCGCCGACACGGTGGAGGCGCCGGGCGACACGGCCCGCTTCCGCGCCGTGGTGACCGACGCGGAGGGAGGGGAACTGGACGTGGAGGTCGAGTGGCGCTCGCTCGATCCGGACGTCGCCGGCGTGGACCGCGCCGGCCTCGCCACCGCCGCCGCCGAGGGCGACGCCCGCATCGAAGCCGCCTCGGCCGGGCTCGCCGACACCGTCGTGCTCGTCGTCGCCGGCACCGACGGCGAGCCGCCGCCGCCCCCGGCCGACCTGCCCGACCTCCGGGTCTCGGAGCTCGCCCCCGAGCTCGCCGACGGCGATTCGATCCGCGAGGGCGGAACGGTCACCGTCACCGGCACCGTGCGGAACGACGGCGAGGCGGAGGCCCCCGCGAGCCGGCTCCTCCTGCGCTTCCTCGACGGGGCGCTCGAGACGGAGGTGGCCGACACCGTCGTCGAGACGCCGGCGCTGCCGGCGGGCGGCGCGGCGCCGTTCCGCGTCCGCTACGCCGTGGACGACGCGAGCGCGTGGCCGGACCGGATCGGGTTCGGAGCGCGCGCCGACGCGGACGACGCGATCGAGGAGAGCGACGAGGTCAACAACGAGCGGGTGGCCCCGGCCGCCTTCCCGCTCCGGCGCGCCGTCGCTGCGGTGGTCGTGAGCCCGCCCGCCGACACTCTCCCGGCCCCCGGAGAGACGGCGACCTTCGCCGCGGAGCTCCTCGCGTCCGACGGGAGCGCGCTGGACCGGCCCGTGGCCTGGGAGGCCGACGACCCCGCCGTGGCCACGGTCGACGGAACCGGGCGGGTCACCGCAGTCGGGCGGGGGACCACGTTGCTGACCGCGACGTCCGAAGGCGTGTCCGGGCAGGCCACGGTCGTGGTCACGAGCCCCGACCTCGCGTTCGAGCGGCTCGCGGTCCACACGACCGAGGACGGAAGCGCGCCCCGAGGCGACACGGCCCGCGTGGACGTGCGGATCCGGAACGTCGGCGACGGACCCGCCGCGAGCACCACCTACGTCCTCCGGATCCTCGACGCGGCGACGCTCGAGACCGTCGCGGGGCAGGACACCACGCTCGTCGTTCCGGCGCTCGGTCCCGGAGAGGCCTTCGACGCCGTCCACGCCCTCGTGGTCGACCCGGACGGCTCGTGGCCCGACGTGGTGCGCTTCGAGGGCGAAGCGGATCCCGACGGGTTGCTGCCCGATCCGGACCGCGACGACAACGTGGCCCGGTCGGAGGAGCTGGAAGTCGTCGAGGCCGTCCCGGTCGGCTGCCGGCTCAGCCCGCAAGGGCCCGCCCCGTCGGGCGTGACCCCGCCCGTGGATCGCCGGCGCGGCTGCCGGAACAACTGAGTCACGTCCGGCGCCGGGTGGCGGGATCTTTCCCGGGGAACTCCCGTAGTACGCTCCCACGCGCCCGTAGCTCAGCTGGATAGAGCAGCGGACTTCTAATCCGCAGGCCCCAGGTTCGAGTCCTGGCGGGCGCGCTTTCCGGCCTCCGCCCCGACCTCCGTGGCGGTGCTCGGCCGTCGCGAGATCGACCTCCTCGGCCGCCCTGCGGAGGTGGACGCGTCCGCGGGACTCGCCGTTTACGGGAGGCTCGCCTGAAGATATCTTTCATCGCTGCCCCGGCCGTCGCGCGGACGATCGGGCGGGGGGCATACGGTGGGCGTAGCTCAGTCGGTTAGAGCGCCAGGTTGTGGCCCTGGAGGTCGCCGGTTCGAATCCGGTCGCTCACCCTCCGGAGCGGGGAAGCCGTCGGCTCGGCGGAAGCGGTTGACACCTCCTCGCCCCCCGACTACCCTTGTAGGCCCTGGCAGCGAGCCGAGCGAGCAATCGTCGGCCGCTGCTTTTTGCTCCTCGGAAGGGGAGCGGACGGGAACCCGAAAAGGGTCCGGGGGTATGAATCGAGCTCGGCCGGGAAGGAAGGATCTCCGGTCGACCAGCCATTTGACAATCGGGGTGCAGGAAGAGTGGAGCGGGCCCACGAGCGGG
>CAYPDV010000002.1:0-3946 GCA_964409525.1 uncultured Gemmatimonadaceae bacterium
CGGTCCATCGGCCAGGCGAACCCCCATCCGTGCCCGTACGGCCCGCGGGGGTCCCGGCGCTTCGCCTTGTTGTGGCCGTCGGGGCCGTACACGCCCGAGTAGATCCAGCACCCGCACGCGGTCGAGCCGTCGTCGGCCAGCTCCGCGAAGCCCTCAACCTGCGGGCCGTGGTGCGGCTCGGCGTCGCGATCGCGGGCGTGCACGTGGCCGGAGGGGCCGCCCTCGCCCGAGCCGGCGTGGAGCTCCTCGCCGGTGCCGGTCGTCCCGGGGGGTGCCTCGACGGCCGCCGCGCCCCCCTCCAGCGTCCGCCACCCGTTGATCTCGGCGAGCACCGCCTCCATCACCGGCTCGTCCTCCTCCGTCTCCGGGTACCACCAGTCGAGGGCCCGCAGCGGCTCGTCCCTCGGGTCGTCCGAGCGCTCGGCCCGCTCCCTCAGCCGCAGCGCGAGCTGGTGCATGAACCAGGCTTCGCTCCGGGCGTCGCCGGGCGGATCCACCGCCTTCTCCCGCCACTGGAGCATCCGCTGCGTCTGCGTGAAGGCGCCCTCCTTCTCGGCGTGCCCGGCGGCGGGAAAGAGGAAGATCTCGGTGTCGATGTCGGCGGTGCGGAGCTCGCCCCGCTCGATCTCGGGCGACTCGTACCAGAACGCGGCCGTCTCGATCTCGACCAGGTCCCGGACCACGAGCCATTTCAGCTTCGAGAGGGCGGCGCGCTCGAAGCGCGTGTGCTGCCCCCCCACGGCCGGGTTCTGGCCCATGACGAAGAGGCCGTCCACGTCGCCGTCCATCATCTCCGCGAAGAACGCGAAGTGGGAGTGGTTCCGGGTGATCCGGGGCAGCCAGCCGAAGCCGAAGTCGTCCTCGGGCAGCGCCCGATCGCCGTAGTACGCCTTGAGCAGGCTCACGATGAACTTCCGCATGTTCGACCAGTAGCCGGAGCGGTGCCCGGCCCGATCGACGTACCCGTCCAGCGACTCGCCGGGCAGCGGCATGGTGAGGTAGCCCGGAAGGTTGTCGTAGAGCGTCGGGATGTCCGTGGAGCCCTGGATCGACGCGTGGCCGCGGAGCGCGAGGATGCCGCCGCCGGGCCGCCCGATGTTGCCGAGCAGGAGCTGGAGGATCGCCGCAGATCGGATGATCTGCACGCCCTTCGAGTGCTGCGTCCAGCCCACCGCGTAGCAGATCGCGGCCGTGCGCTCCGGGCCGGAGGCGGAGGTGAGGGCGTCGGCGATCTTCCGGAACAGCTCCGGGGGGATGCCCGACACGCGCTCCACCATCTCCGGCGTGTAGCGGGCGTAGTGGCGCCTGAGCACCTGGAACACGCAGCGCGGGTGCTCCAGCGAGAGGTCCCGCCGGGGCCGGTCCAGCTCGTCGCCCTCGTAGCGCCAGGAGGAGGGATCGTAGGTGCGGCTCTCCTCGTCCCAGCCGCTGAAGAGGCCGTCCAGCTCCTCCGTGTCGGCGAACTCCTCCTTCAGGATCACCGAGGCGTTCGTGTAGTGGACGACGTACTCGCGGAAGAAGAGGTCGTTCTCGAGGACGTGGCGGATCAGCCCGCCGAAGAGCGCGATGTCACCGCCGGCCCGGATCGGGACCCAGAGGTCGCTCATCGCGCTGGTGCGGCTGAAGCGCGGGTCGACATGGATCACCGTCGCTCCCCGCTCCCTCGCCTTCATCACCCAGCGGAAGCCGACCGGGTGCGCCTCCGCCATGGACGAGCCCTGGATCAGGATGCAGTCCGAGTTGGCCAGGTCCTGCTGGGCGGTCGTGGCGCCGCCCCGACCGAACGAGGTCCCCAGACCGGGGACAGTGCTCGAGTGTCATATGCGCGCCTGGTTGGAGACGGGCACCATCCCCAGCCCGGCGGTGAAGAGCTTCTTGATGAGGTAGTTCTCCTCGTTGTCCAGCGTCGCGCCGCCCAGGTGCGCCATGTGTGTCGTGTGCCGGACCCGCCGTCCGTCCTCCTCCTCGACCCAGTGCCGCCGGCGCGTGTCCCAGACGCGGTCGGCCACCATGTCCATGGCGCGGTCGAGGTCGAGGTCCTCCCACTCCGTGCTCCCCGGGCGGCGGTAGCGCACCTTCTCCAGCCGCCGGTCGTGGGTCAGGAGCTGGTGCGAGGCGGCGCCCTTCGGGCAGAGCGTACCCTGGTTGATCGGGCTCTCCGGATCGCCGTCGATGGCCAGGATCTCGCCGTCGGCGTGGAAGATCCGCTGGCCGCACCCGACGCCGCAGTAGGGGCAGACGGAGCGGGCGATCTTCGCCTCGCGGGTGCGGGCGCCCAGCTCCCGCGTCCGGCTCGACATCGACTCCGCGCCTGTTCCGTCCGCGCCGGAGCGGAGCTGCTTCAGGAGGGGCCAGTCCAGGAGGGAGGTCAGGAGGGACATCGCGCCTCGGGTGTGGGGGGGGAAGCCCTGGAGGTGGGGGAAGCCCGGGGGTGGGGAAGTCCGGCCACGGGATTCTACCAGAAGCGTGCCGGGGCCCGGGCGCAAGTGCGGGCCGGGGCCGGTGGCTCGGCCGCGACCCCACCCTCACCCGTCCATCTCCATGAAGAGGGTGTTCAGCGACTCCGAGACGAGCGGGTGCGAGATGACGGCGTCCCTCAGAGCCGTGTACGGGAGGTCTCCCATCATCGCGACCTGGACGACGGTGGCCACCTCGCCCCCCTCGATCCCGAGGATCGCCGCCCCCAGGATCCGGTCCGTCTCCGCGTCCACGACCACCTTCATCAGCCCCCGCGTCTCGTCCGTCTCGAGCGCCCGGGCCACGCGGCTCATCGGGAGCCGGGCCACACGCACCCGGTGCCCCTTCTCCCTGGCGCCGTTCTCCGTCAGTCCGACACGTCCGAGCGGAGGATCGATGAAGACGGTGTACGGCAGGATCCGGTCGCGCGTGCGCTCCTCCCCGTCGAGGAGGTTGGCACGCACCACCCGGTAGTCGTCGTACGCGACGTGGGTGAACGGAGGTGCGCCGCTGACGTCTCCGAGGGCCCAGACGCCTTCCACGTTCGTCTCGCACCGCTCGTTCACCGGAACGTATCCACGATCGTCGGTCGCGAGCCCGGCCGCCGCCGGGTCCAGGGTGTCGGTGTTCGGCACCCGCCCCACCGCGACGAGGAGGTGGCTGCCGCGGAGCTCCTCCGCCCCGTCCTCCGTCTCGAGGGTCAGGTGGACCTCGGCCCCGCTCTCTCGCACCCTCTTCGCCTCGGCCGAGGCCCGGACCGTGATCCCGTCGTCACGGAGGATCTCCTCCACGGCCTCCGAGACGTCCTCGTCCTCGCGCCCCGCCAGTCGGGGGCCGCTCTCCACGACGGTGACGTGGGCCCCGAAGCGGCGGTACATCTGGGCGAACTCGAGGCCGACGAAGCCGCCGCCCAGCACCAGGAGATGATCCGGCACCTCGGCCAGCTCCATGATCGAGGTGGAATCGAGGAAGTCCACCTCGTCGAGGCCGGGAATCGGGGCCGAGGCCGGCCGGGCGCCGGAGTTCAGGAAGATCCGCTCGGCGGTGAGCGTCCGCGAGCCGCCCCCCTCCAGCCGCACGGAGATCTCGCGCGGGCCCGTGAAGGCCGCGTCGCCCTCGATCAGCTCGAGCGTCTCGTGCCGCTCGAGCCCTTTCAGGCTTCCTCGGACGAAGTCGTCGACGATCTCCCGCTTCCGCCGCCTCACCGCTTCCATGTCGACCGACACGGATCCCGTCCGCACCCCGTAATCGGAGCTCCGTCGGGCCAGGTGCGCGACCCGCGCGCTCGCGACCATCGTCTTGCTGGGCGTGCAGCCCCGCACCACGCAGGTGCCGCCGACCCGGTCGCGCTCGACGATCCCGACCCGCCGGCCCGCCTCCGCCAGCGCGCCCGCCAGGGGCTTTCCCGCCTGTCCCGTGCCGATCACGAGGTCGTCGAAACGCTCGGGACTGTCGCTCATGGCTCCAACTCCTCTTTCGGGGATCCTCT
>CAYPDV010000002.1:4046-64048 GCA_964409525.1 uncultured Gemmatimonadaceae bacterium
TCTCTCGGGATCCGCCCGCCCGGTCGGGACCGGATGCAGACGGAAGAACGTCCGCGGCCCAGGTAGGGTTCCGGGTATCGCCGCCTCAGTCCACCCTCTCCCGGATCTCCTCCTGGCGCTCGACCATGGACTGGAAGTTCCCCGTCACCGATTGCCACACCAGGACTCCGCCGAGGATCACGAGCGCCGCTCCCGCCCCCTGGAGCACGCGCTTCCGTCCCGTGAGGTCGAGCAGGCTCCGGCCGCGGGAGGCGGCCCACGCGATGGCGGCGGTGGTGGCGATCAGCACCGTGAAGAAGACGAGGACGAAGACCACGGCGTGGAGCGTGCCCTCCCGCCAGGCGCGCAGGAGGAGCGGCGAGGCGGCCACCAGCCAGAAGAGCCAGGGCGCCGGGGAAAGGAGGCCCGCCGCGACGAGATGACCGAAGCGCGCGCTCTGCTCCGGATCGTCCCCGTCCTCCTCCAACCACCCCGCTCCGTTCCGGCGGAGGAAGCGGATCCCGAGCCAGCCGAGGAGCAGCCCACCCGCGATCCCGACCCCGGTGAGAACCGCCCCGCTCACCCGGTCCAGGAGAAGAGTGGTCACCACCATGGGAGGCACGTCGGTGACGAGCGGCACGAAGGCCAGCCGCAGGGCGGGGCGGAGGCCCCGCTCGACGGCGGTTCCGGCCACGACCGTGGTGTAGGGGCCCGGCACGACGCCGGTGAGCACGGCGAGCAGCACGGCCGTCAGGAGGGTTTCGGGCATCGGGGGGTGCGCACGGCAGGGACCGCGCCACGGTGCGCGTCCTCCCCGCGCCGAGACGTCCGGCCGCCGGGCGGTCGTCGGCAGTCCAGCGCGGTGGATCCGGGGGCGCCCGGGGGCTTCAGATGGCGCGGATCCTGCAGCCGGAGCGAGGTCTCGCGGTGAGCTTCCTCCCACCTCCCCGGCTTCCGCTTGTCGCCCCGAGCCCTCCACCTGGACCGCCGTGCCGTCCACGTCGAGGGACAGGTCCAGGGCGTGGGCTTCCGCCCCTTCGTCCACGGCCTGGCGGAACGGCTGGGGCTCAGTGGCTGGGTCCGGAACGATCCGGACGGGGTGTTCGTCGAGATCGAGGGCGAGCCCGCGCGCCTGGACGATTTTCTGAAGGCGCTCCGCGACGGCCCGCCGGCGCTGGCCGAGGTGGAGTCGATCGAGGCGCGCCCGCTCCGCCCCCGGGGCTCCCGCGGCTTCCGGATCGTCGCGAGCCGGGAGGGCCGCTCGGAGCGGACCCCGCTGCCTCCGGATGCGGCCAGTTGCCCCGAGTGCCTCCGCGAGCTGCGTGATCCGGCCGACCGCCGGCACGGCTACCCCTTCCTGAACTGCACCCGCTGCGGGCCCCGCTTCACGATCGTACGCTCGGTGCCGTACGATCGGGCGCGGACGACGATGTCGGACTTCGTCCTCTGCGACCGCTGCCGCGAGGAGTGCGAGGACCCCACCGACCGCCGCTTCCACGCCCAGCCGACCGCGTGCCCCGGGTGCGGGCCGAAACTCTCGCTGCTCGGCGCGGACGGGAGGAAGCTCGCGGACCCCGATCCGCTGGGCAGGGTGGCCTCGGCGCTCCTCCACGGCCGGGTCGTCGCCGTGAAGGGCCTGGGCGGATTCCACCTGGCGTGCGACGCGACGAGCGCGGAGGCCGTCGGCCGGCTCCGGCGGCGGAAGGCCCGCGATCGGAAGCCGTTCGCCGTCATGGTGCCGGACCTGGACGCCGCCCGCCGCCTCTGCACGACGGACCCGGAAGAGGAGGCGCTCCTCACCTCGGTCGCCGCGCCCGTCGTCCTGCTGCGGCGGCGGGAAGACCCCCCTTCCGCGGCGGGGGCCGAGCACGCGGCGGGGGCCGAGGACGCGGCAGGACGGATCGCGCCCGGGGTGGCGCCGGAAAACCGCTATCTGGGGTTGATGCTCCCCTACACGCCGCTCCACCACCTCCTGCTCGAGCGGGTGGGACGGCCGCTCGTGCTGACGAGCGGGAACCGCTCCGGCGAGCCGATCGCCTGCAGGAACGAGGACGTGGTGGAGCGCCTCGGCGGGATCGCCGATCTCTTCCTGGTCCACGATCGGCCGATCCGGACCCGGTGCGACGACAGCGTGCTCCAGGTCGCCTGCGGCGGGCCCGTGCCGATCCGGCGCTCCCGCGGCTTCGTGCCCCGACCGCTGCCCCTCCCGGTCCGGGCTTCGGAGCCCCTCCTCGCACTCGGGGGCCACCTGAAGAACACCTTCTGCGTGGCGGCGGGCGAGCACGCCCACCTCTCGCCGCACGTGGGCGACCTGGACGATCCGGAGGCGCTCGCGGGCCTCCGTGAGCAGATCGCCCACCTCTGCTCGCTATGCGACGTCGAGCCGACCCTCGTGGTGCGGGACCTCCACCCCGACTACGCCACCACCCGGCTCGCCGACGAGCTCGAGGCGGAGGGGCTCCGGAGCGTGGCGGTGCAGCACCATCACGCCCACGTCGCCTCGTGCGCCGCGGAGCACGGCCACCGGGGGCCGGTGATCGGCGTCGCCTTCGACGGGAGCGGGTACGGGCCGGACGGCACGGTGTGGGGAGGCGAGTTCCTCCTCGCCTCCCTCTCCGGCTTCCGTCGGGTCGGACACCTCGCCCCGGTCCTCCTTCCCGGCGGCGAGGCGGCCGTCCGGGAACCGTGGCGGATGGCGCTCGCCCACGTCCGACGCGCCGGAGTCGGCCGGAGGGGTACCGACGGGAGCGGAGATCTCGGCGGGTCCGGGACCGCCGAGGTCCGAGAGCTCTTCCCGGACGTGGATCCGGAGCGGATCGAGGGCGTGGAGGAGCTCCTCCGGAGCGGCGTGGCGAGTCCTCCCACATCCAGCGTAGGGCGCCTTTTCGACGCGGTCGCCGCGCTCGTCGGCATCCGGACGACCGTCCGATTCGAGGCGGAGGCCGCCATGGCACTCGAAGCCGCCGTGGACGCCGGGGAACACGGAAGCTACCCGGTCGATCTCGTGGAAGGGGAGTCCGCCCCCTGGACGTGGGATCCCGCACGGATCGTGCATCGAGTGCTCGACGATCGTGCCGCCGGCACGGCCGAAGGCCGGATCGCCGCCCGCTTCCACAAGGCGGTAGCCGACGCCGTGGTGGCCGGCTGCCTCCGGGCCCGCGCCGAATGCGGGGTCGAGACCGTGGCGCTCACAGGAGGGGTGTTCTTGAACCGGATCCTCACCGAACGAGCCGTCCCCGCGCTGGAGCGGAGGGGCTTCCGGGTCCTCCTCCACCGACGGACTCCCCCGGGGGACGGCGGGCTGAGCTTCGGACAGGCGGTGGTCGCGGCGGCCCGGCTGGGAGGAGACTGAGCCGTGTGCCTGGGGATCCCCGGACGGGTCGAGGAGTTCGTCACCGACGACCGGCACATCGCCCGGGTGGACGTATCCGGCGTGCGTCGGAAGGTCAACGTCGCGCTCCTCCTGCCGGACGGGCTCGAGGTCGACGACTGGGTGCTCATCCACGTCGGCTTCGCCCTCTCGAAGATCGACGAGGAGGAAGCGGCGGAGACCTGGGCGTTTCTCGAGAGTCTCGGCGGCGAGCTCGACCAGGAGCTCGAGGACTTCACCGGGAGTGACATCGGATGAAGGGGTCGGAGCTCCAGGCGCTCGGACGCACCCGCTTCTCGGCCGTGGCCGAGGCCTCCGACGTCTTCTTCGACCGCGAGGCCGACCGCATCAGCACGGCGTGCCGCGACATGGCGCGCCGCTTCCATCGCGGCGGGCGACTCCTGGCCGTGGGTGAGGGCGCCGCGGGCCGCTCCGACGCCCGCCACGTGGCGGTGGAGTTCGTCCATCCGGTTCTCGTCGGCAAGCGCGCGCTTCCGGCGCTGGCGCTCGAGGCCCCGCAGAGCGGACCCCGGCGGCTCGCCACCCTCTCCGAGCCGGACGACATGCTGCTGGCGATGTCCGCCCGGGGCGCCGGCCGCCTGGACGCATGGACGGAGAAAGCGCGTGAGCGGGGCCTCCTCACGCTCGCGACGCTCGGACGGGAGAGCCTCGAGGTCGACCACCTCTTCGTGGTGGCACACGACGATCCCACGGTCGTCCAGGAGGTCCACGAGACCCTCTACCACGTGCTCTGGGAGCTGGTGCACGTCTTCTTCGAGAACGAGAAGGTGCTCGCATGACACCGGTGGCGTCCGACGCGGGAGACGCCGGTGGCGGGAGCCCGGCATCGTGCGAGCCCACCGACCACGGTCCGGGGCACTGCGTGGTGTGCACCGACGAGGGCCGGGTGGGGCGCGTCCTCGAGATCGTCGACGCACGCTCTGCGAGGGTGCGCTTCGACGACGGCGACGAGGTGGTCGCCCTCGATCTCGTGGACGGGGCGGAGGTCGGAGTGGATCTCGTCGTCCACGGGGGGTTCGCGATCGCCTCGCTGGCGGGCGATGCAGGCGCCCTGCGCTCCCGCAGGACCCGCCGTGGCTGACCCCACCCGCGGCCTCTACCCCTTCCTGGACGACGAGCGCACCTCCTCGGCCGCCGTGGAGGAGAGGGTCCTGGCCGAGGTCCGCGAATCCACGCTCGCCAAGGCGCGCGCCGTGACCGCCCTCAGGGACGCCCTCTGGGCACGATCCGGGGAGGCCCTCTGCCGCGCGGCCGTGATGATGGCCAGCTCGTTCCGCGACGGCGGGAAGGTCCTCTCCTTCGGCAACGGGGGAAGCGCGACGGACGCCGAGGACCTGGTCGCCGACCTGCTCCATCCCCCGGACCCGGAGGCGGATTCCCTGCCGGCGCTCGACCTCGGCGCCGACCCCGCGATCCTGACGGCGCTGGCCAACGACATCGGCCCCGACCACGTCTTCCTCCGGCAGCTCGTCGCGTACGGCCGGGCCGGGGACGTGGCGGTCGGGTTCAGCACCAGCGGCCGGAGCGGAAGCGTGGTGGAGGCGCTCCGTGAGGCGGCTCGGCGGGGTCTCGGAACCCTCGCCTTCACCGGCTACGACGGGGGCGTGCTCCGCGACGCGAGCTGGCTCGACGTCCTGGTGGTCGCACCGTCCCAGCACATCCCCCGGATCCAGGAGGCCCACGCCACCGCCTACCACACCCTCCTCGTCCTGGTGCGCCACCTCCTCGCTTCCGAGGCGCCCCGGTCGGGTCACTCGACGTCCGCACCTTCCGCATCGTCCCGGCCCGCCGGGACCTCCGCGCACCCCGGGCTCCGATGAAGCACCTCGACGAGTACCGCGACCCGGTCGTCGCCCGGCGCCTCCTGGACCGGATCGCCGACCTCGCCGACGACGACGAGTTCAACCTCATGGAGGTCTGCGGGGGTCACACGTACACGATCTACCACCACGGGATCGACCAGCTCCTGCCCGACGGGGTGGAGCTGGTCCACGGCCCGGGGTGCCCCGTCTGCATCATGCCGATGGGGCGCGTGGACGACGCCCTCGACATCGCCCGGCGCGAGAACGTGCTCTTCACCACCTTCGGCGACATGATGCGGGTGCCGGGGAGCGAGGAGAGCCTGCTGGACGCGAAGGCGCAGGGGGCCGAGGTCCGCTTCGTCTACTCCCCGCTCGACGCGCTCCGGATCGCGACGGAGAACCCCGACCGCGAGGTGGTCTTCTTCGCCGTCGGCTTCGAGACGACCGCCCCCTCGACGGCCGTGACGCTGCTCCGCGCACGGGAGGCCGGCATCGGCAACTTCTCGGTCTTCTGCAACCACGTCACGATCCTGCCGGCGATCAAGGCGATCCTCGACTCGCCGGGGATGCTCCTCGACGGTTTCCTCGGCCCGGGCCACGTGTCCACGATCATCGGCACCGAGCCGTTCCGCTGGATCCCGGAGCGCTACGAGCGCCCGGTCGTCATCTCCGGCTTCGAGCCCCTCGACATCATCCACTCCGTGCTCATGCTCCTGGAGCAGCTCCGGGGCGGGCGACGCGAGGTCGAGAACCAGTACAAGCGCGTCGTGCGCCCGGAGGGGAACCCGAAGGCGGTCGAGGCGATCCACGAGACGATGGAGATGCGGCCGCAGTACGAGTGGCGGGGCCTCGGCTTCATCAGCGAGAGCGCGCTCCGGATCCGGGACGAGTTCGCCGACTGGGACGCGGAGCGGCGGTTCCCGGTCCCGGGGATCCGCGTGGCGGACCCCAAGGCGTGCCAGTGCGGCGAGGTCCTGAAGGGAGTCCTCAAGCCGTGGGAGTGCCGCGTCTTCGGAACCGAGTGCACCCCCGACGATCCGCTCGGAAGCCCGATGGTATCTTCCGAGGGCGCCTGCGCCGCGGCGTTCAAGTACGGCCGTCTCGGGCTGAGGGAGAAGGCCCGGGCGGAGCGCGACGGCGCTGCCCTGCCGATCGTGGGATCCAGGCCCGCGCCCGAGCCGGACCGGGAGCCACGGCCGGGGGAGGCACCGTGAGCGCGGAGAACGGCCGGGGCCTCTCCGAGGTCCTCCGGGAGATCGAGGAGGCGGAGCGGACCCGGCGCGAGGGGGGAAGCGCCTCCGTCGGGCCCCGGATCACGCTCAGCCACGGCTCGGGCGGGAGGGCGACCCAGAAGCTCATCGACGGACTTTTCCGCCCCCTTCTCGACGATCCCGTCCTCGGCCGGATGGACGACGCGGCCGTCCTCGAGCTGGACGGGATGGAGGCGCGGCTCGCCTTCACCACCGACTCCTTCGTCGTGCGGCCACTCTTCTTCCCGGGAGGCGACATCGGCTCCCTCGCGGTCCACGGGACGGTGAACGACCTCGCCGTGGTCGGCGCACGCCCCCTCTTCGTCTCCGTGGGCCTGATCCTCGAGGAGGGGCTGGACACGGAGGTCCTCGAGCGGGTCGTGCGCTCGCTCGGCGAGGCGGCGGACCGGGCCGACGTCCGGGTGGTCGCCGGCGACACCAAGGTGGTGGAGAAAGGGAAGGGCGACGGCCTCTACCTGAACACGTCCGGGATCGGCGTGGTGCGCCCCGACGTCGAGCTCTCTCCGGCCGGTGCCCGCGCGGGCGACCGGATCCTCGTCTCCGGCTCGATCGGCGAGCACGGGGTCGCCGTCCTGCTCGCCCGGGAGGATCTGGCCCTCGAGTCGGACATCGTGAGCGACACGGCCCCGCTCAACGGCCTCACGCGGGTCCTCCTCGACGAGGCGGGCGAGGGTGTGCGCTGTCTCCGGGACGCCACCCGGGGGGGCGTGGCCGCGGTCCTCAACGAGATCGCCCGCGCTTCGGGCGTCGCGGTGGAGCTGCACGAGGAGTCGATCCCGCTGCGGAGGGACGTGCGCGGCGCCTGCGAGCTGCTCGGGATCGACCCGCTGCACATGGCGAACGAGGGGCGGATGGTCGCGATCGTCTCGCCCGACCGCGCCGACCGGGCGCTGGAGGTCCTGCGCTCCCATCCCCTGGGAGAAGGCGCGCGGGAGATCGGCGTCGTCGGAGAAGATCCGCCGGGGACGGTGTACGTGCGGACGGCGCTCGGCGGGAGCCGGGTGCTGGACACGCTGGTCGGCGACGCGCTGCCCCGGATCTGCTGAGGAGGCGAGAGGAGTCGGCGCCGGAGGGCGGCACGGTCCTCGCAGCCCCTGACGGCACTCACGGACGGAGGGGACGATGGCCCAGACGGACACGCCGGTCCCGGTCCAGGAGCGGGGCAGCGAGATCCCCCCCTCGGGGTCGCTCCACGCCACTTCGCAGGAGCGCCTCGAGCGGGCCCGGGAGAAGCCCCGCTCCGAGCTCCTGCCGGAAGGGCCGATCGACACGATCCACGTCTTCTGGCTCGCCGGTATGAGCTGCGACGGCTGCACCATCTCCACCGCCGGAGCGACGAACCCGAGCATCGAGGACCTCCTCAACGGGACGCTTCCCGGGCTTCCGAAGGTGGAGCTACACCACCCGGTGCTCTCCGTCGAGGCGGGCGACGAGTTCGTCCGCAACTACGAGATGGCGGTGGAGGGAGAGCTCGAGGCGCCGTACGTCGTGGTCTACGAGGGCTCGATCGCGGACGAGTCGATCGCCCAGCGTACGGGCGGATACTGGTCGGCCATGGGCGTGGAGGTGATGGACGGCAGTCCGCAGCCCCGGTCCACGGCCGGCTGGCTCGAGCGGATGGCCGAGGATGCGGCGGCCGTGATCGCCATCGGAACGTGCGCCACGTGGGGGGGGATCCCGGCGGCCGTGGGAAACCCCACCGGCGCGATGAGCGTGATGGACCTCCTCGGCGAGGACTTCCGGAGCGCCTTCGGGCTCCCGGTGGTGAACGTCCCCGGGTGCGCTCCGCTGGGCGACAACTTCACGGAGACGGTAGCCGCGATCCTCCTCTACCTGCAGGGGATCGGGCCGATTCCCGAGTTCGACTCCCTCGGCCGGCCCGCCTGGCTCTTCGAGGAGACGGTCCACCACGGCTGCACCCGGGCCGGATACTACGAGGAAGGCCTCTTCGCCGAGGAGTACGGGGACAAGGAGTGCCTGGTGGAGGTCGGCTGCTGGGGGCCGGTGGTCAACTGCAACATCGTGAAGAGGGGGGCCATCAACCACCACGGCGGATGCATGGAGGCCGGAGGCGTCTGCATCGGCTGCACGATGCCGGGCTTTCCCGACAAGTTCAGCCCCTTCTACAAGACCCCTCCCGGCTCCATGCTCTCGACCATGGGATCGCGCACCCTGGGCTCGGTGGTCCGGCGCCTCCGCTCCCTGTCCAACGAGAACCTGAACCGCGAGCCCCGCTGGGACGCTGCGGATCACGTGCCCACCGGGTGGGACCGGGTCCGCGAGCCGGGGTGGTTCCGGGACGTGCTCCACTTCTTCTACGAGGTCTGGCAGTTCTGGGGCGTGAAGAAGCCCGGCCGGAAGGGAGACGACGTGGAGTACCCCCTGTCCCGGCCGGGCCGGGACGAGGACTACCCGCTCGAATGAGCCCGAGGAGGATGCCGTGACCCCCTTCGAGGTCCCCGAGCTCTTCACCCGCTGGGAGTTCTGGTACGCGGTGGGAGGGGCGGTGGTCGTCGTCGCCGCGACCCTCCTCGTCGCGATCGTGCTCGTGGCGCGAAGCATCGACCGCGAGGCCCGACGGGCCCTGGAGGCGGTCCGGCGGATCCGCGGGAACACCGACGCGATCTGGGAGCTCGAGCCCGTCCTCCGCGACGTGGAAGCCGTCCATGGCCACGCCCGTGCGGTCGCCGAGGCGACCGACGGCCTGGCCAGGACCGTCCACGGGTCTCTCGGGGGCGCGGCGGCAGGATCGGAGGCGGAGCGATGACGGCCTGGATCGCGTCGATGGACGCCGAGACCCTCTGGTGGATCAGCCTCGGGGTCGGAGCGGTGGTGGCCGGTGTCGTCGCCCTCCTCCTCGCCTGGATCGTGCGCTCGGCCGACGCCATCCGTCGCACCGTGGCGGAGATATGGGTGCAGGGCCCCTACGTCGCGAACAACACCGCCCACCTGGACCTGCTCCGCCGCATCGGCGTCGCGGGAGACCGTGCCGTGCGGGAGGTGGGCCGGGCGAGCGACGCGGTGGGCCGCCTCCGGGAGCACGCGGCCGGATGCCCCGGCTGCCCCTGGTGCGTGACCGGCTGGGAGGGAGGGAGACGATGACGCTCCTCACGGTGCTCACCATCGTGCTCGTCCTCCTCCTGGTGGCGATCCTCGTGGTCGGCCTGCTCCGTATCATCGGCCTCCTCGAGGCGATCGGGGGCGGGCAGATCAGCTACATGGGCGAGAACATGGGCGACCGGATGAGCGGTCTCGCCAAGATCCGCTGGGGCCTCCGGGCCATCGAGCGACAGACGGGCTCCATCGGGCCCTCGACCCAGCAGGTGGACGGAGTGCTGGAGCGGATGGACGGCGGTCTGGCGGAGGTGGAGGAGGGGATGGACGCCCTCCTCTCCCACCTCGAGGCGCAGGGGGCGGGCCGATGAGCGTGCGCCTGACCGACTCGACGGCCGTCCTCGCCCTCTGGTGGATCGCCCTCGGACTGACGGTCCTCGTGATCGTCCCCCTCACGATCTATCTCCTGCATCGCACGCTGCGAGCGTCCCGCCAGATCCGGCGGCTCACGCACGAGGCGCTCGCGGCGGGCGGCGGGATCGCCGACCACGTGGGCTCGCTGGCCGCCCTGCGCGGCACCGTCGAGAAGGCGCGCGTGCTGCCGGACCACGGATCCCGGCTGGAGGAGCGGGCGGCTCGGCTCGAGGGGGTCCTCGCCGGGCGAAGGGGCGACGCCTCCGCCGAGGGCCCGGGGAGCCCGCCGGCCGGTCCCGCGTCAGGAGCGCTGCCATGATCCTCTACTGGTCGACCCTGGCGGTGATCGGGGCCGTGGTCCTGGTGCTCGCCGGCTACCTGATCGCCATCGCGTGGACCCTCTGGATGGCGCGCGTCCACGTCCGGGACCTCGCCGACGGCCTGGAGCGGGTGGCGGAGCGCACCGACGGCGTCGACGTACCCGTGGCGGAGCTCCGGGACGTGATGTCCCGGACCGAGTCGTCCTTCGCGGCGGTCCGGAAGCACCTCGCCGCCGCCGCCACCACCTTCGAGCGCTGAGCCGACCCGCCCTCCTCCGAGCCCGCCATGTGCTTCAAGAACCTTCCGATCGACTTCGACGAGAACGGCACCGCCACCCTCCGGGAGGCGATTCCGGATCCGTACACCCAGAAGGAGATCCGGCACAGCGCACCGAAGCAGCTCGACCGGGACCAGATCGAGGAGCTCCTGGCGAAGAACGGCTACATCGAAGCGAAGGACTTCGATCCGGTGACCCGCGTCGCCGGGGCCCTCGCCTTCCACACCGTCTGCGACCTCGAGAAGGGGGAGGTGCTCGAGGCCCGCTCCATGGGCACCCTCTTCCGGGGCTACGAGATCATCGCCATGGGGCGGGACCCGCGGGACGCCATCTACATCACGAGCCGCGCATGCGGGGTCTGCGGCGGAGTGCACTCCACGTGCTCGGCGATGGCGATCGAGATGGCCTTCGGGATCTCGCCACCCCCGCTGGGCATCGTGATCCGCAACATGGCGCTGGCCCTCGAGTTCCTCTACGACCACCCGCTCCACCTCTTCCTGCTCGCCGGCCCCGACTACTCGGAGAAGGTCGTCCGGCAGACGAATCCGTCGTACTGGGACCGCGCGCAGGGGTGGTCGTGTCCCTCCTCGGAGCTCCACGGCTTCGACACCATGGCCGAGCTGATGACGGAGATGAATCCGCTCACCGGCAGCCTCTACCTCGAGGCGCTGCACATGACGCGGGTCACCCGGGAGGCCTACGCCCTCATCTGCGGCAAGTACCCGCACCCCCAGACCATCGTCCCCGGGGGGATGAGCACCACGGTCGACCCGACCGTGATGAACGAGGTCTACAACCGGCTCCGGAAGTTCTTCGACTACTCGCAGAAGGTGGTGGGGATCTGGGACGACCTCACCGAGTTCTTCTACGACATGGAGCCCCGGCAGCGGGAGGTCGGATCGCGGTCGAGGAACCTCGTCGACACCGGCATCTTCGACCACCACGAGGCGTACGACGCGAAGTACGAGAACGCCGGGACGTGGGGCCGGCGCCGCTGGCTCACGCCGGGCGTGATCGTCGACGGTGAGCTGGTGACCACCGACCTCCACCAGATCAACATGGGGGTCGAAGAGTTCGTGGAGCACTCCTTCTACGAGGAGTGGGGCTCGGAGCGTCATCCCACCGACTCCCTGGGCAACCCGCTGAGCCGCTACCATCCGTGGAACCAGGAGACCCGCCCGAAGCCGACCGGCCAGAACTGGCGGGAGAAGTACTCCTGGGCGAAGTCGCCCCGGTGGGACCGCCAGTCCATGGAGGCGGGCTCCTACGCCCGCCTCTGGACGACCGCGCTGGCGCAGGAGCACCCGGAGAGCCGGTACCTGGAGGCCACCGGGCACTCCCTCCGGATGCGGGTTCCCCGGGGCTCGCTTCCGGAGAGGGAGCTCGAATGGCACGTCCCCGAGAGCTGGAACGCCTTCGAGCGGAACCGGGCCCGGGCCTACTGCATCCCGGAGACCGCGCTGATCGCCCTGGCCAACTGGGAGATCGGCATGGACCTGATGAAGCGCGGCGAGACGAAGGTGTCCACCCCCTTCGAGGTCCCGAAGAAGGGGCGGCAGGTGGGGGTCGGCTTCTGGGGGGCCGGCCGGGGCTGGCTCACGCACCACCTGGAGCTCCAGGACGGCAAGATCGCGAACTACCAGATCGTCACACCCTCCACCTGGAACGCCTCGCCGCAGGATCCGTGGGGAAACCCCGGCCCCTACGAGGAGGCCGTCCTCAACACGCCGATCCTGGAGGAGCGGGAGGAGAACGGGAGCGGGGGCGGCTCCTTCCGCGGAGTCGACATCCTGCGGACCATCCGGAGCTTCGATCCGTGCATGCCGTGCACCACGCACATGCACGTCGACGGCACGGACCGCGTGGTCACCACCGAGGTCAACACCTGTGCGTGCGGGGTGGAGGATTGAGGCCCGCTCGAAGGGGGGCCGCTCCGTGAGACCGCTCCGGGTGGATCCGGCGAACGCCGCCGGACCCCGCGTCCTGGTGGGCGGCGTCGGCTACTCCTTCCTCCGCGACTTCTCGGTGGGCCCGGTGCTCTCCGGTGAGCTCGTGGAGGAGTCGTGGCCCGCCGGGGTGGTGGTGGAGGACCTCCACTACGGACCCGTGGCCGTCGCGCAGCGCCTCATGGAGGAGAGCCCCTCCTTCGATCGGGTCGTCGTGTTCGGGGCGGTCCGGCGCGGGCGTCCGGCCGGCACCGTCCACGCCTACCGGTGGAGCGGAGAGCTCCCCGACGAGGAGGAGCTCCAGGCCCGGGTGTCGGAGGCGGTGACCGGCGTGGTGGGCCTGGACAACCTCGTCCTCGTCACGGCGGCTCTGGACACGCTTCCCGGCGAGGTGGCCGTGGTGGAGGTCGAGCCCGCGGTGGAGGAGGCGGGCGAGGAGTTCAGCCCGGCGGTCGCGGAGTCCCTCGAGCGGATCCGCGCCCGGGTGCGGGAGGCCGCCGGGACGGGGTTCCACCGGTTGCCGGTGGAGCCCCTCGCCGGGGACGCGGGGGAGACCGCGCCTCGCCGCGGCCCGGGTTCGAGCGCGGAGTCCGAGACGGAGACCGTGGGCGAGGTGGGGGCATGACCTCTCCCGATCTCGAGGAGGTGGTGGCCCGCCTGGACCGCATGGTGGCCGAGGCCGAGGCGCACGACGACCCCCGGATCCGGGAGTGGGCGTCGGGAATGGTCGAGTCGCTGGCCCGGCTCCACGGGGAGGGCCTCCGGCGCCTCACGGCGCTCCTTGTCGGGCATGGCGAGCTCCTCCGGCAGGCTCTGGAGGACCCGGTGGTGGCGAACCTCCTCCTGCTTCACGACGCCACGATCGGAGAGGAGGGGAGGAGCGTGGTGGAGGTGACGGAGCGGACCTCGGGGGCAGGGGAGGGTGCGGGGCCGGCCTCCTTCCGGGTCCGGATGGACGACGGGGCGGCGGCCTCCTTCGTGCCGCTCGAGAAGGTGCAGCGACTCGATCGGAAGCTGAGGAACGGGACGGCGGGGCCGGCCCCCTCCCGTAGGGTGGCGGCAGGACACGTCGCCGAGGTGGAGCCGGGCTCCCTGCGGGGGATCCTCGAGGACGGCGCCGCGATCCTTCTCGCGCGGGTGGGCGATTCCCTACGGGCGTACCGCAACGCCTGTCCCGGCTCCATCCTCCCGCTCCACCTCGGGGCCCGGGACGGCGACGTGGTGCGCTGCCCCTGGCACGGGTGCCGCTTCCACCTGGACGACGGGTCCGCGGTCGAGGGACAGGGGCCGGGCCTGGACCCCCTTCCCGTGGAGGTGAAGGGCGACGAGGTCTGGGTGGTGGTTCGATGAGCCCCCCCGCAGCGGGCCCGGTCTCCGCGACCCGCACGCTCGTCGCGGGAATGGGAAACGTCCTGGAGGAGGACGACGGCTTCGGCGTGCGAGTGCTCGAGGCTCTGGCCCACGAGGAGCTCCCGGAAGGCGTGCGGCTGACGGAGGTCGGCACCGGAGGGATCCACCTCGTCCAGGACCTGATGGACGGCTACGACGCGCTGATCCTGGTGGACGCGGTGGACCGGGAGGGCGAGCCGGGAACCGTCTATACGCTCCGGCCGGAGGTGCCGGATCTGGACGACTTCGACGAGGACGAGCGCGGCCGGTTCCTGGCCGACACGCACTACACCGTGCCGGCCAAGGTCCTGGTGATGGCACAGGCCTTGGGAATCCTTCCCGAACGGCTCTACATTGTGGGGTGCCAGCCGGGAAGGACGGAGCTCGGGCTCGACCTGACCGAGAGGGTCGACCGGGCGGTGGGGCGGGGGGTCGCCGAGGTCCGGCGGCTGCTGGAGTGCCATTGAAGAAGCGCGGCGGGTCGTACGCGGAGGAAACTCGCCGATTCGAGACCAGGGAGGAGCGATGAACCCGACAGGCACGCCGAGCGCTCCGGAAACACCGGAGCCCGGAAGCACTCGGGGCCGATCCGGGGGAGGAAGGGGCTGGACCGCCTTCCGGGTGGCGCTGGCCCTCTCCGCCCTCTGGCTCACGGGGTACGTCGCCTTCCGGTACTCCGTCTTCAACGCGCCGGACCACGGCACGGCGTACTTCTACATCTTCCCCGCCTCCCTGGTGCTGGCGGCGGTGGCCCTGGTGCTCGCCTTCCGTCCCTTCCTCCTCTCGCGGATGCCGGGGATCGGCGGGACGGCCCTCCGGGGCACCCTCACCGCCTACGGGGCCGTCTGGATGGCGAGCGGTGTCGCCTGCACCCTCTCCCTCCTGGAGGGGATCGCGATCGCCCCCCTCGGAGGGAGCATCGACATGATCCACATGGTCAGCGATCACGTCTTCCTCCCCCTCGCGGTCGCGACGCTGGCCTGGGCGCCGGGATGGCTCGCCGCGAGGCTCGGGGCGAGCTCCGCGGTGCGCGAGGCCGCCAGAAGCGCGGGACGGCCGGGCGCCCGGATGCCCGGCTCCCCGGTCGCCGGGAAGACGGGAGGCTCGATCCGTGGCTGAGGGGATCGCCGGGGGGGCTCCCGACGTGCCTGACGGAACCTCGGGCTCGGACGCCGGGCTCCGCCGCCGGGACGAGGTCCTCCAGATCCTCTTCTGGATGCGGGGGGAGGGGCTGGGTGACAGCACCACTCCGGCGGACCTCCTGCCCCTCCTGGGCGAGGGAGCGGCCGAGCTGGAGACGACGCTCCACGCCCTGCGGGAGATGGGCCTCGTCGAGCGTACGGAGGACGAGCGGTACCGGCTGACGGACAGGGGGGTCGCCGAGGGCGGCCGCCGGTTCGCGGACGAGTTCAGCGGCCTCACCGCCCAGGCTCACGGCGAGTGCGCCGATCCGGACTGCGACTGTCACGACGATCCCGCCGCCGCGATCGACTGTCTGGCCCGACGCCACGGCCACGACGCCCACACCCCCGCCTGACCCGGAATCCCCCGAAGGGAGAGTACGAGCATGCACGTGGCCATCGCGGGAAAGGGAGGGACCGGAAAGACCACCCTGTCGGCCATCCTCTGCCGGACGCTGGCCCGACAGGGGCGGGGCGTCCTGGCCGTGGACGCCGACTCGAATCCGAACCTGGCGGCGGTGCTCGGCTTCGAGCGCGTCGCCGATCTGCCCGAAGGGCTCCCCCGGAGCCTCCTCGAGCGGGTCGAGGAGCCGGACGGGACCACCCGGCTGGCCCTGACCCGGCCGGTGGGCGAGGTGCTGGAGGAGTACGGCCGCACGGGCCCGGACGGGGTGCGGCTGATGGTGATGGAGGCCGTCGGCCACGGGGGCGGCGGGTGAATGTGCTCCGCCCACGCCGCGGTCCGCGGCTTCGTCGGAGAGATCGTCTCGGCGCCGGAGGCCGTCGGTGACGTCGTGCTCGACATGGAGGCCGGGCTCGAGCACCTGAGCCGGGGCACCGGGCGGCACGTGGACGCCGTCGTCGCCGTCCTCGAGCCCTACTACCGCGCCCTGGAGACGGGCCGGCGGGTCGTCGAGCTCGCGCGCGAGCTCGGGATCCGCCATACCTTCGGAGTCGCGAACAAGGTGCGGGGAGGCCCCGACCGCGAGGCGCTGGAGGAGTTCGCGGAGCGCCACGAGCTCACCCTGCTGGGCGAGGTCCCCTGGGACGAGACCCTCCTGGAGGCGGAGCGGGCCGGCAGCGCACCGGTGGACCACGCGCCGGACGCGCCGGCCGTGCGGGCGGTGCGGCAGGTGACGGAGCGCCTGCAGGAGCGGATCGAGGCGTGAGCGACCGGATCGAGGCGTGAGGTGCCGGCCCGCGCGGACCGAGACGAGACCCGAAACACGGAGCGAGGAATGAGCGACGTACGCACGGCGACCGGAGCGTCCCTCGGGGGGGCGGGCATCCTGGCGGTCTGTTCCTGCGGAGCGGCCACCGGCACGGTGGGCCTCCTCGGCGTGGCGGGGATCGCCGCGACGAACCCCGTGGTCCACCCCTTCTTCCTCGGAGTCGGGGCCGTGCTCCTCGTCTGGGGGCTCTGGCAGATCAGCCGGAAGGCCGCCGTCCTCGCCGCCGGGGGGCTCGCCCTCATCGCCGGCGGCGCGCTCCTGGCCCCCGCGTCGGTGATGACGCAGGCCGGGATCCCGCATCCACCCGGGCACATGGCCGGATTCGCGCTCTACGTCCTCGGCGCGGCGGCGATCGTGCTCGGCTTCCTCCGGGCGTACCGTCCGCCCGAAGGAAGCAGAGGCGGATACACCGCGGCCGCGGGCATGGGGCTCGCCGCCGGGTGCAGCTGTTGCCTGGTGACCGGCTCGGTGGCCGGCATCCTCGGCACCTTCGGCCTCGGGATGCCCTGGATCTACTCCGAGCCCGTCATCTTCACGACGGCGATGGGGCTCGTGACCTATGGCCTCGTGCGTCTCGGGGGTTGGCGCGCCGCATGGCCCGTCCCGGTCGGAGCCCTCGTCCTCTGGGGTGGCCCCCGGGTGCTCCGCGCCCTCGCGGAGGAGATCCCCTTCCACGGCGTGAACCTCCGCTTCATCCCGGCCTATCTGGTGACGCTCGCCGGCATCGGGCTCGTCCTCTGGTCCTTTCCGCGGGCCTATCGTGCCGCACGGGCCGCGCGTGAAGCCGCCCCACCGGCCGAGCCACCCGCGCCGCCGGCGGCGCCCCCGGTCCTCGAGGGAGCGGGCACGGCCGTCTGAGCGGGAGGGAGCACGGCCGCCCCCTTCTTTTGCGGCGCCCGTGCGGGGCCCGTAGCTTCGCACGCTCCGGTCCGCTCCCTCCCCTCACCCGGCTGCCGTGCCCCTCCTCCGCGCGGACGATCTCACCAAGCGGTACCCCGGCGGGGTCGTCGCCCTCGACCGTCTCACCCTCGAGCTCGAGCCGGGGCTGGTCGGCCTCGTCGGTGCGAACGGGGCGGGAAAGAGCACCTTCCTCAAGATCCTCCTCGGGCTCCTCGCCCCCGACGGGGGCAGCGTCGAGGTGCTCGGCCGGGACCCCACCGCCGAGCCGATCGGCGTCCGCGAGCGCACGGGCTACCTGCCCGAGCACGACTGCCTTCCCACGGATCAGAGCGCGGCGGACTTCGTGGCGCACATGGCGCGGATCTCCGGGCTGCCCCGGAGCGCCGCCCGGGAGCGCTCCGCCGAGATGCTCCGCCACGTCGGCCTGTACGAGGCGCGCTACCGGATGATGGACGGCTACTCGACCGGCATGAAGCAGCGGGTGAAGCTCGCACAGGCGCTGGTCCACGATCCGGACCTCCTCCTCCTCGACGAGCCCACCAACGGGCTCGATCCGGCCGGGCGCGACGAGATGCTCGACCTGATCCGGAGGACGGGCGAGGAGATGGGGATCAGCGTCGTCGTCTGCTCCCACCTGCTCGGCGAGATCCAGCGCGTGTGCGACCACCTCGTGGCGATCGACGCGGGACGGATCGTGCACTCGGCCTCGATCGGCTCCTTCACCCGGGAGACGGCCGTGCTCACGGTCGAGGTGGACGAGGGCGCCGATCGCCTGGCGCGGCGCCTCGCCGACGACGGTGTGGAGGTGGAAGGAGACGGTCCCGGTGTGCTGCGGATGGCCCTCGACGACGACGGTCTGTACGACCTCGTGCGGGACGCCGCCGCCGATCTCGGGATCCCCCTGGTCCGGCTGCAGCGGAGACGCCACCGGCTCGAAGACCTCTTCCGGTCAAGCGAAATTGCCTGACCTGACATCTCCAGCGGAGGGCACGGCCGGCACCCTCTACGACCTCGGCTACCAGCGCTACGACGGCGAGCGGCTGGGAAGGGGCTACGCCGTCCGCTCTCTCTTCCTGCACGGCCTCGGCGTCGTGTTCGCCGTGGGCCGTGGCCTCCGCTCCCGCCTCGTCCCGCTCCTCCTGGGGGCGGTGATCGTGCTCCCGGCCGTGATCCAGTCGGCGGTCGCGGCGTACAGCGGCGGAGCGCTCGAGCTCGTCCGCTACGAGAACTACTTCCTCAGCACGGCGGTCGTCTTCGCGCTCTTCTGCGCGGCCCAGGCCCCGGAGCTCGTGAGTGCCGACCTGCGCTCGAAGTCCCTCGTCCTCTACCTGGCCCGCGCGCTCCGGAGAGACGACTACGTCCTGGCGCGCGTCGGCTCGCTGGCGGCGGCGGTCTTCCTCCTCGCCCTCGTGCCGCAGCTCGTCCTCTTCGCGGGACGGGTCTTCGTCGCGGCCGAGCCGTGGCCGGCGCTCAGGAGCGAGCTCCACGTGCTGCCCCCGATCCTCGCCTCGTCCACGGTGGTCGCGCTCATGCTGGCGACGATCGCGGTGGCCATCGCCTCCTTCACCGAGCGGAGGGGGATCGCGGCGGGGGCCGTCATCGGCTACTTCCTCCTGGCCGGCGCGTTCGTCGACCTCCTACAGGGAACCCCCGGCGGGGAGAGCGGGGCCTGGCTGATCCTCGCCAGCCCCCTCGTCGTCCTCGACGGCTTCATCCACTGGGCGTTCGGCGCGACGCCCGACCCCCGGGGGCTGGTGGGGAGCCTGGACCTGCCGGGAAGCGTGTACGCGGCGGCGGCCGCCGGCTACGTGGCCTTCTGGGGAGCCGTGCTCCGGATCCGGTACCGGAGGCTCGGCGGATGAGCACCCCCGGTGTGACGCTCCGCGGCGCGTCGAAGTGGTACGGCAACGTGGTGGCCGTGAACGACGTCTCCTTCCGGGTCGGCCCCGGCGTCACCGGCCTCCTCGGTCCGAACGGGGCCGGCAAGACGACGATCCTCCACCTGGTCGCCGGCTTCCTGCGCCCCTCGTCGGGCTCGGTCGAGGTCGACGGGGCGGTCCCGTGGAGGAACCCGGAGCTCTACCGGCGGATCGGCGTCGTACCCGAGCGCGAGGACGTCTACCCCTTCCTCACCGGCCGGGAGTTCGTGCGGGCGAACGCAGATCTCCACGGGCTGGAGGACCCGGAAGACGCGACGGAGCGCGCGCTCGAGCAGGTCGAGCTGACGGCGGACGCGGATCGGCGGACCGGCACCTACTCCAAGGGGATGCGCCAGCGGATCAAGGTGGCCGCGGCGCTCGTCCACGACCCGGAGGTGCTGCTGCTCGACGAGCCCTTCAACGGCATGGACCCGCGCCAGCGGCTCCAGATGATCGACCTCCTCCGCCGGAGCGCCGAGCGGGGGCGGGTGATCCTCTTCAGCACGCACATCCTCGAGGAGCTGCACCGGCTCGCGAGCCAGGTCCTGGTGGTCGTCGCGGGCCGGTTGGCGGCCTCCGGCGATTTCCGGGAGGTCCGCCGGCTCATGACCGACCGGCCCCACACCTTCACCCTCCGCTCCACCGACGACCGGCGCCTCGCCTCCGCCCTGGTCGCCGAGGAGTCGGTTTCGGGGGTGGAGTTCGACCGGGACCACGTGGTGGTGCGCGCCTCGGACCGGGGCGCCTTCACCCGGGCGCTCCCGCGGATCGCCCGCGAGCGGGGGGTGGGCCTGAGGGAGCTGGTGCCCGCCGACGAGTCGCTCGAGAGCGTCTTCGGCTACCTGGTGGAGCGATGAGCGGGAAGCGGGTCGGCCCCGGGGCCGACCGGGCCGTCGCCCGGATCACCTGGCGGCTCCTCCTCTCGCGCCGGCGCTGGCTCGCGATCGTGGTCGCGAGCGGTCTGCCCCCCCTCGTCGCGTGGGTCTTCCTGTCCCAGACCGGCGAGACCGGAGCCGGCACGCTGGAGATCTTCTACGGGGGACTCTCGAACGCGATGGTGCTGACCGTGCTCCTCCCGCTGATGGGGCTGGTGCACGGGACGGCCGCCTTCGGCCTCGAGATCGACGACGGGACCCTCCGCTACGTGCTCGCGAAGCCCCTCGGTCGGTGGCGGATCGTGCTGGTGAAGTGGGCGGTCGCCACGGCCGTCACGGTCGTCTCGGTCCTGCCGGGCGTCGTGATCGCCGGATGGATCCTCCTCGGCGATCCGACCCACGTCCTGGTGCGCGGCCTCTCGGCCGCCGTCCTGGTGGGGGGCGCCGTCTACGGCGCCCTCTTCCTCGCGTTCGGGCTGCTCACGAGGCGGGCCCTCCTCCTCGGCCTCCTCTACGTCCTGGCGTGGGAGGGCGCCCTCGCGAGCCTGTTCCTCGGCGTCCGCGCCTTCAGCGTTCGGGAGTACGCCACGGCCGCCGCCCGGGCGGTCACGGCGGACGCCGTCGCGTTCGGGCAGGCCGCCGCGGTCGAGCCCGCCCACGCGGCGTGGCTCGCGCTCGGCATGCTCGCGGCCGCCCTCGCGCTCTCGATCCACCGGCTGCGCGGGCTCGAAGTGATGGAGGAGGTGTGAGCGGCTGCTGCGGCCTCGAGGAGCAGTTCGTCGTGTCGGCGTCGGCGGAGCTCGCGGCCGACACCTGGGCCGCCGTCCACCCCCTCGACCGGTGGAGCGTCCGCACCGTGATCTCGGCGCAGAACCTCGCCCGCCGCCTCCGTGGAAGCGACTTCCGGGTGTACGTGCATCCGCCGCCCAGCATCGAGACCCTCCTCGGCGAACGCGGATTCCGCCCCGCCGCCAGCGACCGGACCTTCGTGTGGGAGGTGGCGGTATTCCGGCGGGCGGCCGCGGCGGCCGGCCCGGCCGACCGCCGACCGGTCGATCCCCCCGCACCCGAGCCCGGCCCCTCCACCCGCCCGCCCACGCCATGACCCGCCTCACCTCGAAGCAGCGCGCACACCTACGCTCCCTCGCCCACCACCTGAAGCCGATCGTCCAGATCGGATCGGACGGCGTGAGCGAGCCCCTCCTCGAGACCGTGGAGGAGGCGTTCCGCACCCGGGAGCTGCTCAAGGTGAAGGTCCTCGACGGTGCCCCCGAGGATACGGAGGAGGCCGCCGACGCCCTGCGGGACGGCCTGGAGGGGGTGCAGGTGGTGCAGACGATCGGACGGACGGTCGTGCTCTACCGTCCGTTCCCGGAGGAGCCGGAGATCCGGCTACCGGGATGAATCCGGTTGCGGGCTCCGGGCGGATCGCCAGCGAGATGAAGGAGGACCCGGAGCTCCGGCAGATCCCGGTCGTGGTCCTCACGACTTCCGAGGCCGAGGCCGACGTGCTCGACGCCTATCAGAAGCAGGCGAGCTCGTACATCGTGAAGCCGGTCGACTTCGACTTCCGGCTCACGTTCGTGCGGCTACCGTGCAAGTGATGGATCTCCGCGACCTCTGCATCCTGCTCGCGGAGGACGATCCAGCCGACGTCGGGCTCGTCGAGGAGCACCTGTCGGAGTCTCCCGGAACCCCGCCCGAGCTCCTCTGCGTCGGCACGCTCGACGAGGCGCGGGAGCGGGCGGTCGACCGGAAGATCGACGTCATCCTGCTCGATCTGAATCTGCCGGACTCGAGCGGACTCGAGACGCTCGATCGCATGCTCGAGGTCGCTCCGGCGATCCCCGTGATCGTTCTCACCGGGCTCCGCGACGAGGAGGTCGCGTGGGAGGCGGTGGAGCGGGGCGCCCAGGACTTCCTGCTCAAGGGCGAGCTCACGGCCCCGATGGTCTGGCGCTCGATCCGGTACGCGGTCGAGCGGACGGGGGCGGCCGCGGAGCTCCGGCGCCGGGAGGAGCTCTACAGGGCGCTCGTGGAGGGCGTCAGCGACGTGGTGAAGATCGTCGATCCGGACGGGATCGTCGTCTACGAGAGTCCCTCCATCGAAGGGGTACTCGGATTCCGTCCCGAGGAGCGGATCGGGGAGTCGTACCTGGACCTGGTCCACCCGGATGACCTCGAGGCCGCCCGCGCGACGCTGAAGGAGGTGGTAGCCCGCCCGGGGAGCCGCTCCACTACCGAGCTCCGCATCCGCCGCAAGGACGGGGACTGGTGCACCATGGAGCTCCAGGCCCGGAACGCCCTCCGGAACCGGGCGGTCGGCGGAATCGTCCTGACCCTCCACGACGTCACCGAGCGCAAGCGCTCGGAGATGGCGGTGCGCGCGGCGGAGGAGCGCTTCCGGGCTCTGGTCGAGCAGTCGCTCATCGGCATCTACATCGTCGACGAGGATGGACGCCTCTCCTACGTGAACCCCCGCTGGGTCGAGATCCTGGGGTATCCGCCCGAGGAGGCGGTCGGAATGCGGGTGAGCGACCTCGTCGCTCCGGAGGACCGCGCCGCCGTGGACCGTCGCATACGCGAGCGCTTCGAGGGGGCCGCCGAGTCCGCGTACTACACGCAGGAGATGTTCACCCGGGACGGCGACGCCATCCAGGTCGAGGTCCACGGGCGAAGAGTGGACCTCGACGGCCGACCCGCGATCCTCGGCACCCTCGAGGACGTCACGGACAAGAAGCGGCTGGAGCGGGAGTTTCTACAGGCGCAGAAGATGGAGGCCATCGGGCGGCTGGCCGGCGGGATCGCCCACGACTTCAACAACCTCCTGACGGCGATCGGCTCGAGCGCCGAGATCCTGCGCCAGGAGCTCGCCTCGGAAGGCGAGCTGAGAGAAGACGCCGACGCGATCCTCGCCGCGGTCACTCGCGCCGGCACGCTGACCCGCCAGCTCCTCGTCTTCAGCCGGAAGGACGTGTCGAGGACGCTCGTCGTGGAGGTGGACGCCATCCTCCGGGACTTCGAGAGCCTCCTCCGCCGGGTCATCGGCTCGGACATCCGCCTCGAGATCGTGGCGGGCGCGGGCGAGACGTGCGTCGAAGCCGACCCCTCGCACCTCGAGCAGGTGATGATGAACCTGGTGGTGAACGCGCGGGACGCCGTCACCGGGGGCGGGACCATCCGGATCGAGACCACCGACGATCCGGCCCGGGTCGAGCCGTGGGCACCGGACCTGGTGGACACCGGCGGCCGCTCCGTCTATCTGAGCGTCTCCGACGACGGCGAGGGGATCCCCGACGACGTGTTGCCGCGCGTCTTCGATCCGTTCTTCACCACGAAGGGGCCCGGGAAGGGAACCGGCCTCGGGCTGAGCACGGTCTACGGCATCGTCTCGCGGGCCGGTGGAGAGATCGACATCTCCTCCGAGTCCGGCGTCGGCACCCGGGTCACGGTCCGGCTTCCCGCCACCGAGCAGGCGAAAGGCGACGATCACGACGAGGGTGCGCCGGCGCTCGGCGGGACCGAGCGGATCCTCCTGGTCGAGGACGACCCCGCCGTGCGCAGCGTGGTGCGCCGGATCCTCGAGCGGTCGGGCTACGACGTGCTCGACGCCGGAGACGCCAGGGCGGCGGTGGCGCTGTTCGAGGAGGAAGACGGCTCCGTCGACCTCCTCCTCACCGACGTGGTGATGCCGGACGTCTACGGGCCGGAGCTCGCCGACCGGCTCCGGGAGACGAATCCGGAGCTGCGGGTCCTCTTCACCTCCGGCTACACCGAGGAGGAGGTGCTGGAGCGGGTCGGGACGATCGGCACGGAGCTGCTGGAGAAGCCCTTCCACCAGGAGACGCTCCTGAGGAAGGTGCGGAGAGCCCTGGAAGACTGACGCATCGGTCGCCCGCCGGCGCCGCGGTGGCCCCCGCCCGCCCGCTAGTCGCCCGCGGGCGCCCGCTCCGGCGTACCGACAGGCAGTCCGTCGATCGGGGGCTCGGCGGCGGACGGGGTGGCGCCCACGAGCCACGCCGTCAGCCGCTCGGCTCCGCCGTTCAGGACCACGTAGGCGCTCGGGACGACGAAGAGCGTCAGGAGCATCGAGACGCTCAGCCCCCCGACCACGGCGATCGCGAGGGGCTGCATGAGCTCCGAGCCCTGGCCGATGCCGAGCGCGAGTGGAAGCATCCCGCACGCGGTGCTGAGCGTCGTCATCAGGATCGGCCGGAGCCGCACGACCCCGGCCTCCACCACCGCCTCCTCCGGTGAGAGGCCGCGGCTGCGGCCGTCCTCGACGTACTCCACCAGCAGGATGGCGTTGTTCACCACGATCCCCGCGAGAAGGATGACCCCCAGCAGGACCGGCGCGCTCATCGGGGTGCCCGTGACCCAGAGCGCCCCCCCGACCCCCACCAGCGAGAGCGGGATCGCGAAGAGGATCACGAAGGGGTTCACGAAGCTCTCGTACTGCACGGCCATCGCCACGAAGACGAGGAAGACGGCGAGCAGCACCACGATCGCGAGCTGACGGTTGTTCTCGCGGATCGCCTCCTCCTCACCACCGTAGAGGACGGCATAGCCCTCGGGCAGCTCGAGCGAGGCGAGGCGGGCGCGGATCGAGTCGTTCACCGCTCCCACGCTCGCCACCTCGGTGATCACGTCGCCGGTGAGCTGGAAGACCCGGTTCTGGTTCTCCCGGGAGATGCTCGTCGGCCCGAGCACCGTACGCACCGTCGCGACGTCGCGCAGATGGATCGGCCCTCCGCCGGCGCCACCGGGGAAGAGCGCCACCGAGCCGATGTCCTCGGGGCTGGTGAAGCGCTCCCGGGGCAGCATGACCCGGAGGTCGTACTCCTGGTTGCCCGAGGTGTAGCGGGTGGCGACGGTGCCGTCGAGCGCGGTGCGGAGCGTCTGTCCGACCTGCGCTACGTCGAGGCCGAGGTGGGAGGCCCGCTCCCGGTCGAGCTGGATCGAGAGCTGCGGGGTCGCCTCCTCGGCGGAGGGCTCGAGGTTCTCGAGGCCCGGCACGCCCTGTACCTGAAAGGCGATCTCCTCGGCGATCCGGCGGAGCTCGTCCAGGTCGTCGCCCTGGATCTTCAGAGCGATCGCCGAACCCGACGACGAGGTCCGGAGCCCGCGGATCCTCGGTGGGCGCACGAAGACGCGCGCGCCGGGGAAGCCCCGCTCGTCGATGCGCTCCTGGAGGGTCTGGACCCACCCCTCCGCGCTGATCCCCCGCTCCGAGGGGGGCTCGAGCACGACGTCGAGCGATCCGCGGCCGGCTCGCTCGCTGGTCGAGCCGCCCCAGAGAAAGCCTCCGGCGGTCGCGAAGACGCTCCGGACGCCGGGCATCTCCCGCACCATCTCCTCGATCTCGAGCGTGATGCGGTTCGTCTCCTCGGCGGACGCCCCCGGCGGGAGCCCGACGAAGGCGCCGACGTTCCCGTCGTCGACCTGTGGAAGGAACTCGTTGCCGAGATCCTTGACCAGGAAGAGGGAGAGCCCGAGCGCGCCCGCGCCGGCTCCCAGCACCGCCCACCTCCACCGGACGGTGACCGGTGCGACGTTCCGGTAGAGGCCGCGGAGCCGCGCGATGAAGGCGTCGAAGGCGCGGAGCGGACCCCGGGCGCCGATCCCGCTCCGGAAGCGCACCTTCGCGAGCTGTGCCGAGAGCATGGGAACGACCGTCAGCGCCACGAGGAGCGACGCGAGGATCGCGAAGGAGATCGTGAGGATCAGCTCGCGGAAGATGAGCGCCGCGAGGCCGCTGATCAGGAGGAACGGGAGCACGGCCGCCAGGTTCGTGACCGTGGCGGCCACGACGGCGCTCTGCACCTCCGACGCTCCCTCGTGCGCGGCCTCCTCCGGGTCCTCCGTCCCCAGCTCGTCCCGGTGCCGGAAGATGTTCTCCAGCATCACGATCGAGTTGTCGATCAGGAGCCCGATCCCGAGGGCGAGCCCGCCCAGGCTCATGATGTTCAGGGTCAGGTTCCCGAGCGACATCCCCATGAAGGTCGCGAGGAGGGCGATCGGGATGGCGAGCCCGATCACGAACGTCTTGCGGAGCGAGCCGAGGAAGAAGAGGACGACGAACATCGCGAGGACTCCGCCCGCGATGGCAGCATTGCGGACCGAGCTCACGGAGCTCCGGATGAAGCCCGCCTGGTTCTGGAGCGTCTGGTGCTGGATGTCGTCCGGGATGAAGCCTGAGGTCGAGAGCGCCTCGAGCCGCTCATGCAGCTCGTCGCCGACCTCGACGGTGTTCGCGTTCGGCTGCTTCCGGACGGAGAGCTTGACCGCCGGCACGCCGTCCAGCCGCGCCCACAGACGCTGCTCGCGGCTCCCGTCGTGGATCTCGGCGACCTCGGTGAGGGGCACGCGTCCACCCGCCACCGGAAGGAGCACGGCGCGCACGTCGTCGACGTCGCGGAACCGACCCGCCGTCACGCCCACGATCTCACGGGTGGGCGAGGACACCCGCCCCGCGGCCACGTCCTGGTTCTCCGCGCGGAGCTGGGCGATGACCTGCGAAACGGTGAGGCCGTACGAGCGGAGCCGCTCCTGATCGAGCTCGACCTGGATCTCGCGCACGAGCCCGCCCGCGATGTCGACCGACGCGACCCCCTCGACGGTCAGGAGCTGCGGCCGCAGCCGGTTCTCCACCCAGTCGCGGAGTGAGACGAGGTCCCGGGCCTCCGAGGAGAAGGCGACCTCGTAGACCGGGATCTGCTGTGGATCGAACTTGAAGATCGTGGGCGGAGCCGCCTCCTCTGGAAGGGCGCCCCGGGCGCGCTCCAGGTTCTTGGCGGCGTCCTGGAGGGCGAAGTCGATGTCCGTCCCGTACGAGAAGTGGAGGTTCACCCCCACCCGCCCCTCCTCGATCTCCGTCTCCATGCGCACGAGGTTCTCGGTGGTGGAGAGCGCCGCCTCCAGCGGCTTCGCCACCGTTTCCTCGAGCACCTCCGGCTCGACTCCGGGGTTGCTGACCCCCGCCCGGATCTGCGGATAGACGATGCTCGGGAGCAGGTCGAGCGGGAGGCCCGAGGCGAAGAAGAGCCCCAGCACGATCACGACGGAGGTGAGCGTGAGGGTGCCGACCGGTCGTCGGATCGCGAGGCTCGGAAGTCCGCGGCGCTCGCCGTCCCGCGGGCCGTCGCTCACGGCCCCTCCACGTCGTCCGGGGCGCTGATGCGGACCGGTGCGCCCTCCCGGAGCGAGTGGTTCCCGGCCACCACGACCCGTTCCCCCGCCTCGAGACCCTGGACGACCTCCACCCGGCCGCGGCTCGTGAGCCCCGTCGAGACCGTGCGCCGGACGGCGCGGCCGTCCTCGACCACGAAGACGACCTGGGAGCCCGAGCCGCCCACGATCGCCGATGCCGGCACGAGGAGCACCCCGTCGCGGGCGTCGAGCGAGAAGGTCACCCGGGCCAGGAATCCGGGTCGCGCTCCGACGGCCTGGTCGGGGCGGAGCGCGACCTCGACCGGAACGAGGCGGGTGGAGGGGTCGGCGGAGGGGAGGACCCGGCGGATCCGGCCCGGCACGCTCGCACCCGGAAAGGCGTCCAGCGACACCGTGGCGGGATCGCCCACCGTGAGCTCCACCACGTCCATCTCGGAGACACCGACCCGGACGACCAGAGTCGAGACGTCGGCCACGCTGAAGAGCCGGGTCTGGACGCCGACGGCGTCACCGGCTTCGACGAGCTTCTCCGTCACGACCCCGTCGATGGGTGCGGTCACGTTCGTGTAGCCGATGCGCGCCCGGAGCTGATCGCGCTGCGCGCGCGCCGCCGTGTAGGCGGTGCGGTCGCGCTCGTACTCCGGCAGCGTGATCACCTGCCGCTCGTGGAGCTGCTCCGCTCGCTGGAACGCCGCTTCGCTGACGTCGTACGCCGCTTCGGCGGCCTCGAGCTGGGCACGGAGCTCCCGGTCGTCGAATGTCGCGAGCGTCCGGCCCCGGCGGACGGCGGTACCCTCTTCGACGGTGACCGAGCGGAGCTGACCCGAGACCTGGCTGTTCACCGCGACGGTGCGGATCGGCTCGACCACTCCCGTGACGGCCACGGAGCGGGCGATCGACCCGATCTCCGCCGACTCGACCGCCACCGGCACTGCCCGCCGCTGGGGTCCGGCTTCGGAGCCGCCCTCGGCATCGGCGCCGTCGGAGCCGATCTCGCTCCCGTCGGCGCCTCCACACCCGGCGAGGAGGGTCCCGGCGAACACCAGGACGAGGGCAGCCGCAGAGGCCGCGCCCACCCTCTCGGGGAATCGTCTCCGGACGCTCACCGCTCCTCCCTCGCCACGAGCCCTTCTCCCAGGATCGACTCGAGCCTCGCCACCTCCGTGCCGAGCGCCTGCCGCGCCCGGATCGCCGCCGCCTCCGCGTCGGCCAGACCGACCTGGGAGGTCTGCAGGTCGACGATGGTCGCCGTGCCGAACTGATACCGCTCCTCCAGGACCCGGAGGTCCTCGCGTGCGAGCTCTACGGCGCGGTCCGAGATCGCTACCCTCCGCTCGGCGAGCTCCACGTCGCCGGCCGCCGTCTCCACCTCGGCGCGCGCCCGGAGGCGCACGTCCCGCGCGGTCGCCTCGGCCGTCCGCTCCGCCGCCGAGGCCCGCTGCAGCCCCGCCTCCCGCTGCATCCCGTCGAAGAGCGGGAGCGAGGCGATCAGGCGCAGGCTCCAGCTCTGCTGGTCGGGCGGGAACTCGAAGGAGAACCAGTCGTAGCCGCCGGAGAGTCGCACGGACGGAAGATACGGCGTGTACGCCGCCAGACGCGCCGCACGCCGGCTGCTCCGGACCGCCTCCGCCGCCGTGACCGACGGCGACGCCGCCTCGGCCCTGCGGACCAGCTCCTCGAGCGGCGGCAGGGAGGGCGCGGTCTCGGACAGGGCGGCCGGAGCCGGATGGACCTCGCCCTCCTCTCCGATGCGTCGCCCCAGCTCGAGCGTCGCCCGGCGGAGGCTCGCCTCCCCTTCCAGCACCGCCAGCTCGGCGTCGCCCACCTCCATCTCCGCCCGGAGCACGTCCGATCGGGTGGCAGTTCCCAGCTCCAGGCGGCTCTCCGCGAAGTCGAGCTGCTGGCGGGCCCGCTCCAGCCGCTGCGCCGCCGCGCCGAGCAGGTCGGTCGCCGCGGCGGCCTCGTAGAAGGTGCGGGTCGTCTCGAGGGCCGTGTTGAACCGCTGCGCCCGGTGATCCGCCTCCGCCGCGTCCATCTCGGCACCGACGATCCGGTTGCGGGCGAGCCGCCGGCCACCCGAGAAGATCTCGTAGCTCGCCTGGAGCTGCGCCGTATAGTTCTCGGAGACGAGCTGACCGGTCGTCTGGTCGAGTCGCTCGTTGCTCGAGTTGCCGTAGATCCCATTCGCGGTGAAGGAGGGGAGCCACGCTCCACGCGCCTCGAGCCGGTCGGCGCGCGCCGAGGAGACCGCCGAGCGCGAGCCGACCATCTCCGGGCTCCGCTCCTCCGCCAGCCGGATCGCCTCCGCGAGCGTGACCACCCGGCGCGCCGCGTCCTGCGGATCCTCGACGGTCGACCGCTCCGTGCCCGCCGTCGGCTCCTGCGCCGCGACCGCCGCGGCGGCGGCGGAAACGAGCGGGAGGAGCACGGCGAGCAGGAGGGGCGCGACGAGGGGGAGGAGCGCGGCGAGGGAAACGGCATCGAGCCGGGGTGCCGCGTCGCGGGGATGATCCATCGGGCGGGTCGGGTGGTTGCGCCTCCCCCGCTCGCGCGGGGGGGACCGGTGAAGCGATTCCGGGGCTACCCGCTAGAGACTCCGGGCGGAACCGAAACGTTGAGGTGGGAACCCCCCACGGGCCCGATCCTTGCGCCGCCTCCCCGACGATCGGAGGCGACCCGGGCGGAGCGAAGACGGCGGATGCGAGCGGCACCCAAGCGGACCTGGACGGCGATCGTGGCTCTCTCGGCCGCCGTGGCGTGCGTCGACACGGGAGCCCCGGACCGGGCGGAGGTCACCGGCGACGCCGCCGCCGCCCACGTCCCGATCGAGCTCGCCGGGCCGGGCGGCGCGGCGCTCCTCGTGCCCGTCCACCTGAACGGCGAGGGTCCGCACGACTTCATCCTCGACACGGGGGCCACGATGACGTGCGTCGACGCGGAGCTGGCCGAGAGTCTCGAGCTCGAGGAGGAGGGGGGGCGGCTGGGAATGGGGGTCGGAGTGGGACAGGAGCTCGGCTCGGTCCGCGTGGTGCGGATCGACTCGCTCCGCGTCGGGGAATCGGTCGCGGAGGGGATCTCCGCCTGCGCGCTCGATCTGGAGCAGTTCCGGAGCGCGGGGTTGGACGTGCGGGGTCTGCTCGGCCTCAACTTCCTGAAGTCCTTCCGGATGACCCTCGACTTCGAGGAGGGGCGGCTCGAGCTGGAAGAGCGCTGAGGTGATGGCCTCTGCCTGGACGGTGGCCGGGTTCCTCGTGCTCGCGCTCCTCGTGGTGGACGTCTTCACGACGGCCTTCGACGCCCGGGGCACCGGCGGGCCGGTGGTCCGGCGTCTGAACCGGACGGTCTGGAGCTGCCTTCGACCGCTCCACCACCGCGTGCCCCGCCTCGGCTCGCGGATCCTCGAGAGCGGAGGCCCGCTGATGGCGATCGGCACGATCGTCACCTGGGCCGCGCTCCTCGTCCTCGGCTTCACCCTCGTCTACCTGCCCCACGTGCTCGACTTCCACTTCGAGGCCGGCGCTCCGGGAGGCCGGCTCCTCGAGGCGTTCTACTACAGCGGCATCCTGGCTTCCACGGTCGGGCTCGGAGACGTGGTGCCCCTGGAAGGCTGGACGCGCGTGCTCACGGTGGTGGAGGGGCTCGGCGGCTTCGCGCTGCTCACCGTGTCGACCAGCTACATCCTGGCGGTGTACCGCGAGCAGTTGAGGACGCAGACGGTGGCCGCCCTGATCGACGTCCACCTCCGGGATCCCTCGAAGGTGCCGGATGAGGCAGGGAGCGGTGGTCCGGAGGCGGTGGCGGCGTGGGAGCGCGACGTGACCCCCGGACTCCTCCGGGTGATGGAGGCCCATTTCCACTACCCGGTGCTGCACTACTTCCGGCCGGGCGACCCCCGCCACGCGCTGCCGATCCAGGTGGCGCGGCTACACCGGTTCCACGAGGCCGTCCGCCGGGAAGCGGCGAACGGGTCGGAGTTCGCCCGGACGCTGACCGCCCATCCCGCCCACGTCGGCCTCCGGTCCGCCCTCGAGAAGTACCTCGAGGAGATCCACCGGCACTTCGTGCGGACCGACGGGGACGAGGAGACGCCCGGAGACGAGGACGACGACCCCACGTCGAGGCGTCTGCACGAGCTCCTCCGGAACCTGGAGTGGGAGGAGCGGCACCTGGACGGGTGAGCGCGGCTCACCCGGTGCTCTGCATCGCCGCGGCCACCCCGTTCACGCTGAGGAACAGAGCCTCGCGGAGCCGGTCGGACGAGGAGTCCGCCCGCGCCCGCTCGAGGAGCTCGACCTGGAGGAGGTTCAGCACGTCGGTGTACGGATTGCGGAGGCGGATCGACTTCCGGATCACGGGATCTCCCTCCAGCAGGTCGTCCCGTCCGGTGATGTCGAGCAGGGCCTCCCGCGCACTGACGAAGTCGGCCCGGACGCGCTCCGCCACCTCCCCGCTCCCCTCCGGCGCGAGTCTCTGCACGTACGCCTCGGCGATCGGCAGCCGCGCACGGGCCATCTCGCGCTCGGCGCTGTCGACGACGGTGCGCAGGAACTCCCACTCCTCGTAGAGCGACCGCAGGCGCTCCCGCTCGCTCCCGTCCAGTCCGCCGAGCGCCGCACCCGTCCCGTACCATCCCGGGGCGGTGAGGCGCACCTGCGTCCACGCGAAGACCCAGGGAATCGCCCGCAGGTCGTCGAACGAGACCTCGCCGCCGCCCCGGGAGACGGGCCGCGACGCGATCGGGAGCCGGCTGATCTGCTCGATGGGGGTGATGGCCGTGTACCACGACCAGAAGGAGGGGTCGTCGATCAGCTCCCGGTACGCCTCCATCGACCGCCGGGCGAGCGGGTCGAGGATCTCCGCCGCGTCCTCCGGCATCGCGCGGGTCCGACCTCCTTCCCCCTCCGGCTCCGACGAGACCGTCCGCACGACCGCGTTCACCACCTGCTCGAGGTGCCGGCGCGCCAGATCGGCGATTCCGTACCGGAACGAGATCACCTCGCCCTGCTCGGTGAAGCGGATCCGGCCGTTGTGCACCGAGGGGGGGGTGGCGAGGATCGCCCGGTTCGCCCGTCCGCCGCCGCGCCCGACGGTGCCGCCGCGGCCGTGGAAGAGCCGGAGGTCCACGTCGTGCTCCTTCGCCACCCGCCCGAGCTCGTCCTGGGCCCGGTGGAGCGCCCAGTTCGCCATCCAGTAGCCCCCGTCCTTGTTGCTGTCCGAGTAGCCGAGCATGATCTCCTGGAGCCCGCCTCGTGCCTCGAGCTGCTCGCGGTAGAGGGGGTGGCGGTAGAGGCGCCGGGTACGCTCTCCCGCCGCCCCGAGATCCTCCACGGTCTCGAAGAGCGGGACGAAGTCCACCGGACAGTCGACCGTGCCGTCACGGAGCCGCCAGAGGCCCGCCTCCTTCGCCAGGAGCATCGCCTCGAGCACGTCGCTCACCGAGTGCGTCATGCTCACGATGTACCCCCCCACCGAGCCGGGCTCCCGCTCGGCCGCCTCGCGCACCGCGCGGAAGGAGTCGAGAGTCCGCCCGACCTCGCTCGACGCTCGATCCGCTCCCAGGAGGGGGCGGGGGTTCCGGAGCTCCCGCTCGAGGAGGTCCAGTCGGGACTTCTCGTCGAGGGAGAAGTAGTCCTCCTCCACCCCGCCCCGCCGGAGCAGCTCGGCCAGCGCCTCCTCGTGCACCCTGCTGTGCTGCCGGACGTCGAGCGCCGCGAGGTGGAAGCCGAAGGCCCGGACCCGGTCCAGAGCGCGGGGCAGGCGACCGCGGCGGGCCACGGTCTCCAGGCCCACCTCCTCGAGGGCGTCCCGGAGGATCAGGAGGTCCGCCTCGAACGTCCGCGCATCGTAGGAAGACGCAGGCCCGTCCGGACCCTCGTCCGGCCCCGCGGCATCCGGGCGCTCGTCCGCCTCTCCGAGCAGCCGCCGCAGACGGATCATCATGTGGCTCACCTTCCGGCGGAACGGCTCGTGCCGATACGCCGTCTCCTCGGACTCCGGCAGCGGGACGCTCGCCTCGTCCCGCTCCAGCGATTCGCGGAGTGCCGCGGGTACGGGAAGCTGCCTTCCGGAGGCGCTCAGCTCGCCTCGCAGCTCCTCGAGGCCACGAAGGTGACCCCGGATCGCGGTCTCCCGCTGGAGGCGGAAGGTCCACCGCGTGACCTCCGGCGTGACGTTGGGATTTCCGTCCCGGTCGCTCCCGATCCACGAACGGTAGCGGAGGAACGCGGGCACGTCCGGCCGCACGCCGTAGCACCTCTCCACGGCGCGACGCACGTCCTCCATGACGCGGGGGACGGCGTCCCAGATCACCCCACCGAGGAAGTGGAGGCCCTGCTCGACCTCGTCCCGGACGCCGGGCCGCTCCGCGCGGATCTCGTCGGTGGCCAGGAGCAGCGTGATCTCGCCGTAGATCGTGTCGAGGGCCTCCTCCTCCTCTTCCGGCGTGGCGTCGGCGCGGCGCAGGCGCGACAGGAGCTCGCCGATCCGCCGCTGCTTCTCGAGCACCGTCCCGCGGCGGGCCTCCGTCGGATGGGCGGTGAGCGTCGGCTGCACGTCGAGCCGGCGGAGGACGTCGAGGGCGCCTTCGAGCGGCACGCCCGCGTCCCGGAGCCCGGCGATCGACTCGCCGATCGACTCCGGCCGACCCGCCTCCGCGCCCCGCTCCCGGGCCCGGTCGCGGTTGATCCGGACGATCTCCTGCTTCTCTGCCTGGTTCACCAGGTGGAAGAAGGAGGCGAAGGCCCGCAGGAGCGCGACGAGCCCGTCCAGCTCGAGCGATCCGATCCTCTCCGCCGCCCGCGCCCGGAGCCGGGGGTCGCCCTCCGCCTCCGCCCGCTTGCAGAGACCCCGGAGCTCCTCCACCAGGTCGAGCATCTCCGGGCCGTGACGCTCCCGGACGGCCTGACCGAGCATCGCGCCGAGCATGTTCACGTGCCGGCTGAGGGGCCGGGAGATCCCCGTGCCCTCGGCCTCCACCTCCAGGCCCCGCCACGATCTCACCCCGTTCCCACGCTCTCCGCCCTCCACCTCACACCCTCCCCGCCGCCACCACCCGCTCCGCCTCTTCGAGCCGCTCGTGGGTGCCGATGTCGATCCAGAGCGCGTCGCCCACGTGGTGCGGCATCACCCGCTCGCCCTCCCGGACCAGCCGGAGGTAGGTGGAGATGATCGAGAAGCGCTCCTCCTCGACTTCGAGGTGACGGAAGATCCCGGGAGAGATGCACTGGACGCCGCAGAAGTCGAGCGGACGCTCCTCGCCCCGGGGCTCCCGCACGCGGGTCTCGCGGCCGCCGTACGCGTATCCGAGAAGCCCCTCCTCGTCGAAGAGGAGGTAGCGCTCCGTCTCGGGTGGGCGGACCGCGAGCGTCGCCAGCCGCTCCGGGGCGTGCGCGTCGAAGAGGGCCCGGAGATCGATGTCGGTGAGCAGGTCCACGTTGTGCATGAGGAAGGGGGCGGCCGCTTCGAAGAGCGGAGCGGCCCTCCGCAGGCCGCCTCCGGTCTCGAGCGGTCCGTCCGGCTCCTCGGAGACGACGATCTCCGCCTCGAGATCCGCTTCACGGAGGAAGGCACGGATGCGGTCCGCATGCGGAGAGACGTTCACGACGAGGCGGCGAGCACCGGCTTCCACGAGTCGCCGGGCGACCCGCTCGAGCATCGGCACGCCCCCGACCACCACCAGCGCCTTCGGCATCCGGTTGGTGAGGGGGCGGAGCCGGGTGCCCAGACCCGCCGCGAGGATCATGGCTTCCACTTCGGATCACTTCCCGGTATGACGGATCGTTCGATCGGAATGGCGCACGGGTACGGCCTCTCGGGGTCCGGGAGCAACGTGTGGGCCGGATCCGTGGCGGGCGCGCTGTGCGGGAGCGGGGTGGACGTGCACCTGCTGTGCCAGGAGAGTCGGCCGGAGGAGTACGATTTCGTGGCCGAGGCGTGGAGCTACGGGGCGGAGGGTGAGCCGACGCGGCTCTTCCGCCGCGCGACGGCGTACCCCGGCCGCTGCATCGTGCACCGGCCGGAGCTGGAGGTGCTCCCGACGTACGTCCGCCCGGGAAAGCGCTCCGACTACGTGGTGTGGATCGGCGACCTCGACTCCGAGCGGATCGAGCGCTACCTGGATCTGAACGGCGCGGTCCTGCGACGACTCGTCCACGAGCACGGGGTCCGGCGCGTGCACGTGAACCACGTCCTGCTCCTGTCCGAGGCGGTGCGTCGACTCAAGGCGGAGACGGGGGTCCCGTACGCGATCATGCCTCACGGGAGCGCGATCGAATACGTGGTCCGGAGGGTGCCGGGGATGCGCGAGGTGGCGGAGCGGGCGCTCCGGGAATCGGACCTCGTCCTCCTCCTGAACGAGGACATCGCCCGCCGGCTCGGCGAGATCTTCCCGGACCTCCCCCGGCTCGCGGAGCGGTCGCGCACCGTCCGCGCGGGCGTGGACACCGATCTCTTCGGGGTGGTCGCCCCGGCCGACCGACGGGCGGCGTTCGGCCGGGTGGAAGAGGCGCTGGCGGGAGCCGGGCGGGGGCGGAGCCCGGAGCAGACCCGGGCCTTCCTGGACCGCCTGGACGGAGTCCGGGACATCGAGACGTTCCGCGAGGTGGCCGCGGAGGCGTCCGACCACGCCTCCATGGCGCCCGACGAGGACGTGGAGGAGCGGCTCGGCGAGGTCCGGTGGGGCGTGGAGCCGGTGGTCCTCTTCGTCGGCCGGCTCATTCCCGAGAAGGGGGTCCCCTCCCTGGTCACCGCCTTCCCCCGGATCCTCGAAGCCCATCCGGACGCACGGCTCCTGCTCGTCGGGAGCGGCGCGCTGCGCGAGCCACTCGAGGCGTTCGTCCACGCCCTCGGATCGGGTCGAGCCGAGCTCGCCCTGAAGATCCTGGAGTGGGGCGACGCGCTCGGCGCGGGCTCCGTCTCCGGGTTCGAGCCCTCCCGCCGGTACGTGGAGCGACTGGAGGAAGCCGGGGGAGGCCTCGATTCCTGGCTCGATCGTGCGCGACGCCTGGACCTCGACCGCGTCGTCTTCACCGGATTCATGCGCCACGACGTGCTCCGGCACCTCTTCCCGCTGGCCGACGTCGCCGTATTTCCGTCCGCGGTGACCGAGGGCTCGCCCCTCGTCGTGGCCGAGGCGGCGGCGTCCGGATGCTTTCCGATGGGCACCGACTTCGCGGGGATGGGGCACACGCTCCGGGCCGTGGAGAGGGGCGTGCCCCCCGACCTCCGCGAGCGCATGCGGATCCGGCCAGAGGCGGAGCACACCGTCCGCGACATCGCCGGGAACGTGAGCGCGGTGCTGGACAGCAGGGATCTGGACAGCAGGGATCCCGGAATGGGTGAATCCCTCCACCGCGTGGCGGTCGAGGAGTTCGACTGGGGCACGATCGCCCGCACGCTGCGGGAGGCGCTGGACGAGCTGGACGCGCCCGACGAGCCGGACGCTCATCCCCCGACGCGAGCCGGAGGCTGATCCCCCGACTCGCGACCGGGGGTCGTCTCCGTGAAGGTGACGGGCGTGTCCTCGTCGATGCGCCGCGCCAGGAAGAGCGCGTCCCAGTTGGTGAGGCGCACGCAGCCGGCCGAGGTGACGTAGCCGATCGTCTCGGGCGCCCGCGTGCCGTGGATTCCGTAGTGCGGCTTCGAGAGCGCCATCCACACCACCCCGACCGCGCTGTTCGGCCCCGGGGGGATCCGAGCCTCCTCCCGATCGTCGGGGACGTCCTCCAGGATCTCCGGCTGGTAGTGCCACCACGGATCCTCCGTGATGGAGACCACCCGGAAGTCGCCCGTCGGCGAGGGGTCGTACCCGGAGCCGAGGGTGGACGGAAAGTGGAAGAGGATGCGGTCGTCGGCGTCGAGGGCATGGACGAAGTGACCCCCGTCCGAGATCCGGAGCCGGGCCACCTCGGCCGGCCGGCCGGCGTCCTCGTCGCGGACGTTCGGCACCTGCAGCCCGTCGCCCGCGTCGAGCGCTCCGAGCTCCACGTCCGGATTGAGCTGCCGGAGCACCTCTTCGGAGGTGTGGAAGCGCTCCGCCAGCTTCTCCCCCTTCGACTCGTAGCACGAGCAGTCGAGCTCGGCGTGCTCGTAGATGTCCGAGGGGATCCGCACGAAGGGCCCGCTCACGTCCTCTTCCGTCAGCGTATGCCCGCGGACGATCTGGCGGGGGTTGCCGGCGAGCTCCGCCAGCCGCTCGAACGTGGGCTCGTCGACGGTGCCCGTGGGCTCCAGCCCCTCCCGGGTCTGCAGCCAGTAGACGGCCTTCTCGCTGTTCTTTCCCCACCGGCCGTCGAGGATCCCCGGCGAGAAGAGGGCGCGGTTCAGGAGCACCTGGATGCGGAGCACCGAGGGGCCGGACGCCTCCACCGGAGGCGTGAGGGTGGGGGCCTCGTTCACCCGCTCCGGGGAGATCTCGTCCCAACGCTCCACCGCCCCTGCGGTGTCGTGCGCGCGGGGCGTGTCGATCGCGAACACCGTGCGCCACGCCGGATCCCGCCGGCCCCGCTCGATGTCGTCCGGGTCGAGGGTGTCGGACGAGGCGCCCACCGTCGCGACCCCGTCTCGGGCGGCCGTGGCCGCAGACGCCCCACCCTCCCGCTCCGCCTCGGCGGCCGAATCCGTGTGCTCCGCTTCCTCGTCGGAGGAGCCCGGGTCGCACCCCCCGAGCGCCGCGAGCAGGACGATCACCGGGACGGCCCCGCCCGCCGTGCCGCGGATCTTAGACAACAAGATCATTGACTTTCTCGCTCCCGCCCCGAAGGATTGTCCGCGTAGGAGTCCAGCGGATCCATTCCCGACCGACGGAGAATCCGATGAGCACCGTGCCCGAATCCAGCGAGACCACCCCCCGACACGCCACCGCCGAGCCGGGCCGCGAGGCCTTCCGGATCCTCCAGATCGGCTTCGTGGTGGCACCCGTCGTCGCCGGCCTCGACAAGTTCTTCGACCTCCTCACCGAATGGAGCCAGTACCTCTGGCCGACCGTCACCGACGTGCTCGGGGTTGCGCCCGAGACGTTCATGATGGGGGTGGGGGTCGTGGAGATCGCGGCCGGGATCCTCGTCGCGGTCCGGCCCAGGCTCGGGGGCTACGTCGTGTCCGCCTGGCTCACGGCGATCGTGGTGAACCTCCTCCTCCTCGGCGACTACTTCGACATCGCGCTGCGGGACGTGGGCCTCGCCCTGGGCGCGCTGGCGCTGGCCCGGCTCGCCGTCCGCTTCTCGAAGGAGTAGCGGCGGCCGGTCGCGCGCGCGGCGGGACCGCTCGACGTTCGACGTGAGCGGCCCGCCCGCGCTCCAGCCCACCGCCGCGGCCGGCTTCGCGGCCCGATCCTACCGCTTCGGCTCGGCGGGCTCGGAGATCTTCTCCACCGTCTCCTCGACCTCGTCCTCGGCCTCGGGGCCGACCTCGACGGCGAGGTCCGCCTGCGCCACGATCCCTACCAGGCGCTCGTCGTCGCCCACGACGGGGATCCGACGGACCTGCTCGTCCTGCATGCGGGCCATCACGTCCCGCACGTCGTCGTCCGGGCTCGCCGTGGTGACGCCTTCGGACATGTGGTTGGAGACCGTACAGTCGTTTCCGTGCCCCTCCGCCACGTGCCGGACCGCGATGTCGCGGTCGGTGATGACTCCGCGCAGGCGCCCGCCGTTGCCGTCGACCACCGGCACGATCCCGATGTCGAAATCGCGCATGAGCTGGGCGGCGTGGCTGACGGTGTCGTTCGCGTCGACCACCTCGGGATCCGGGGTCATGATCTCGCTGACTCGCATGGCTGTCTCCTGCTCGGGTGACGATCGCTCTTCCGCCCCCTGAAGGGGCAAGCATCGTTCCCGGAGGATGGAGACCGGATCCTCCGTCAGCGCCCCTCGGCGAGCTCGCCCAGCTCCTGGGCGCGGCGGATCCAACCCGCCACGTCGCTCCCGGAGATGATCCCTTGGAGCTCGCCGTCCGCGACGACCAGCACCCGCCGGGTTCCCGAGCCCTGCATCTTCTCGAGCACCTCGGTCATCGGCTCCTCCGCGCGCACCGTCAGCTCGTCGCGCCGTGACTCCATCACGTCCCGGACGGGCGTCCGGTCCCACTCCCCTCGTGGAGCCTCCTTCACGTGATCGAGCGTGACCAGGCCCACCAGCCGTTCGCCCTCGACCACCGGGAAGGACTGGTATCGGCTCCGGAGGAAGTGCTCGTCCACGAGCTTCCGTAGCGGGAGGTCGGGGGCGACCGTCTCCGGGTGCGCCGACATCACGTCCCGAGCGCGCACCCCGTCGAGGACGTGGCGGAGGAGGTGTTGGCGTAGCGACATCTCCGCCGCGCTCCTCAGGAACCAGCCGATGAAGACCAGCCAGAGCCCCCCGATCACGGCCCCTCCGAACATCTGGAGGATGCCGAGCCCCATGAGCCCGTAGCCGAACCACTTCCCGCCGCTCGAGGCCCAGCGGGTGGCCTTCGTCAGGTCGCCGGTGCGCTTCCAGACGAGCGCCCGGAAGAGCCGCCCCCCGTCGAGAGGGAATCCCGGGAGCAGGTTGAAGACCGCGAGCACGATGTTGATGACGCCCAGGTACCAGGCGATCCGCACCACCCCTTCTCCCGCTCCGATCTGGCCGGCCAGCCACGCGAGACCGAGGAAGGCGCCGCCCAGCACCACGCTCGTGAGCGGTCCGATGCCGGCGATCTGGAGCTCGTCGTCCGGGGTTTCCGACTCGAGGCGGGTCCGGGCGATGCCCCCGAAGATGAACAGCGTGATCCCCTCCACGGGGATCCCCTTGGAGCGGGCCACCACGGAGTGGGAGAGCTCGTGCGCGAGGAGCGAGGCGAAGAAGAGCACCGTCCCGACGCCCCCCATTACGAGGTAGGCGCCCGTGGAGCGCTCCGGAAGCTCCGCCGGGAAGACCCCGAAGGCGAGCGACCAGAAGATCAGGAAGAAGATCACGAACCACGAATAGTCGATCCGGATCTCGAACCCGAGGACGGATCCCAGCGGGAAGCTGCTCCCGGCGCTTCCGATCAATCCATCTGCCTCGGCACGAGGAAGAAGAGCCGCCCCGGCTGCTGCATCCGGCCCGCGATCTCCGCCGCGTCCTCGCCGCGGCCCCAGTAGACGTCCACGCGCCCGGGGCCGCGGATGGCCCCTCCGGTGTCCTGGTTCAGCACGAAGCGCCGGATCGGCTCGCCCTCGCCGATCCGCCCCTCGTCGTCGACGGCCGGTCGGCTCGTCGAGATGAACGCGAGCGCCGCCGGCGGGAAGAGCCGGTGGTCGGTGGCGATGCTCCGCCGGCCGGTCACCGGCACCCCCAGGAAGCCGAGCGGCGGCGTGTCCAGGACGCGGAAGAAGACGTAGGAGGGATTGTGGTTCAGGATCCTCGACACCTCGTCGGGATTGCGATCGAGATAGTCCCGGATCGCCTGCATGGACATCTCCTCCGCGGGCACCCGCCCCTCGTCGATCAGGAGTCGGCCGATGCTGCGGTACGGCCGCCCGTTGCTGGCCGCGTACCCGATCCTCACCTCGCTCCCGTCCGGAAAGCGGACCGCTCCGCTGCCCTGGACCTCCACGAAGAAGAGGTCCGTGCGGTCCTCGGCCCACGCGATCTCCAGGCCGCGCCCGTCCAGGGCGCCCTCCTCCTGGATCTCGCGGCGGGTGAAGTAGGGCACGAGCCGTCCGTCCTCCGTGACCCTGCCGGCGATCCGCTCGTCGGGAAGATCGGCTCCGAAATCCCCCAGGCGTACGGTGACGAGGTCGTCGGGCCGCCGATGGACCGGCGTGCGGGCGTCGTCCGTCGGCTCCCTGGCGCCCGGGATGACGGGCTCGAAGTAGCCGGTGAAGAGCACGTCGCCCTCCTCGTCGCCCATCGACTCGACCACCTCGAACCGCTCGTCCACCCACCGGGCGAGCTCGGCGGGGCCGGGGCCGGTGGCCAGGAACGCCTCGAGCTCCTCGAGGGCGGACCGGAGATCGCCGGCCGGCACGTCCCGCACCCCGAAGTCGAGCAGGGAGTCCGGGTCCACGCCCCGCAGCCACTCGAGACTCCGTCCGACCGCGATCCGGAGGGAAGCGGGATCGCCCTCGTCCAGGAGCTCCGGCGCCGGGTCCGCTGGGCGGAAGACGGGAGCCCCGGCGTCACCCGGCCCGTCGCCCTCCTCGTCGGCGCCGTCGGCCTCGACCGTCTCCTCGTCCGCTTCCGGGACCGGCGGGGGGGGCTCGGCGGGTCCCGTCGGGCGGCCGCAGCCGACCGCGAGCAGCAGCAGCGCGAGGGTCGCGGCGGCTCGGGCCCCGACCGACGCGACCGGAGGAGGGATCATGTCCCGTCAGTCCTCCTCCACCATGTCTTCCCGGAGATCGGCGTAGCGGAGCACGGAGATGATGTCCCGCCCCAGGCCGCACGCCTCCGCCGCGTCCACGACGTCGTCGTCGCCCGAGACCACGGTGGCGGGATTCCCGTCGAGCTTGTGCGTCTCGCCCACCAGGAAGGCGATCTGGAGGTTCCAGAGCAGCTCGGCGGAGCGATCGGAGGTGAGGCTCCCCCCGTTCTCCCGGCTCTCGTCGACGATCTGCCAGTACATCGACACCGCCGCCGAGAACTTCCGCCCGAGCCACTTGGCCATGCGGGCGACCTCCTCGTCCGGCACGTCGTCGGGCACGTGCGACGCCGCGCGGCGGACGTGCGCCCGCGCCACCATCTGCTCGGAGTCGGAGTCGGACTTCTCGATGTGCTCCTTCAGCGACGCCGCGAAGGACTCGCGCCACGCCCGCAGGCGCTTCGCGAGGATGCGCAGCTCACCCCGCACCTCCTCCACCGTCTCCTCGGTCGGCTCGTCGGCGAGTCGCTCCGCGACGGTGCGAACCCGGTCGTCCGTCTCCAGCAGCTCGTCCGGCCAGCGGTCGAAGAGGGACAGGCAGAGCTGGAGTCCCGAGCTGGCCCAGACGGCCAGGTCCTCGCCGCCCGCCTTCGTCGGGATCCGGCAGTGCCGGACGGCCGCCAGCGCCGCGGCCTTCCGGTTCTCGTAGTCGTCGACCTCCGGATCCGCGATGTCCGCCAGGAGCTCCATGAGCACGGTGGAGTAGCCGATGGCCTGGAGGCCGACCTCGCGCTCGGCGTCCACGAGCGAATCGAACTGCTCCAACGCCTTCTCCGAGTGGCGTCGACCGACGAGCCGGCGGTACGCCGGGGCGTCGAAGACGACGAGTCGATCGACGTCTCGGGTGATCTGGATGACCATGTCTGGGGCGGCTCTCCCCTGAGAGTATCTGGAAGTCGCTCCGGACGAGCGAGTCCGGGCCTCCTAGCGTACCGTCGAGACGGGGCATAGATCCGGCGGCCCCGCTCTTGCGCGTTCTCGTGGGGAATCCGGATACACCGCGAGGAGGCACGATGGAGGCAGGCCCGGGAAGCGGGCGCCCCGCCGCCGCGGCGGGCACGGTGACGATCGGCGACCTGGGGGTGAGCCGCATGGGATTCGGCGCCATGCGCCTGACCGGGGACGGCGTGTGGGGGCCGCCGCCGGACCGGGACGCCGCCCTCCGGGTGCTCCGCACGGCGGTGCACCGGCTCGGGGTGGAGCTGATCGACACGGCCGACTCCTACGGGCCGCGGGTCAGCGAGGAGCTCATCGCCGAGGCGCTGCACCCGTACCCGGACCGGCTCCTGATCGCCACCAAGGGGGGGCTGGAGCGCCCGGGTCCGGGCGAGTGGCCCCGGAACGGACGCCCGGAGCACCTCCGCGAGGCCCTCGAGGGGAGCCTCCGCCGGCTCCGGCTCGAGCGAATCGATCTCTACCAGCTCCACGCGGTCGACCCGGATGTCCCCCTGGAGGATTCCCTGGGTGCCCTGGTCGACGCCCGCGACGAAGGCAAGATCCGCCACATCGGCGTCTCCAACTTCGACGTCGAGGAGCTCGAGCGGGCGCGACGGACGACCGAGGTGGCCTCGGTGCAGAACCGCTACAACCTTCTGGACCGGGAGTCCGACCCCGTGGTCGACTGGTGCGAGGAGAACGGCGTCGCCTTCCTTCCGTGGGCGCCGCTGACCCAGGGCGTGCCGGACGAGGACGCGGTCGAGGAGGTGGCCCGCCGGCGCGGGATCACGACGGCTCAGGTGGCCCTCGCGTGGCTCCTGCGGCGCTCTCCGGTCGTGGCCCCGATCCCCGGCACCTCGGACGAGGAGCACCTCCGGGAGAACGTGGAGGCGGCGCGGGCGGAGCTCACCGACGAGGACGTGGACGCGCTCGACATCGGACGAGGGAAGGAAGCGTGAGCGGGGACGGGAGCGGATTCATCCGACGGGCCGGCCGCCTCGCGCTGATCGTCGGAGCGGCGGTCGTGATCGGCCTCGGCCTCCAGCAGGTGCTCCGGGCCACCCTCTGGGCGCCGGGCGAGCCGGCGAACCTGGATCGGGGCCGCACGTCGCGCTCGCTCGAGGGGGCGGATCGGCCGCAGGTCGTGGCCACCGGCCTCGAGGTGCCCTGGGAGATCCGCTTCCTGCCCGGAGGCGACCTTCTGGTCACGGAACGAGCCGGACGGCTGATCCGGCTCGCGCCGGACGGCACCGAGAGGGGCAGCCACACTCTCCCGGACGTGCGCGCGACCGGTGAGGGCGGGCTCATGGGCCTGGCGCTCCACCCCGACTTCGCCGAGAACCGCTGGATCTACGTCTGCTTCACCACGGATCTGGAAGGCGGTCTCACCAACCGGGTGGAGCGCTACCGGCTGGACGAGGGGCTCTCCGACCGCACGCCCGTCGTGGCCGGGATGCCCGGAGCCCGCTTCCACAACGGGTGTCGGCTCGAGTTCGGTCCCGACGGGCACCTGTGGGTCACCATGGGCGACGCGACGGACGCGGGCCTCGGGCAGGACCCCTCCTCGCTCGCCGGCTCCATCCTGCGGGTCACCGACGCCGGCGAGCCCGCGCCCGGCAACCCGTTCGGCCACGAGGTCTTCAGCTACGGACACCGGAACCCCCAGGGGCTCGCCTTCGACGAGCGGGGCCGGCTCTGGTCCACCGAGCACGGGCGATCCGGCACCCGGAGCGGGATGGACGAAGTGAACCTCGTCGAGTCCGGCCGGAACTACGGCTGGCCCACGATCGAGGGCGGCGAGACCGCGCCCGACATGGTGGCCCCGGTGGTCCACTCCGGCCCGGACGTCACGTGGGCCCCGGCCGGAGCCGCGTGGGCGGAGGGGAGCGTCTTCTTCGCCGGGCTCCGTGGAGCCGCGCTCTACGAGCTCCCGGTCGGGTCGGAGGAGGTGGAGCTCGACAGGCTCCCGTCGAGCCTGGACGTCATCCCCCACTTCCACCGCGAGTACGGTCGGCTCCGCGCCGTACGGATCGGGCCGGACGGCCTCCTCTACTTCGCAACGAGCAACCGGGACGGGAGGGGGAATCCGAGCAGGGAGGACGATCGGATCCTGCGGGTGGACCCGGGAGCGCTCTGACGCCCCGCACCCGCCGCGGACGACGTCCGGCATCCCTCCTGCACTGCTTGAGCGCCGCGCGCGGCGGAGATATCCTCGGGACTCTCCAGCCCATTCCCCGGTCCCACGCCCCCATGCCTCCGAACACGACTTCCCTCCAGCCACTCGTCGAGAGGGCGGAGACGATCGCCCGCGAGGTGCTGAGACCCACGGCGGAGCGCGAGGACCGTGAAGCCCTCTGGCCGGAGGCCGGGATGGAGGCGCTGGCCGAGGCCGGCCTCATGGGGCTGAATGCGCCGACGCGGGCGGGAGGGCACGGGCTCGGGCTGGAGGGCCTGGTGAGCGTTTCCCGCGTCCTGGCCCGCGAGAACCCCTCGGCCGCGCTCTGCTTCGCGATGCACTGCGTCGGCACGGCCGTCCTCTCCGCGAAGGCCACCCCGGACCAGGAGGAGCGATTCCTGAGGCCGATCGCCGAGGGGCGTCACATCACCACGCTCGCCCTCAGCGAGCCCGGGACCGGATCCCACTTCTACATCCCGGAGACCACGCTCGAGGAGGACGGCGACGACTACGTCGTATCGGGCGTGAAGAGCTTCGTGACCAACGGCGGGCGCGCCGACTCGTACGTGCTCTCGACCGTCGGGACCGGACCGGGCGAGGTCGCGGAGGGCGAGTTCAGCACGGTCATCGTCGAGGCGGGCGCCGACGGGATGTGCTGGCAGGACGAGTGGCGCGGCTTCGGGATGCGCGGGAACAGCTCGCGAACGGTCGAGCTCGACGGCGTCCGGGTCCCCCGCGCGAACCTCCTGGGGGCGGAGGGCGACCAGATCTGGTACGTCTTCGAGGTCGTCACCCCCTACTTCCTCGCCGCCATGGCGGGAACGTACCTCGGGATCGCCGAGGCCGCCGTGGATCAGGTGATCGACCACCTCGGGTCCCGACGGCTCAGCCACACGGGGGAGCTGCTCGGTAGCCATCCGACGCTCGCGGGCGAGCTCGGAGGCCTCTGGGTCGACCTGGAATCGACGCGCCAGCTCGTGTTCTCGGCCGCGCGCAGGGCGGATTCCGGGGCCCCCGAGTCCCTTCGCGGAGTCCTCGCCTGCAAGGTGGCGGCCTCCGACTCGGCCGTGGAGATGACGAAGGAGGCTATGAAGCTGGTGGGTGGCATCGGCTACCGCGAGAACAGCCATCTCGGACGGCTTCTCCGCGACGCGCAGGCGAGCCATCTGATGGCCCCCACCACCCACGTGCTCCGCACCTGGCTCGGACGCGCTCTCCTCGACCTTCCCCTCCTCAGGTGACCAGGCCATGACCGCCGGAAGCGCGACGAAGCGAGGTCAGGTCGTCCTCGTCGTGACGCGTGACGGCACCATGCCGGGGTGGGCGCCCGAGATGGAGGGCCTCGTCGTGGTGGACGAGGGCAGGGACGACCGCGCCCTCGCATCGCTCGTGGAGTCGGTGGGCGCGGCGGCGATCGACGCCCGAGTGAGAGCGCCGTTCGACCTCGCACGCCGGATCCGTCGCCTCGCACCCGGCATCCAGCTCGTGTTCGTCGCACCGGCGGATCGGTCGGCCGAGCTGCGGCGCGAGATGAGGTTCAGCCGCGGCCTCGGCGAGCCGTGGATCGTCGATCCGGGCGGGGCGACCCGGGACCTCCTCGAGCGGGCCTCCCGGATCGCCAGACAGCGGGAGTCGCACGTCCGGCGCCTCGAGTGGCTCTCGGAGCGGGTCGCCTCGATCAAGGCCGACGCCGGGCGGCCGCTGATGTCCGATCAGTACCTGGCGACACTGCTCGAGCTGCTCCCGGATCCGGTGTTCGCCCTGGACGAGGAGCGTCGGGTGCTCTTCGCGAACTCGGCTGCCGAGACGCTGGGGGTCGGGCGAGCCGGCGAGTCCCGGCACCCGTTCCGGCTCCCGGGTGCGATCCCGCTCGGCGACGACGAAGATCTGGATGCCCTCCTCTCCCGCGGCGCCGAGGAACCGGCCACCGGCCAGATCGCGGTGCGCGGAGCGAGCGGTGAGCGCGTCTACGACGTGTCCGTCGCGCCCGTGGCCGGCGAGCGTCCCGTGCGGCTCCTTCTCCTGCACGACGTCACGGAGCGTGCGCACCTGCTCGAGGAGCGGGACCGGGCCGTCGCCGACCTCGAGGAGGCGATGCGACACCGGAGCCGGTTCTACACGAGCATGAGCCACGAGCTGCGCACGCCGATCAACGCGCTGATCGGGTACAACAACCTCCTGCTCGAGGGGATCTACGGAGATCTTCCCTCCGATCAGCGGGAGGCGCTGGAGCGTCTCGGCCGCTCGGCCCGTCACCTCATGGACCTGGTGGACGACGTGCTCGACCTGTCCAAGGTCGAGGCCGGCAAGCTGGAGATGGAGCGGGCGGAGGTGAGCGTCCCCGCTCTGCTCGACGATCTCGAGGCCACCACCGAGCACCTTTCCCGGTCGAGCGGCAGTGGCGTCCGCTTCCGCCTCGATCCGTCGTGCGGCACCGTGCGGAGCGATCCGAAGCGGCTCCGCCAGATCCTGATGAATCTGCTTTCGAACGCCATCCGCTACGGAGGCGGCGCGCCGGTCGAGGTGCGTTGTCGCTCGGGCGGGGATGACCTCGTCGTGGAGGTGGAGGACCACGGCCCGGGGATCCCCGCCGACGACCTGGAGCGGATCTTCGACGAGTTCGTGCAGCTCGGCGACGAGGAGGACGGGGGGACCGGGCTGGGCCTGCCGATCTCGCGCACGCTGGCCCGCCTCCTCGGGGGCGACGTCACCGTCGAATCGGAGATCGGACGTGGAAGCACCTTCACCCTCACCGTACCGCGGGACGGCGGCGAAGGGCCGCGGGACGGGGGCGAAGGGCCGCGGGACGGGGGCGAAGGGCCGCGGGACGGGGGCGACGCTCCGGCAACGGACGTTCAGCCTCCCGGGTAGCGCTCCACCAGCTCCCGGTCGCGCGGCGCCGGGCCCGTCCACGGCTCGGCCATGGCCCGCTCGATCTCGTCGATCTCACGGGGGGCGGAGCTCACCCACTCCACCCCGTCCTCCGTCACGAGGTAGTCGTCCTCGATCCGCACGCCGATGTTCGCGTAGCGGCGCACGGCGGGCGCGATCCGCTCCTTCATCTCGCGGTTGGCCGGTGTGTCGGGAATGATGTCCAAGAGATTCTCCCGCACGTAGATGCCCGGCTCGATGGAGAAGGCGCTGCCCGGCCCGATCGTGTTCGGCGGGAAGTAGTAGCGGTCGGGGTCGTGGACCTCGAGGCCGATCCCGTGCCCGAGGCCGTGCATGTAGTAGAGCCGGTACTGGGGGCAGCGGCGATCTTCACCGCAGTCGTAGTCGTCGCCCGGTCCGGTGATCAGCCCCAGCCGTGCGAGCCCCTCCGCGACGACCGTCGCGGCCTCGCGGGACATGTTCCCGGCCGGGGCTCCGAGGACCGCCTCCCGCTCCGCGGCTTCCTGGGCCGCCCGCACGACGCGGTAGACCGCGGCCTGGTCCTCGGTGAACGTGCCGCTCACGGGAACGGTGCGGGTCACGTCGGCCGTGTAGCCGCCCCACAGGGCGCCGATGTCCATGACCACCAGGTCACCCTCCCGCATGACGCGGTCGTTGGCGTTGTAGTGCAGGGTGGTCGAGTTGGGCCCGGAGCCCACGATGCTCGCGAAGCCCGGGCGCTCGGCCCCCGAGCGACGGAAGGTGTACTCGATCAGCGCCTGGACCTCGAACTCGTTCATCCCCGGCTCGATGAGGCGCAGCACCTCCTCGTGCGCCCGCACCGTGATCTGGACGGCGGTCCGGAGCGCCTCCAGCTCGGCGGGGCTCTTCGTGCCCCTGAGGCGGGCGAGCGTCTCCTCGGCGCTCGCCACCTCCACCTCGGGGTTCCGGGACCGGAGCTCGTCGACGAAGAGCTGGTGCTCGGTCCCGAGCGCCCGACCCGGCCGGAGGTCGACCTCGGCGCTCACGCGGAGCGGGAGCCCCCTGGCCAGAAGCGAGTCGAGCACGGCGTCGAGCTCGCCCCGCTCGCGCGCCGGCAGCCCGGTGAGCGACTCGGCCCCCCGGGTGCCGAGTCGGATTCCCTCCCACGTCTCCCGCGCCGGATCCCGGGGCAGGACGAAGACCGTTCCGGACCGACGTCCGTCCTCCCGGACGAGGAGGAGCGCCGCGCCGGGCTCGAGAATGCCCGTCAGATAGCGGAAGTCCGGCCGCTGCGAGAAGGGCAGGTAGTCGGCCGCGGGCTCCGGAGAGCCGAGCACCAGGACGACGCCCTCGTCGACGTTCTCGAGAAGCGCGGAGCGGCGGTCCGCGTACTCCTCCGGGGAGATCTGCGCGGCGGCGGGAAGCGCCGTCGTCGCCGCCAGCGCGGCGAGCACGAGAATCAGGTGCCGGAGCGCGCGGGCCCGCCGCGCCACGAGGGAGGGGACCGCGCGGATACCGAGAGGTTGCGCCATGGTCGCTCGTGCAGGGGTTCGGGTCGGTCGGGACGGGGGTCCTACCCGGAAAGGATCGCGGAGAGCCGCGCCCGGGCGGCCCCGCTCACCCTCCGGACCGACGGAGGTGCTCCGGAGGGTCGAAGGGGGTGTGCGGCACCGGGTCCCGCTCGGGAACCCGGTACTCCCTCCGGAGCTCGGCGATCCGCTCCCTGAGCTCGACCTCCACCTCCCGGTACTCGGGGTGGCCGTACACGCTCCGGAGCTCCTCCGGATCGCGGTCGAGATCGTAGAGCTCCCACTCGCCGGTCTCGTAGAAGTGGATCAGCTTGTACCGATGGGTGCGGACGCCGTACTGCCGGTGCACCATGTGCCAGTCGGGATGGGCGAAGTACTGGTAGTAAATCGCGTCTCGCCAGTCGTCCGGCGTCCCTCCGTGGAGCAGAGGCACGAGACTCCGGCCCTGCATCGACGAGGAGGCCGGTGCGCCCCCGAGCTCGAGGAAGGTGGGGGCCAGGTCGATGTTCATGACCAGCTCCGGGCTCACCGTGCCCGGCTCGACCACGCCCGGCCAGCGGACCAGGAGCGGCGTGCGGAGCGATTCCTCGTACATCCACCGCTTGTCGAACCACCCGTGGTCGCCCAGGAAGAAGCCCTGGTCGGAGGTGTAGACCACCACGGTCTCGTCGTCCAGACCGGCTTCCTCCAGAACGTCCAGGATCCGGCCGGTGTTCCGGTCGAGCGACGCGACCGTCCGCATGTAGTCGGAGATGTAGCGCTGGTAGCGCCACCGGAGCAGCGCGTCGCCCTCCGGAGACGCTTCGCGAAAGGCCCGGTTCTCGGGGCCGTAGGCGGCGTCCCAGGCCCCACGCTGCTCGGCGTCCAGGATATCGGGGGTGTCCAGCTTCAGGTCGCGAGTGAAGAGGTCTCGCCCGATCTCCATCTCCTGCTCGCCGGCCGGAGAGGCCCGGCCCCGCCCATCGTCGAAGAGCGTGGACGGCTCCGCGATCACCGTGTCCCGGTAGAGCCCGAGCTCCTCCGGACCGGGGTCCCACCACCGGTGCGCCGCATTGTGGTGGACGAGGAGCAGGAAAGGCCGCTCCGTATCGGTCCGCTCCTCCAGCCAGCCGAGCGCACGCTCGGTGACGATGTCGGGGGTGTAGCCGCGGTAGTCACGCTCGCCGTCGGGGCTCCGGAGCACCGGGTTGTAGTACGGGCCCTGCCCCTGGAGGACCTCGAAGTGGTCGAACCCCTGCGGATCGGCCTCGAGATGCCACTTGCCGAAGAGCGCCGTCTCGTATCCGGCCGCGCCGAGGAGCTCCGGGAAGGCGTTCTCCAGGGGATGCCGGGGCGGCTCGTTCGTCATGACCCCGTTCAGGTGGCCGTACTGGCCGGTCAGGATCGCGGCCCGGCTGGGGGCGCAGATCGAGTTCGTGACGAAGGCGTCGGTGAAGAGCATCCCCTCACGGGCGAGGGCGTCGAGGCGCGGCGTCGCGGGAAGCCGGGCGCCGTAGTCGAGATGGGGCCGGTACGCCGAGAGCGCGTGCGCCGCGTGGTCGTCGGCGAGAATGACCACGATGTTCGGGCGCTCCCGGAGGGCGGGGCGCTCCTGCCCGGCTCCCGCTCCCGTCGGGACGAGCCCTGCGAGGAGAACGAGGAGGAAGGAGCGAGCGGGTACACGCCGGATCCGGTCGGCGGAAGCGGCGGCTGGGGCGGCGGCAGGAGCGGGCACGGGCATCCGGGAGGCGGAGGGATCGGGGCTGGAAAGATGCGACCGTCCGGCCCCCGAAGCGCAAGGGCCGGCCACCCACCGGATCACCCGAGCGATGTCGCCGGAATGATTCGCTCTTGTCCGGAGCGGCACTCCATCCCTAAATTTGAAGTTGCGGAACCACCCGTAGGGTCCTCCCGGCAGATCGGGCGGGACCCCGCCGGCTCGCCCGGTACCGTGCCGAGCTCGACCCCGAGCTCCCGGTCCGGCGGCTGCGTAGGGAAGACCATCTTCCTAGCCGGCTTCCACCTGTTCTCCTTCTCCACGGCGCTCGTCTCCAGCAGACGTCCTCCCGCCGGCCGACTTCCTCCGGGAAGGCCGTGCCGATCGCGGCGGGACGCACGCGGATCGAACGGAGAGGAGGGAGGGATTGCGTGCGTTTCCGTTACGAGGACGCGGAAGGAAACGAGATCCGCCTGTCGGCGACGGCGGAGCTGGTCGAGAAGGTCGGACTGGGCGAGGTGACGGCGACCACCCGCCTCTATGACGCCGCCCGGGACGCGTGGGCTCCCGCCGGCGAGCACGCCATCTACCGGCACATCGTCGAGAACGAGGTGCCCGAAGGGCCGGCGTCCTCCTCCCGGCCCACGAGCCCGCCGCTCGAGGACTTCTGGGGCCCGGCCATGTCGGTCAGCGGCCCGGACGAGCCGCTGCAGGGCTCGGATCTCCCCCCTCCGGTGGTCCCGGAGCTGGAGGCTCCCGAGGAGCCGAGCGCTCCGCCGCCCCATCCGGAGGCCGGCGCTCCCGCGGAGCCCAGCGTTCCCGCGGAGCGGAGCTCACCGGATCTCGTGCCGGAGGCCGGACATCCCGAGGAACCGGAGCCGACGCCGCCGGTGGCCGCGAGCGATCAGCCCGATCCGCCGCCGCGTGCTCCGGTCGAGCGGGAGGCCTCGAGGAGCCCGAGACGGCAGCGGAGCCGGGACGCCGCGGTCACCCGCCTGGAGGCGATCGCCCGGGAGGCGGTCGAGGGGATGGACTCTCCCGCACGCGGGAGCGGCGCACGTTCCACCGCGCCCCGTCGGGTACGACCGGCCGCCCGGGCCGGGCGTCGGCGGATCGGAGCGGCGATCGTGGCGGTCTGGCGGTGGGCGGCGAGGATGGCCGTCGCCGGGTCGGCGGGAGCCCGCGGTGCAGCCGCCGCGGCCGCGGGTGCTGCGCGGGCTTCGTGGGCGGCTGTCGGCGCCACGGCGACGAAGGTCCGGGGTGCAGCCGGTAGGGCGGTCGCCTCGGCAGGTGGCGGAGTAGCCGCCGCCGCGGTCCGCATCGCGGTGAAGGGGGCCGGCGGGGCCCGCGCCGCGCTCCGCGGCCTCCGCCCGGTCCTGTCCTCGCGCGCGGTTCTCTGGACCGGTGCCGTCGCGGGCGCGCTGCTCCTGCTCACCGTCGACGGGAGTCGCGACGTGGGCGAGGAGGTGTGGGGGGGCATGATGGGGATCGCCGGGGCCATCGGCAGCGAGTCGGGTCGCGCGGGAAAGGTTCTCGGAGAGCGGATGAAGGGGGCGCCGGCCGAGGATGCGGATCCCGCGACCCCCGAGGCGGCCGGCCCATCCGAAGGCGGTCCGCCCGACGCGGCTCCGCCGACAGGCGGCGACCCCGCTCCCTTCGCCGCGGGCCACCCGGCGGCGGCCGAGGAGACGGATCCCGGCGATTTCGAGAAGGAGCTCTCCCTCGCGTCGGCGACCGGGCTCGGGCACATGCTCGCCGCCGTGGACAGCATGGCGGTCGCGCTCGAGCTCCCGGACGCGCCCCCGGAGGACTGGCTCGGGGGGTACTATCTGTCGCATGCCGGTGAATTCGACTCGGTCCGCCGGTACTGGTCCGCCTACCGGTCGTACCTCCGGGGGGTGAAGGCGCAGGACGCCGTGCTCTTCCGCCGCGGGCTGGCGAGCGCGCTGCAGGATCTGGAGGTGCAGCCGCACCGCCGCCCCGATCTCATCGAGGCGGCCGCGGCCCGCTTCCGGGCAGGCAGGGCCGGCCGCGACTCGCTCTACGACGCCATGTCCGCCGTCGCGGAGGCCGCCGTCGATCTCCACGATTTCCTTGTCGAGCGGGAAGCGGAGATCGAATACGACCCGGTGCGCACGGGGCGTATCTCGCGGGACCCGGTCCTCGAGGCGTACGCCTCCGGGGAGGACGCCCGTGCAGCTCTGGAGGAGCATCTCGACCGGCTCCTCGACCGGATGGAGCGTGTGAACGGACTGAAGCCCGTGCACACCGACGAGCTCCAGGCGGTGCTCTTCGACAACCTCCGGGCCGCGGACGCGCTCCACACCTTCGTGCCGGACGGCCCCGAGTAGGGAAGGCCGTCAGGCCGCACGGCGGCTCGATCTGCCGGCCGTCCCGTCCTTACGAGCCGTCCTGCTCCGCCAGCGAGGCGTCGACCGCCTCCTGGAAGGCATCCTCCAGCGCCCTGGCCATCGCCCGCTCCTCCTCGAGGATCCGCTCGGCGGCGCGGACCGTCTCCGGATCGTCCGCGCGCTCGGCCACCCGGCGGAGCTGCTCGTATCCGCCGATCTCCAGGTGCTCGAAGGCGTAGGCGAAGGCGGCGAGCTTGCCGGGCGTGTCCGGGTGGCCGAGGAAGAACGTTCCCCACTCGAAGCCGCCGATCCGCATCGCGGCGTCCTTGAACAGCGACCGTTCGCCGCCGAGCGCGTCGAGGCGCTCCTCGACGAGCTCCTGCTGCGCGCGGGTCTCGGCGAGGTGGTCCTCGAACAGGCGCGCGAGCCGGGGGTGCTCGACCATGTCCGGCGCGGACTCGAGGAGCTGGATCGCCTGGGCCTCGATGGCGTGCGCGTCGGCGAGGTACTTCCGGAGCTGCTCCGTCAGGTCGTCGCGGGGCACGTCCCGGAGCGACGCCTCCACCGTCCCGTCGAAGACCCCCTCGATCCGCTCCATCATGGTCCGCTCCTCGGAGCGGATCGAGCGCGCGGTCTCGGCCACGTCGGGCTCGCCGGCCCGCTCCGCCGTCCTGGCGAGCAGGTCGTAGGAGGCCCACTCGAGAGCCTCGTAGGAGTAGGCGTGCGAGGCCAGCTTGCCCGGCGTGTCCACCTGGGAGCGGGCGAAGAGGATGAACCCCTTTCCGCCGGCCGCCATCACGGCGTCCTTCATCCGCGAGGGCGAGGCGCCCCGCTCCTCCAGCAACGCCCGCACACGGCTCTCCTGCCGCTCGGTCTCCGCGAGGTGCCTCCGCAGCGCGTCGGCGAACGCCCCGTCGCCCGCGATCTCCGGCGCGGTCCTCAGCTGACTGAGCGCCTGCTCCTCGATGGAATGTGCGTCGGTGAGGTACTTCGTGAGCTGCTCTCTCATCTCGTTCGCCACGTCCGCTCTCCCGTCAGTCGGCGGCCGGCACGGACGCCGCCTGCCAGTCCACGTGATCCTTCGCGATCTCCTTGAGCCGCTCGTCGGCCCCTTTCGCCTCCGCGATGCATTCCTTCAGGAGCGAGGCGACCTCGTCCAGCCCGAGCATCTCGGACCAGGTGGCGGCCCCGCCGTAGGAGGCGATCTCGTAGTGCTCGATCTTCTGCACGGCGAGCAGGATCGCGGCGTCGCGGGCCTCCTCGGTCGTCGCCTCCTCCTCCATCTCGCGGGCCTCACGCAGGAGGCCGTCCATCCCGTGGCACTTCACGCCCCCCGGATCGATGTCGAGGATCTCCGCGCAGCGGCCGAGCCGCTCCACCTGCGCCCCCGTCTCCTCGACGTGCTTCTCGAGGGCCTCCCTCAGCGGATCGTCGGTGACCCGCTCGACGAGCCCGGGGCGGACGTTCCGGAGGTGGTTCTGGGCATCGTGGAGGTCGCGGATCTCGTGCTCGAGGAGGTCCCGGAGCGTGTTGATGGCCATCTCGTCTCCCGTCGTCGAATTCGGATCGTCGTCTCGGTCGCCCCGGCGCGTCGATGCGTCGACGCGGCCGGTGGATGGAGAGTGACGTTGCAGAATCCGCACCGCGGCCGGCGCTCGGGGACCATTGCGGCACGAGTCCGACCGGGGAATGTTGCGGCAGCGTAGCGGTGCCCCGTTTCTCCTTCCCGATCGCGCCCCGATGCCGAAGCCGATGACCGTGGGTCTGGCCGCCATACCCGTCCTCGCGGTGGGGGCCGTCCTCCTCCGCCCCTCTCCCGAGGCCGTCACCTACCACCGGGACGTGAGCGGGATCGTGCAGGAGAACTGCGTCTCCTGTCACCGGGACGGCGGCATCGCCCCCTTCTCGCTGGAGACGTTCGAAGCCGTGCGCGAGAAGGCCCCCCTCATCGAGATGGTCGTGACGGAGGGGCGCATGCCTCCCTGGTTCGCGAGCCCGGAGTACGGCGAGTGGGTGAACGACCGGAGCCTGGGCGAGCGGGAGCGCGAGGATCTCCTGGCGTGGATCGCCGCCGGGACACCGGAGGGACGGGCCTCGCACGCGCCCCCGCCGCGGGAGTTCGTGGAAGGGTGGCAGCTCGGTGAGCCGCCCGACGTCGTCATCCCGATCCCGGAGGCGCAGGAGATCCCCGCCGAAGGCGTCGTGGCGTACCGCTACGTCTACGTGCGGACGGACTTCCCGGAGGACCGCTGGATCGCGAAGGCCGAGCTGCGCCCGACCGCGTCCGACGTGGCGCACCACTCGATCGTGTTCCAGGAGGGCCCCGACCAGGAGCACCGGGGCTCGGGCCCCTGGCTCGCCGGCTGGGCGCCGGGCGTGCCGCCGGCGATCTTCCCGGAGGGCACCGGGAAGCTGCTTCCCGCCGGCGGCTGGCTCATGTTCCAGCTCCACTACACGACCTCGGGAACGCCCGCCACCGATCGCACGGAGCTCGCGCTCGTCTTCGCCGACGAGCCTCCGGAGCGCGAGGTGCGGACCCGGGCCGTCGGCACGACGGAGTTCGAGATCCCGCCGCACGCTTCGAACCACGAGGTGATCGCAGAGCTCGAATTCGAGGAGGAGGGCGAGATCCTCTCCCTCCTTCCCCACATGCACTTCCGGGGCAAGGCCTTCCGATACGAGCTCGTCCACGCCGACGGGAGCGAGGAGACGCTCCTGGAGGTGCCGGCGTACGACTTCAACTGGCAACTCTCCTACGAGGCCGCCGAGCCGATCCGCGTCGGACCGGGCACGACGCTCCGGGGACGGGCATGGTACGACAACAGCGCGGCGAATCCGGCGAACCCGGATCCCACCATCACCGTGACCTACGGAGAGCAGAGCTTCGAGGAGATGATGTTCGGGTTCTTCGAGTGGGTGCCGGCGCCGGCGTCCGACCCTGCGGCGGACGCGGCATCGGACCCCGCCCGGGGTCCCACGCGGGACGCGGCCCCGGCCGGAGACTGAGCCGCCCCGCAGAATGCTTGCACGGTCCGTGCAACCTTCTCCTCCCGGATGCGGGAACGTGAATCCCCCGAGACGAGGAGTCGTGTGCCATGGATGTGCCCCCGGAGATCGCGTTCAGGAACGTGGAGCCGACCGACGAACTGAAGCAGAAGGTGCTCGACGGGATCGAGAAGCTCGAGAAGGTCTACCCGAACCTCGCGAGCTGTCGCGTGATGATCGAGAAGACCGACCCCGCCGCGGCCGGGCGGCCGGGCACCGGAAAGCCGCACGTCCGGATCGATCTCAGAGTTCCGAACAAGGAGCTCGTGGTGAAGCACGACGCCCCCGCCCGCTCGAGCGGCCACGACCTGTCCCAGTGGATCGAGGGGGCGTTCGACGTGGCGCGCCGGCGGCTGCGTGACCTGAAGGGGCGGCAGAGCGATCGGCTCGATCATCAGGAGCTTCCGCCGCACGGCCGGGTGGTGCGGCTGCTCACCGACGCGAACGGCGTCAACTACGGGTTCCTGCACTCCCGGGACGGCCGTGAGATCTACTTCCACGAGAACGCGCTCGTGGACCTCGACTACGACGACCTCGAGGTGGGCACCGAGGTGCGCTTCGCCGAGAGCCGGGGCGACGAGGGCCCGCAGGCCAGCACCGTGGCGCCGCTCGATCGGGACAAGATCGGGCCGCGCCAGGAGGAGGACGTGCCGCTCCAGTGACCGCCCCTCCTCACTCCCTTTCGCGGTAGTAGCGTGCGAGCCAGTCGCTCAGCCCGTCCAGCCCGGGGAAGAGCACGCGCTCGGTGAGGTTGATCTGGTCGAGACGGTCGCGGATCTCCCACTTGAGGTCCGCCGGCACGACGATCCGGCGCCACCCGGTCCCGAGGTCGGAGAGCCACTCGTCCAGGCGGGCGCGCGGCGTCGACATCAGCGAGAAGAGCGACGCCTGGTTCACGATCCGGTCGTCGAGCGCCGGCGGCTCGAGGAAGAGGGGGAAGGGCGCCTCGGCGTGCCCCTCGAGCTCACCGAGCGACCCCGCGGCGGCCGTGAGCATCTCGCCGGTGAAGACGTCGGAGCCCTCCCGGTCCAGGAGGGTCCGGAGCGAAGCGGGCAGCTCGCCGTTCACCGCTCTGAAGCGGACCATCCAGACCTCGCCGTCCTCGTCCATCGCGTCGGGGTTCGCCGTCACGAAGTGGAGGGCCACGTAGGGCGAGTAGCTCCAGTCCGTCAGCCGCGTGGGGAGTCCGTGGTGCTGCGCCAGCGCCAGCCAGTTCCAGATGGAGTCGTCACCCACGAAGCTGCGCCGGGCGTACTTGCGGAAGTTGCGCAGGAGGTGGCGCTCCTTGCCCGCGAGGTCTCCGCCGAGGCGCATGAGCCCGGTCTCGAGATTCCGCCCGCCCCGGGCTACGCCGCGAAAGGCGTGCTCCGAGCGGAACCTCTGCAGCTCCTCGTTCCACGATCCTTCGAAGAGGAGGGCGTCGAGCTCCCGCCACCCGCGCGCCACACGAGCCGGCTCCTGCTCCCGGATCAGGAGTGCTCCCGGACGTCGAGGACCTCACCGCTCGCCCAACCCTCCACGGCTCGTCGGTAGCTCCCGGCTACGGTGGCGGCGGGAAGGCCCTCCGACGGGTCCCGCCCCATCGACTCGAGGGTCTCGGACACCCAGGGCGGGCTCACCGCGTTGACGCGGATGCCACGGGGCACCTCGAGCGCAGCGGCCCGCACGAACGCCTCGACACCGGCGTTCACCACGCTGATGGCCGCGCTCCCCCGGATCGGCTCGGAGGCGAGCACTCCGCTGGTCAGCGTGAAGCATCCGTCGTCCTCCACGTGCTCCAACCCCATGCGGACCAGGTTCACCTGCCCCATGAGCTTGTTGTCGAGGCTCGTCCGGAAGTCGTCGTCGCAGAGCTCGTCCAGCTCACCGAAGCGGGCCACGCCGGCGGTCGAGACGAGGGCACCGAAGCGGCCCACCTCCCGGTATAGATCCCGGATGGAGGCGGCCGACGCCAGGTCCACCCGGTAATCGCCGCTCGTGTGGCCCACGACGACCACGTCGTGGCTCCGCCCGAGGTCGGCCACCACCGCGCTGCCGATCGTCCCGGTCCCGCCGATCACCACTACACGCATCGTCGTCCCCCCGCTTGTCTCGTCCACCGGACTCCTCGCCCGCACTATGGATTCCGAGCCCGCACGGGACGTGCCTCGCCGCCCCGTCACCCGCCCTCGCTGCTCGCCTCCCCGCCCTCCACCCCCGCCTGTGCGAGCAGGATCAGCAGGGCGCGCTGGATGCCGAGCGGGCCATCCTCGTTCCGGAACCACTCGTCCAGCGAGTGGGCGCCCCGACTCTCTCCGCCCCCGCCGATGGTCATGGCGGGGATGCCGAGGCTGATGGGGATGTTCGCGTCCGTCGACGAGCGGCCGAGCTCCGGCTCGAGGCCGAGGTGGCGCGTCACGGCCGTCGCGCGCGCGACGAACGGGTGTTCCTCGGGGATCTCCCCGGACGGCCGGAGACCGATCATGTCGAGCTCGACCGTGAGGGAGTCCCCCTCCCGCCGGAGCGCGTTCGCCTCCGTGAGCCCGCGGCGCATCGCGCTCCGGAAGACGGCGTCCAGCCGCTCCAGCCGCTCCGGGCTCTCCGAGCGCATATCCACCTCCGCCCACGCCTCGAAGGGAATGGAGTTGACCGAGGTACCGCCCCCGATCCGCCCGACGTTGTAGGTCGTCTTGGGGCCCCCCGTGCGGGTGAGCACGTCCGCGAGGCCCACGAAGCCGTCGATCGCGTGCCCGAGGGCGTGCGCCGGATTGCCGAGTCCGAAGGCACCCCAGGAGTGGCCTCCCGGGCCCCGGAAGGTGGCGCGGTAGCGGTGCGAGCCCAGCGCCTGGTGCACGATGCGGGCGGGGTCGGTCCCGTCGATCGAGATGAAGGCGTCGATCGGGGGGCCGTCATCCCGGAAGAGGTGCTTCACACCGCGGAGGTCACCGAGTCCCTCCTCGCCGACCGTGCCCACGAAGAGGATGTCGGCACGCGTCCGGACGCCCGCCTCGTTCATCGCCCGCAGCACTGCCAGCGTGGCGGCGAGCCCCCTCGCGTCGTCCGCGATGCCGGGGGCGAACAGCGTGTCGCCCGCCTCGCGGACGGTCACGTCCGTCCCTTCCGGGAAGACGGTGTCGAGGTGCCCGCTGATCGCCACCACCTCGTCCGAGCCCGCGCCCCGTCGAAGACCCAGCACGTTGCCCTCGGCGTCGATCCAGACGGAGTCGACCCCCGCCTCCTCGAGCATCTGGCGGAAACGCCCGGCCCGGGCGTCCTCCATGAAGGGGGGCGCGGGGATCTCGGTGAGCTCCCGGAGGTCGGCCATCGTGCGTGCGTCGTGCTCCTCGATCCATTCCATCGCCCGCTGCACCTCGGATCGGGCCAGGAGCTCCTCGATCTCGGTGCCGGGATCGGGAGCCTGCGCGGCGGCGCCCGGCGGAGCCGCGGCCAGGATCGAGGCGGGTCCCAGGACGGCGAGCGCGAGGCCGAGCGCGTGGACGAGAGGGAGGGTGTGGCGGGGACTGCGATTCATGTCGGACGGGGGGCCGGAGAGGAGTGCCGTTCCGGTCTCCGGGGGGGGTTCGGGAACCGCGCCGGAGTCCGGTCTCGATGGACCCTCCATCCGCGGAAATGTGCCCGCCGGCGCCGCGGTCGAGGCGCGTTCGAGCCGCACGAGCCGACCTCGGAGTAGCCGGGGGTGAACCCGTCGCACGAGACAGGGCGGGGCACTCGCAAGGGAATGAAATCGCCGTGGAGAGTCCAGGCCGCGGGAAGGGCGTCGCCCGCAGAGGCGACCTCGACCGGATCCGAGATCATCCCATCCGGATAGGCGATCATCCCATCCGGATACGCCATCATCCCATCCGGACATGGACAGGTTTCCGGAGCGCGCCGACGGAAGGATCCGGGATGCCGCCGGAATCGCTCCGACGGATGGGCTCCGGGGCCCGTGGAGTAG
>CAYPDV010000003.1:0-59126 GCA_964409525.1 uncultured Gemmatimonadaceae bacterium
GCGATCGGCACCCGCGGCCACCATCAGGTTCGCCAGCAGCTTCGCCCCGATCGCCACCCGTGGCTGGTCCTTCCGATCCTGCCGGCCGTATCCGTAGTACGGGACGACCGCCGTCACCCGGGCCGCCGACGCCCGCTTCGCGGCGTCGATCAGGAGCAGGAGCTCCATGATGTTCTCCGCCGGCGAGATCGTCGGCTGGATGATGAAGACGTCCCGGCCGCGGGCGTTGTGGTTGATCCGCACGAAGATCTCGCCGTCGGCGAAATCGCGGATCGTCACGCCGTCGCTCGGCTCGCCGAGACGCTCTCCGATCTCCCGTGCGAGGGGAGCGTTGGCCCGGCCGCCCAGAAGGAGGAGCGGGCCGCGGCGGTACTGATCGTCCATGCGTTGGGGGTCCGCTCTGTGCGGGTGCGATTTCTTCGTCGGCGGGACCGGCCGTGCCGCCGGATGCCACAGCCCGCAAACCTATCCGGGCTCGGACGAAAGGTCAACGGCCCGGAGGGTCCTCCGCCACGCGGATCTCCCTCTCGGCACGGAGGGGTGAGCGGCCCGGCAGGTCGACCCGGAGCACGAGGCGGTACCGCCCCGGAGGCACCGCCGGGATGGTGACGTCGACCGAGCGGAGGACGGGTGCCGGGCGCCCCGGACCCGCTTCGCTCCACTCGAGCGCCAGCCCCTCTTCCGTCTCCAGCACGCCCAGCCACTCCCCGGCCCTCCGGAGGATCCCCCTCCCCGCCGGCTCGAGCGAGAGACGGTACCTGATCGTCTCCTCGCCGCGCCAGCCGAGTCCCGAGAGTAGCCATGCGACGGCCACCTGCTCTCCCGGCCGGAAGCCGCTTCCGATCCGCGTGCGGGCGAGGAGCGCCTCGGGCGTGTCCGGATCGCCGGCCCCGGGATCGAGCAGGATCAGGTCCGACAACACGGCGCGATCCGGGGGCCTAGCGGGCTCGACGAGCCCCTGCCGGATCCGCGAGGCGATGCCCGAGCGGGGATCCCACCGCTCCAGGCTCACCACGTAGCGGCCGGCCGGTACCCGGATCAGGAGCCCGGCTCCGTCGGCGGCGGGACCGCTCCGGCCGAATTCGGATCCGTCCGCGCCCCGGAGGAAGAGTCCCACCTGCTCGGGGCGGCCCGTCCACGGCAGGAGCGAGTCGCCCGGCGTTCCTGGGAGGCGCCCCTCCGGATCGCCCCCCACCACCCCCGTGTCGGAGGGCGGAGGGGGGTGCTCGATGACTCCGTGGACGACGATGGAGTCGCCCTCCCGGAGGATGGACACCCTTCCCACTCCGCTCCGGAAGTCGCGGGCGTAGGCGGGCGCGTAGGCGCTCCGGGGTCGGTCGAATTCCGGCGTCCAGGCGCCGGGCTCCACGTTCCACGGGTCCTCGAGGACCTCCGCCGGCGGCACGAACTGCCGACCGTCGGGATCCTGATGGCCGACGATTCCGAGCTCCCCGCCCCGCAGGGGCTCCGGAGCGCTTCGCTGCCATCCCACCTCGACTCCGTAGCGGAGGAGCAGCTCGGTGAGATCGTCACCCCACGGAATGGACCAGGGGCTCGCCGCGTCCTCCCGGAGCCGTGCCTGGATCTCCCGGCTCCGATGCTCGGTCAGGCGGTCGTTGCCCGCCACCAGACGGAGGGGATCGGCGAGCCACCAGAAGAGCTCGAGCAGCCGCCCGGCCTCCTCCGCGGAGGCACCCTCCAGGAGCGCGCGGGTCGAGGCGTCGACGACCGGCCCGGGAGACGGGAGCGCATCGCCCTCCGGAGAGGTGCGCCGGAACGCCTCGGCCGCCTCGTCGTAGCGCCCGAGGAGGTGGAGGGCCATCCCCCGGAGCTCGTGACAGGTGGACGGCGGATGGGCCACGCAGGAGCCGGACACGAGCTCGAGCGCCTCGTGCCATCGGGCGTCCTCGAGCAGGTAGCGGATCCGCTGACCCAGGATCCACCGGTCGCCGGGCAGGTCGTCGGCCGCCTCGGCGAGCGAGGTGAGGAGGTCGCCGCGGGAATCGACGACCACGGGCTTCTCCGCAGGCGGTCGCCAGCGGTAGCCGGGCGTGTGGCGAAAGCAGAAGCGGCCGACCCGCTCCTCGCACCCGCCTCCCCCTCGTCCGAGCGCGACGGGTAGGTTTCTCCGCCGCACCCGCTCGAAGCGGGCCTGGGCTTCGCGGGCGGCGCGGTGCACCTCGACCGAATCGGCGGGCGGCGCCGGAGCCTGGGCGGCGAGGTGGTCGGGAACGACCAGCGCCGGGGAGGCCGCGAACGCGAGGGCGGACGCGAGCACGAGGACCGTCGGCACATCCCGCACGGCCAGGCGCGTGGAGGAGCCCGAATCTACACGCGGATCTACACACGATCCGGACGACGACGGGGAGGCACCTCGAGAACCCGCGTGAACGCACGACTCTCGGGATTGGCCCGCCAGGATTCGAACCTGGATCACCGGCTCCAAAGGCCGGGGTCTTGCCGTTAGACGACGGGCCAGAAGATAGAGAATCCTAGCCCTCCCGCCCCCCTCCTTCAACCGTCGCCCGGCCCCCGCACCTCGAGCGGCGCGGGGGCGGTGCGGCTCCGGGTGACCCGCACCCGCCACCCCTCCGGGAGCTCCGGCTCGACCGCCTCCGCCGCGGGCGCCCCCTCACCCGGAGGGAAGACCCCGAAGAGCGCCCCCCCGCTTCCCGAGAGACGGACGGGACGGGCTCCCTCCCCGGCGAGCCGGTCCCGGATCCGGCCGAGCTCCGGATGGTCGCGGAGCACCACCCGCTCGAAATCGTTCTCGGCCAGCCCCACCACCTCCTCCCAGCCGAGCCCCTCCGCTCCCGGGAGGATCCGGGCGCGCTCGGGAGGGAGGTCCTCGCCGAGGCTCCGGTACGCTTCGGCCGTCGAGACGTGGAAGTCGGGAAGCACCAGGACGATCTCCGCCTCCGGAAGAGGGGAGAGCGGCAGGAGGCGGTCGCCCCGCCCCCATCCCAGACAGAGGGGCGAAGGCGCCAGGAAGAAGGGGACGTCGGCGCCGAGCTCCCCGGCCACCTGGAGGATCCGGTCCCGGTCGGGAACGGGCTCGGCCAGGGCCGAGAGGCAGCGGAGGACGGCCGCTGCGTCGGAGGACCCTCCTCCGAGGCCGGCGCCGGGGGGGATCCTCTTCTCGAGGTTGATCCGGACCCCGGAGGGCGAGCCGACGGCCCGCATGAACCCCTCCGCCGCCCGCACGGCGAGGTTGTCCTCGGGGTCCGACGGGTCCGGGCCCTCCACCACGAGCTCGAGCGAATCCGAGGCGGTCGGCTCCACCCGCACGAGATCCCCCCATTCGAGCATCTGGAAGAGGGTCTCGATCCGGTGGTAGCCTCCCTCCTCGCGGGCCAGGACACGGAGGAGGAGGTTCACCTTCGCCGGGGCGCCCGCGACGGCGAACCGGCCCGACCTCGCCGCCGCCGTCACGGGCCCTCCCGGCGCGGGCCGGGCCCGCCGCCCCCGCGCTTCCCGCCGGGCTCCCCGCCGGCCTCCCCGTCCGGGGCGATCCGGGGCGAGCGGACGTGCACCTTCTCCACGGCCTCCTCCACCCGCTCCTCGCTCTCCCGCATCTCCTGCATCGAGAACCCGATCCGCCACGCGTACCAGAGCCCGATCAGGGTGATCGGGAGGAACCCTCCCAGGTGGTAGCCGAAGGCGAAGGCGAGGGTCGGCGCGTGCGCTACCCCGTAGATCGAGAGCCCCCACAGCGCGCCCGCGTGGAAGGTGCCGAAGAACCCGGGAGCCGAGGGGATCGCCACGGCGAACCCCACCACGGCCATAACGAGGAGCGCGGCGTCGAAGCCGACCCGGATGTCGAAGGCGGCGAAGCCGATCCAGAACGAGAGGGCGTGCCAGGTCCAGAACCCCACGGTCCAGAGGACGGCCAGCACGAGGAGCCGCGGGCTGCGGAGGACCTGGATGCCGTCGAGGAAGGACTCGAGGGTGTCGATCACGGGCCGGGCGAGATCGCCCGGGAGGAGCGCGGCCGCCCGCCCCACCACCCGGACCGCCGGGCGCGGCCACACCAGGAGCGCGACCAGCGCCACGAGCGCCGCCCCCACGCTCCACGCGGCGATCTCCACCATGGCCCCCATCCTCCCCACTCCTTCGCCCATCCCGGGAAAACCCGGCCATGCGAGCGCGAGTCCGAGGAGCCCCAGCAGGACCATGCCGTCCAGGAACCGCTCGACCACCAGGGTGCCGAAAGCACCGCTGATCGAGACCGGCTCCACCCGGGCCAGCGCGTAGGCCCGTGCGAACTCCCCGATGCGTGCCGGAAGGAGGTTGTTCGCCATGAAGCCGATGCTCACGGCGGCGAAGCGGTTGCGGAGGCCGGTGTCCCGGCGGAGCGGATGGAGCAGGATCTGCCACCGCATCGCACGGATCACGAACCCCGCGGTCGCCACCGCCACGGCGAGCAGCAGGAGCGGAAGGTCCGCACGCGCCACCGCCCCGACGACGGCGCCGAGGTCCTCGCCCCGGAAGATCCACCAGATCAGGAAGGCGCTGATCGCCAGCCCGAGGACCGCCTTCCAGTCGAATCGCACTCAGGTGCGTCCCGCTCTCGCACGGCGGAGGATCGCGGACATCTCGCGGACGGCCCGCTCCATCCCGACCAGGACGGCGCGCGAGACGACGCTGTGGCCGATGTTCAGCTCCTCGATCTCCGGGATCGCCGCGACCGGCGGGACGTTCTCGTAGGTCAGGCCGTGTCCGGCGTGGACGGCGAGGCCCGCGTCGCGTGCGAGCCGGGCCGCCTCACGTAGACGCCCGAGCTCCCGGTCCCGGTCCTCCCGGTCGGCAGCGTTGGCGTATTCGCCCGTGTGGAGCTCGACCGCCTCCACTCCCAGCTCACCGGAGGCCTCGAGAGCGGCCGGGTCGGGATCGACGAAGAGAGAGGTCCGGACGTTCGCCTCGCGGAGGCGGGCGACGGCCGCACCGACCCGGTCGCGGGCCGGACCCGGGGCCATCGAGAGCCCTCCCTCGGTGGTCACCTCCTCGCGCCGCTCGGGAACCAGCGTCGCCTGCATCGGTCGCCATCCGACCGCGAGCTCGACGATCTCGGAGGAGGCCGCGAGCTCGAGGTTCACGCCGGTGCGGACCGTCCGGAGGAGGAGCTCCACGTCCCGCTCCCGGACATGCCTCCGATCCTCGCGCAGGTGGACGGTGATCCCGTGGGCCCCACCGAGCTCGGCCAGCACCGCCGCGCGGACCGGGTCCGGCTCGTCCGTCTGCCGGGCCTCCCGCACCGTCGCGACGTGGTCCACGTTGATGTACAGCCTCACTCTCACCTCCCCCTCCGGAAGCTCAGCGCTCCTCCAGGAGCTCCTCCATCGTCTCGATCTCCTCCGCCGCCGCACCGTGCTCCGTCGCGAGCCGCGCGGCCTCCCGTCCGAGCAGGCGATAGATCTCCCGCTCGTCGCCCTCGAGGACCCGAAGATGGAGCAGCACCGTCTCGGTGTCACCCCGCGAGACGGGTCCGCTGAGGGCCTCCTCCACGCCGCCCTCGCGCAGATTGGCCAGGGTGCCCTCCGCCAGGGACACGAGCGCGCGCTCGGCCTCGGCCGGCCGGAGCCCCGCCCTGAGGAGCATCCGGACCGCGACCGAGAGGAGGGAGACGAGGTGGTTCGACGCGGTGACGGCCGCCGCATGGTAGAGCGGCCGCTGCGCGCGGGGAATCTGCACCGTCGGCGAGCCGAGCGCGGAGACCAGCCGGGACGCCACCCGCACCGCGGCGGGCTCTCCGGAGACCGCGAACGTGGAGCCGTGGAGCCGGTCCGCGCCCCGCAGCGGATTGGAGATCGCCTGGAGGGGGTGTAGCGAGCCGACGGCGTAGCCCCGCCGATGGAGAGGGGTGAGCACGTCGCTCCCCAGCGCGCCCGAGAGGTGGAAGGCAGCGCAGCCCCCCGGAGCCTCCCCCTGCGCGGCCACGGCCGCCGCCATCTCGGGGACCACCTGGTCCGGCACGGAGAGGACGAGCGCCGTCGTGCCGGCTTCGGCCGGACGCAGTCCGAAGACGTACTCGGCGATCCCCTGGATGAAGAGGGGGTGGCTGGGAGGTTCGGGGCGCCGTCCGCAGTAGACGAGCTCCTCGACCACCTCCGCCTGCCAGAGCGCGTGGCCGAGGGCGAGGCCCATGCGCCCGGGCCCGACGAAGAGGAGTCTCTCGGCCACCCTCAGCCCGCTCCGTCCCGCACGTGGACACCTTCCCGGGAGCGGAGCCGGCCCAGGACCGGCTCGGGGAGGCGGGCCGTGAGGTCGATGTCGGTGCCGTGGTCCTCCCGCTCGACCACCTCTCCCTCCCGGTAGACGGTGGCGAGCGCCGCCCCGTCCCGGGCCGGGATCCGGATGTGGACCCGGGGGAGCGTCTCCCGGAGCCTGCGGGAGAGGAGCTCGCGGAGATCGGAGAGCGAGTCGGGCTCGAGGGCCGAGGTGAAGGCCCCCTCCCGCGCACGGAACCGCTCCCTGAGTGCCTCCTCCTCCGAATGCGTGATGCGGTCGAGCTTGTTGAAGACCAGGATGCGGGGCCTGCGGTCGAGCTCCAGCTCGGCCAGGACCTCGTCGACGACCTCCAGGTGCTCCTCCCAGTCGGGGTGGGAGATGTCCACCACGTGAAGGAGCACGTGCGCCTCCCTCGCCTCCTCGAGCGTCGAGCGGAAGGAGGCGATCAGGTGATGGGGGAGCTTGCGGATGAATCCGACGGTGTCGGTGAGGAGCGCCTCGTGGCCGCCGTCGAGATCGACGGTGCGGGTCGCCGAGTCGAGGGTGGCGAAGAGCCGGTCCTCCACGAAGAGGTCGGAGCCCGAGAGCGCCCGGAGGAGCGACGACTTGCCGGCGTTCGTGTATCCGACGAGCGCGGCGCGGAACCGCCCCTCCCGCCCTTTCCGCTGTACGGCGCGGGCTCGCGCGACCCCCTCCAGCTTCGTCCTGAGATCGGCGATCCGGGCGCCGATCAGGCGCCGGTCGGTCTCGAGCTGCGTCTCGCCCGGCCCGCGGAGGCCGATCCCGCCGCGGATCCTGGAGAGGTGCGTCCACATTCTCTTCAGGCGGGGGAGGAGGTACTCGAGCTGTGCGAGCTCCACCTGGAGCTTCGCCTCCTTCGTCCGGGCGCGGGTGGCGAAGATGTCCAGGATCAGCTCGGAGCGGTCCATCACCCGCACCCCGGCGATGTCCTCGAGGTTCTTTCCCTGGGCGGGGGTCAGCTCCTCGTCGAAGATGACCAGGTCCGCTTCCCTCGCCTCGACGAGCTCGCCGAGCGTGCGGGCCTTCCCCTCGCCGATGTAGGTGCTCGGATGGGGAGAATCGATCCACTGGCGGATCACCCCGACCACCTCCCCGCCGGCCGTGTCCGTGAGGCGCGCCAGCTCCTCCAGGTGCTCCTCGACGAGGCGGGGGTCGGACCCCTTCAGGGGCGCGCCCACCAGCACCGCCCGGTCGACCGGGCTGCGGTTGTCGATCAGCTGCGTCGGAATCGGGACTCTCCTCTTCGGTGTACGATCACGGCTCCAGGATGCCTCCGGTCCGGTACGGGACGTCGACGCCGCCGAGCGGCGCACGCACCCGCACCTCGCCCGAGAGGCGGTAGGTCAGCTGGCCCTCCCGGACGGCGGCCACCACGGCGGCACCGACGTCCCGGTAGCGGAACGGCACCTCGACGGGGACCCGCAGCTCGCCCCGCGCGGGGAGCACCACCTCGGTGCTGTCCGTTCCTCGCGCCAGGGTGGTCCATTCGTCCGCGCCGCGCTCGACCTCGAGGTGGTAGTCGTGGCGACGGACCCTCAGCTCGTAGCGGTTGGGGTTCTCCACACCGAGCACGAGCCGCACGGAGCCCCCCGTCACGCCGAGCGTGAGGAGATCGACCCCGACCACCTCGACGTCGGGCTTCCGGACCAGGCCCGCACACGCGACCAGCACGGACACCAGGACGAGGAGGAGGGCGGCGCCGCGCGGCGAGCGGCCCCGGAACGGCCGGGGGACCGGCGACCGGCGAAGACTGTGCATCCTTCCTTCTACCCCCGATCCGCCGCCCCGGGATCCGCCTCCGTGGGTCCGGACTCCTCGTTCCCGGCGTCCTCCCCCGCCCTCCGCTGCTCCTCGCGCCGCTCCGCCCACCAGGCGAGCCGCCGGGCGAGGGTCTCCTCGTAGCCGTGCGTCCCGGGGCGGTAGAACTCCCGGCCGGCCAGTGATTCCGGGAGGTACGCCTGCGCCGAGACCCCGTGCGGCTGGTCGTGGTCGTACAGGTACTCCTTCCCGTACCCGAGCTCCTTCATCAGATCGGTCGGCGCGTTTCTGAGGTGGAGCGGGACCGGAGCCGCCGGCGTTTCCCGGGCGGCGCGGCGCGCCTCGCCAAGCGCGATCTTCGCTCGGTTGGATTTCGGCGCCGTGGCCAGGTAGATCGTCATCTCGGCCAGCGGGAGGTACCCCTCCGGTGGGCCGAGGTGGTGATACGCATCGCGTGCCGCGACGGCGATCCGGAGCGCGTCCGGATCGGCGAGGCCCACGTCCTCGGCGGCCATCGCCAGGGCCCGCCGGAAGAGCACCATCGGATCCTCTCCGCCCTCGATCATCCGGGCCATCCAGTAGAGGGCGCCCTGCGGATCACTTCCGCGGAGCGACTTGTGGTACGCGCTCAGGATGTCGTAATGGGCCTCGCCGCTCTTGTCGTGCGCCGCGAATCGGTGCTGGAGGGCCTCGGCCGCCGCGTCCGCGTCGATCGTGCCGCCCCGGCCCACCAGTCCGGCCGCCGCCTCCAGCGCCCCGAGGGCCCTGCGGGCGTCTCCGTCCGCACCACGGGAAAGGAGCCGGAGCGCCTCCCCCTCCCACTCCAGCTCCATTCCTCCCAGCCCCCGCTCCTCGCGGAGCGCCCGCTCGAGGACCTTCCGGAGGTCCTTCTCGGAGAGAGGCTCCAGGACGAAGACGGGAGCCCGGGAGAGGAGGGGCCGGACCACCTCGAAGCTCGGATTCTCCGTGGTCGCCCCCACGAGGACGACCGTTCCCGCCTCCACGTGCGGCAGGAAGGCGTCCTGCTGTCCCTTGTTGAATCTGTGGATCTCGTCGCAGAAGAGGATCGTGCGCCGTCCGGTGGCCCGGAGGCGCTCGCCCGCCTCGGCGATGATCTCCCGCACCCGGGCCACGCCCTCCGTCACGGCGCTGAAGCCGACGAAGGAGGCGTCCGAGGCGTCGGCGAGCAGGTGCGCCAGAGTCGTCTTCCCCGTTCCGGGAGGGCCCCAGAGGATGAAGCTCGAGGGCACGTCTCCCTCGAGGAGGGCCCGGAGCGCCCGCCCCGGGGCGAGGAGGTGCTCCTGGCCGACGAATTCGTCGACCGTCCGGGGCCGCATGCGCGCGGCGAGCGGAGCGGTCCCGCTCGCCTCGCCGCCCCCGGGCGCCCGGGACCCGGCGCTCCGGTCTCCTCCCGGCGGCGCGTCGTCCGGAAAGAGGCTCAGGTCATCCGCCATCCGTCTTCCCTCTCGTGGCCTGGTCGCCTTCGTCTCCGGGGACCTGCCCCGCCAGCTCGCGGAGAGTCTCCTCCTGGTCCACCTCCGGATCCTCGAGCACGCGGTCGAGGAGCGCCTCCAGGATCTCGCTGAAGCGAGGTCCGGGCTCCAGTCCCATCCGGATCAGGTCCCTTCCGTCCACGTCGAGGTCTCCCACCGAGAGCGGGGGCTTCCGGGCGAGGAGCGCCCGGAGCCGCCTCCACGTCTCCAGCGCCCGTCGGCCGGCATCCGCGTCGCCCCGGCGGGCGGCCAGGCGAGCCCGCCCGAACCAGAGCCGGGCCCGGTCCGGAAGCGTCCCGGGGCCGGCCGCGGCGAGCCAGCGGCGGAGCTCGGCCGGCTCGGTCCCCGGATCCGGCGGAAGGAGCCCCCCGGCGGCGAGCTCGGACACGCGGGCGATCTCGCGATTCGAGAAGCGGAGCCGGGTGAGGAGCGCCGCGGCGCACCGGTGGGTGCGACCGTGGCGATCGCCAGCGTCCTCGACGGCGCGATCGTCGCCGCCCCGGCTCCCCTCGTCGGCATCGACCACCCCGCAGCCGTGGAGGAGCGCGGCGAGCCGGAGGTGGGGCCGACGGGGCGTCAGGAGATCAGCCGTGAGGACGGAGGTCGCCCAGACATCCGGATCGGCGCCGGCGGGATCCGCACGCCCCACCGTCTCCTCCACCTCCGGATGGACCACCGCGGCGGCGCCGGACACCGCGTAGAGGGCGAGGGAGCGCGAGGGGCGGCCCTCGGTCTCCAGCACCTTCCAGAGCTCCTCGCGGATCCGCTCCGGCGAGAGCCCGCGGAGACGCTCGACCGCACCCGCGAGCGCCCGCCACGTCCCCGCCTCGATCTCGAGCTCGAACTCGCCGGCGAAGCGCAGCGCCCTCAGGATCCGGAGGTAGTCCTCGGCGAAGCGCTCCGCGGGGTCGCCGACGGTGCGGAGCACGCCGCGCCGGAGGTCGTCCACCCCGCCGTGCGGATCGAGGAGCTCGTCGCGGACCGGGTGCCAGGCGACGGCGTTGATCGTGAAGTCGCGGCGGGCGAGATCGTCCTCGACGCGGTCGGCGAACTCGACGACGGCGTGCCGGCCCGTCGTCTCGACGTCCCTGCGGAACGTCGTGACCTCGTAGAGGGTGCCGTCGCGCGCGAGGACTCCGACCGTCCCGTGCTCGATCCCGATCGGGACCGTCCGTGGGAAGACGCGCCGCACGGCCCCCGGAGGGGCCCGGGTCGCGAGGTCCCAGTCGCCGGGCGTGCGGCCGCCGAGGGCGTCGCGCACCGCTCCGCCGACCGCCCAGGTCTCCCACCCCTCCGCCTCCAGGGTGCGCACGATCCAGCGGACCGCGTCCGGGGGGTGGACGCGGCGGGAACGCTCGTCGCCGCTCACCCGGCCAGCACTGCGCCGCCGTTCACGTTGAGGATCTCTCCGGTCACGTGGCGCGCGAGAGGAGAGCAGAGGAAGAGGATGGGGCCCGCGATGTCGCTCGGGCTCGCCACCCGGCCCCGCGGGATCCCCGCCTCGATCTCCTCCCGCCGCCGCGCGAGGGCGGGCTCGGCCATCTCGGTTTCGACCCATCCGGGAGCCACGGCGTTCACGGTGACATCCCGGGGCGCGAGCTCGACGCAGAGCCCCTTCACCATCGCGTGAAGCGCTCCCTTGGACGCGGCATAGTCGACGTGGCCCGCCTCTCCCCGCTGGCCCGCCGTGGAGCTGATCACGACCAGCGATCCGCCCGGCCGGAGCCGCGCCGCGGCCTCCCGGCAGGTGTGGAAGACGGCGTCGAGGTTGGCCCCGAGGGTGCGCCGCCACCGCTCGACCGGGAGGTCCTCGACACCGACCGCCTGCGGCGGCCAGAGTCCCGCGCTCGCCACCACGATGTCGAGCGCCTCGAACTCACGGTCCGCCCTGGAGAAGAGCCGTGCCGCCCCCTCCGGCGAGGAGAGATCGGCTCCCTCCGCCCACGCCCCGGCGCCGAGATCCCGGAGCTCGGCCACCGTACGCTCGGCGTCCTCGGAACGGGAGTGGTACCCCACTCCGACGTCCGCCCCGGCGCGCGCCAGCAGCAGGGCCGTGGCTCGCCCGATGCCGCGCGAGCCGCCCGTGACCACCGCGCACCGGCCGCCGAGGTCGAGGAGCGGCTCCTTCACGCGGGCATCCACTTTCCGCCCAGGTGCTCGCGGTGGCTCCGCTCCGATCCCAGGATCTCCTCGATCACCGCCCGCGTCTGGTCGTCGAGGACGTCCTCCTCGAGCAGCGCCGAGTACCACGCGACCTCCTCCTCCTCCTTCTCTCGCGCACGATCGGGCCACTCGGTGAACGGGACCGGCGGAGGCGGCTTCCGGGAGAGCTCCGCCGGCCGCTCGCCGAGCTCGAGGAGCCTGGCGGTGAGCCGGGAGAGATGGTGCTGCTCGTCGGCGTGGAGCTCGTTCAGACGCTCCGCCATCCGCTCCTGGCCGCGATCCGCCGCCTCGGACGCGAGGCCACGGTAGAGCAGCGTCTGCGCCTTCTCCCTCTCGCGGGACCGCTCGAGGATCTCGACCAGGTTCACCCGCCCTCCTCCGCGAACGCCGCGTCCACGCGGTCGCACACGATGTGTCCGATGGCGAGGTGCAGCGACTGGGCGAGGGCGGTCGAATCCGTCGGGACGATCAGCGCGCGGTCCACCCGCTCGCGGAGCCGCCCGCCGCCCCGGGCGAGGAGGGCGACCGTGCCCACGCCGCGCTCCCGGGCGGCGTCGGCGGCCTCCAGCAGGTTCGCCGACTCCCCGCTGGTGGAGTGCAGGAAGAGGAGGTCTCCTGCGCTCCCGAGCGCCTCCACCTGCCTGCGGAAGACGGAATCGAATCCGAAATCGTTCGCCCCCGCGGTCAGGATCGACGTATCGGTGGTGAGGGCGAGCGCGGGAAGCGGCCGCCGGCGGCGGCGGAAGCGCACGACGTACTCGGCCGCCAGATGCTGCGCGTCGGCCGCCGATCCGCCGTTTCCGCAGAAGAGGAGTCGCCCTCCCTCGCGCAGCACCTCGACCACGTGCTCCGCGAGCGAACCGATCTCTCCCTCCATCTCCCGTCGAACCCTCTCGGCCAGCTCGGAGAGCTCCCGCAGGTGCTCGCCGATCGGCCGCTCGCCGGTCACGTCGCCATCCTCGATCCCGGGACGAAGAGCTCGACCAGCCGGTTCCAGAGGCCCCGATCGACCGTCACGGGCTCGGCCGGCAGCGGATCCTCGTCGCGCAGGAGTCGCGCCGGATTGGTCGCCGTGAGCGTCTCGAAGACCCCCGCGGCGCCCGCTTCCTCCAGCGCCGTCCTCGCCGCGTCGATGTGGAGCCGGAGCCTCGGTCGGCCGTGGAAATCCGTCGAGAGGTAGTCGACGTCCGCCCTCCGGAGGAGCTGGAAGGCACGCTTCCGGATCTCCGGGCCGTAGCGCCCGACCAGGGAGCCGTGACTCACCTGGAGCCGTGCGCCGAGCCGGCGCCACTCCGCCGGCAGCTCCAGCTCCGGATCGAGCCCGTGGTACCGCTCGGGGTGCGCGATCACCGGGACGAGGCCGGTCGCGCGGATCCGGGACACCACCCTGCCCGTGCCGGTGGGGACGCGGAGCGCAGGCCACTCCACCAGCACGAAGCGGGTGTCCGCGAGGTGCAGACGCGTGTCGGAGAGATCGGGGTCGGGAACGTCGAGCATCACCTCGTGCCCGCGATGGAAGGAGAGATCGGGAAAGCGCTCCGCGACCGACGCGCGGATCTCCTCCCATCGCCGGTCCATCTCGTCCATGCGGGATCGGAACGCGTCGGGGCGGGACACGAGGCTGGCGTCGAGGTGCGGAGTGGTCACGATCCGGCCCACTCCCGCCTCCATCATGCGGCCCACGCCCTCGAGAGCGTCGTCCGCGGTCGGCGCTCCGTCGTCCACGCCCGGCACGAGGTGGCTGTGCAGGTCGCCGAGCGGCCGGCCGGCCGGGGCGGATGTACCCACTCAGCCCATCCCCCGCAGGGCGTCCCGGACGTCCCGGAGCGACCCCTCCGGATCGGCTTCCTCCGCCGCGGCCTCGCAGGCGTAGGTGATGAGGGCGTCCGCCTCGAGGAGCAGGAAGGCCGTCTCGCGATCCTCCGCTCGCGCCCGGAGCACGTCCTCGAGGAGTTCGGCCCCCCGGCGGGCGAGCCGGAGCGGCCGCCCCGGACCGGCGACCGTCTCGCCGCCCCGCTCGAGAAAGTCCAGGAGCGCCCGGGGCGGGCGCGGCCGGCGCCCGGTGATCCACCGGAGGTCGTCGCTCATCCCGGCGGTTCTCCCGATAGCCGGCGCACGACCTCGCGACCCTCCCGGAGCGCTTCGTCGATCCCGGCCGGACGTTCGATCCCGGCCTGTGCCATGTGGGGCCGTCCCCCCCCTTTCCCGCCCACCTTCTCGGCGACCGCCCGGACCACCTCGTCGGCGCGGAGCCCCCGGCCGACCAGATCGTCCGTCACGAAGGTGAAGAGGCCCCGCTTCTCGTCCGGGTATTCGGCGGCCACCACGGCGATCCCCGAGGAGACGGTCTCGAGGAAGCGGTCGCCCCAGGTACGGACGTCGCCGGCATCCCGCGCGCGGAGTCGGACGCCCCGGTAGAGGAAGGCGTCTCCGTTCCCGCCCGGCCGCACCTCCTCGTCCACCACCGCGGTCTCTCCGCTTCCACCCTCGGCGCGGAGCTCCCGGAGGAGCTCCTCGAGCTCGTCCCTCTCGCGGAGGAGCTGCTCGGCCCGGCGCACAGCTTCGTCCGGGGATGCCCGCAGGGTGGAGGCGACCTCGTGCAGGCGCTCCTCGAGCTGCCGCAGGCGGCGGAAGGCACCCGGTCCGGTGACCGCTTCGATGCGCCGGACCCCGGACGCGACCCCGCTCTCGGACAGGATCGTGAAGAGCCCGATCTCGCCGGTGTGGCGGACGTGCGTACCACCGCAGAGCTCCACGCTCACGCCGGGCACCCTCACCACCCGCACCACGTCGCCGTACTTCTCGCCGAAGAGGGCCATCGCGCCGGCCCGCACCGCCTCGTCGTAGCCGATGTGCTCGACCTCCACCCGCCGGTCGTCCCAGATCGCCCCGTTCACCCGGTCCTCCACCTCGCGGACCTCGTCCTCCGTGAGAGGAGCCGTGTGGGTGAAATCGAAGCGGAGCCGGTCCGGAGCGACGAGGGAGCCCCGCTGTACCACGTGCTCGCCGAGAACCTCCCGGAGCGCGGCGTGGAGCAGGTGCGTCGCCGTGTGGTTCCGCTCGGTGTTGCGACGTGCGCGCGACGAGACCCGCGCCCGCACCCGCGGCGGCCGGGCCGGCTCGCCGGGCGGACTCCCCTCCACCGGTCCGCGGACGGCGACCCGGTCTCCGACGCGCACGACCTCCTCCACCTGCATCCTCCACCCCTCGCCCTCGATCTCCCCGGTGTCGGAGATCTGGCCCCCCGCCTCGAGATAGAACGGATTCCGGCGGAGCTGGAGCCCGAGCGTCGCGCCCCCGGCCCGCCACCCGACGGCCTCCGTCTCCAGCTCGACCTCCTCGTAGCCGACGAAGGACTGTTCCTGGCCGGGAGCGAGGTCGAGCCATCCCTCCTCGGCGCCGCCCTCGACTCCGCCTCCCGTCGCCCGGCGGTCGGCGCGGCTCCGCTCCCGCTGCTCACGGAGCGCCTCCTCGAAGCCGGCGAGGTCCACCTCGTATCCCCTCTCCTCGGCCATGATGCGGGTGAGGTCGAGCGGGAAACCGAAGGTGTCGTAGAGGCGGAACGCCTCCTCTCCGGGGATCACCCGCTGTCCGGCGCCGGCACCCTCGTCCTCCCCACCCGCTCCACGGTCGCCCGCACCCGCTCCACCCGGAGGGGGGGCGAGCTCGTCGAAGCGCTCGAGCCCGCCCTCGATGGTCGAGAGGAAGCGTTCCTCCTCCGTCCGCGTCGTCTTCAGAACGTGCTCGCGGCGAGCCCGGAGCTCCGGGTACACGTCGCCCAGCTCCTCGATCACGACCTCCACCAGCTCCACCAGCGTCGGCTCCCTCCGGCCCAGGAGCCACCCGTGGCGGACGGCCCGGCGCAGGATCCGGCGGAGCACGTATCCGCGCCCCTCGTTGGATGGGAAGACGCCGTCGGCGAGGAGAAAGGCGACCGCCCGCGCGTGATCGGACAGGACGCGGTACGCCGTACCCGCCGGCGTGTCCGGCTCGTACGGACGGCCGAGGACGTCGGCGGCACGATCGAGGAGGGGCCGGAAGAGATCCGTGTGGAAGTTCGAATCCACGCCCTGGAGCACGGCCGCGAGCCGCTCCAGCCCGGCACCGGTGTCGATGGAGGGGGCCGGAAGAGGATGGAGGGTCCCCTCCTCGTCGCGGTCGAACTGCATGAAGACGAGATTCCACAGCTCGAGGGCGCCCCCCGATTCACCGAGGGCGACGAACTCGTCCCTCGTGAGCCGCCCCTCGCCCCGCTCGTCGGCGGGCCGGACGTCGTAGTGGAGCTCCGAGCAGGGCCCGCACGGTCCGGTCTCGGCCATCTGCCAGAAGTTGTCGGTGTCGCCGAGCCGGAAGATCCGCTCCTCGGCGATTCCCACTTCCTCCTTCCACAGCTCCGCGGCCTCGTCGTCGGAGTGGTGCACCGTGACGTAGAGACGGTCCGGATCCAGGGCGAGCTCGTCGACCAGGAAATCCCAGGCGAAGCGCAAGGCCTCCCGCTTGAAGTAGTCACCGAAGGAGAAGTTGCCCAGCATCTCGAAGAAGGTGTGATGGCGGGCCGTCCGCCCCACCTCCTCCAGGTCGTTGTGCTTGCCCCCCGCGCGGACGCACTTCTGCGCGGTGACGGCGCGGGAGTACGGCACCTCCTCGAGACCGAGGAAGACTCGCTTGAAGGGCACCATCCCCGCGTTCGTGAAGAGGAGGGTGGGATCGTCGACGGGAACGAGGGAGCCGCCGGGGCGCACCTCGTGCCCCCGCTCCTCGAAGAACTCCAGGAACCTCCGCCGGATCTCTGCTGCCTTCATGTACCGATCCCTACAGAGTGGAAGGATCCCAACATAACGGGAGATGACGCCCCCCCTCAACGGAGAACGGGCCCCCCGGCGGTGCCGGTGGAGCCCGTTCCCTGAATGGTCCGCGTACCGCGATCGGCTACTCCTCGTCCTCCTCCACCTCGTCGTCCTCGTCCGACGCCCCGGCCGGGGCGATCTGGAGGGCCTCCTTCACCTTCTCCTCGATCTCCTCCATGACGTCCGGGTTCTCCTTGAGGAACTCCTTCGCGTTCTCCTTTCCCTGCCCGAGACGGAGATCGCCGTAGGAGTACCAGGACCCCGCCTTCTCCACCACGTCGAGGTCCGCGCCGAGGTCGACGAGGAGCGAGGTGTGGCTGATCCCCTCGTTGTAGATGATGTCGAACTCCGCCTGCTTGAACGGAGGCGCGCACTTGTTCTTCACCACCTTCACCCGGGTCCGGTTGCCGATCAGGTCGGATCCGTCCTTGATCGCCCCGATCCTGCGGATGTCGAGGCGGAGCGAGGCGTAGAACTTCAGGGCCCGCCCCCCGGACGTCGTCTCCGGGTTGCCGAACATGACGCCGATCTTCTCACGGATCTGGTTCGTGAAGACCACCGACGTGTGGGAGCGGTTCACGGCTCCGGTGAGCTTCCGGAGCGCCTGGCTCATCAGGCGGGCCTGCAGGCCCACGTGGCTGTCGCCCATCTCGCCCTCGATCTCCGCGCGCGGCACCAGGGCCGCCACCGAGTCGATGACGACCACGTCCACCGCGTTGCTCCGGATCAGGACCTCGGCGATCTCCAGCGCCTGCTCTCCGGTGTCGGGCTGGGAGACGAGGAGGTTGTCGACATCGACGCCGAGCCGGCGCGAGTACTGCGGATCGAGCGCGTGCTCGGCGTCCACGAACGCCGCGATCCCGCCCAGCTTCTGGGCGTTCGCGATCACGTGGAGGCAGAGTGTCGTCTTCCCGCTCGATTCGGGCCCGTAGATCTCGCTGATCCGACCCCGCGGGATCCCGCCCACCCCGATGGCGGCGTCGAGGTTGAGCGCCCCGGTCGGGATGGACTCGATCTGGACCTTCGCCCCGTCGGCGCCCATCCGCATGATCGCGCCCTTGCCGTAGGAGCGCTCGATCTGGCTGATGGCCGTCTCGAGATCCTTCTCCTTCTTCTCGCTGAGCTCCGCCGTGGCCATGGCGTCCTCTTTCGTGGGTATAGTGCGGTGCGGGGACCGGTGCCGAGGACCGGGTCGCGCAAAGATAGGGACACCGAAGATAAAGCGAAAGGGGGTTTCTTCGGCGGCCCCCCCTGCCGGCGAGCGGTCCTCCGCCCCCGAGCCGTATCGAAGGTAGGGGGAGGCCGAAGCCGATGGAATGCCCGGATCGGTCCGGCGGGGGTCGGGAGGGGACGGTCGTCGGGCCGCGCGCCCCCCGGATCGCGTCCTGGTCGGCACCCGGAACGCGGGACTCGATGCCGTCCGGCGCCCTGCCGCTGGATGTCGGACCCCGGGGCGGCTACCCTGACTCCCGGACGGAACGGGCGAGCCGCCACTCTGGTTGGAGAGCCGATGAACGAACGCACGTACGATCTGGTCGCGGTGGGAGGAGGGACGGCGGGGCTGGTGACCGCCGCCGGAGCCGCCCACCTCGGGGCCCGACCCGCTCTCGTGGAGAGGACGGCCCTCGGGGGCGACTGCCTCTGGACCGGGTGCGTCCCGTCCAAGGCCCTCATCGCTTCCGCCCGCCTCGCGCACGGCATGCGGAACGCGGAGGAGATGGGGCTGCGGGGTGCCTCTCCGGGGCACGCCTTCTCCGAGGTGATGGAGCGGATGCGTCGCGCCCGAGCGACCGTCGCGCACCACGACGATCCCGAGCGTTTCCGTGCGATGGGCGTGGACGTCCTGGAAGGTGAGGCGCGCTTCGCCGGCCCGGGGCTCCTCGAGGTGGAGGGGGTCGGCCGGATCCGCTCCGATCGGATCGTGCTCGCCACCGGGGCGGGACCCGCCGTCCCCCCCGTGGAGGGGCTCGAGGAGACCGGCTACCTCACGAACGAGACCGCGTTCGAGCAGGACACCCTGCCGGACGAGATGCTGGTCCTGGGGGCCGGTCCCATCGGGCTCGAGCTCGCCCAGGTGTACGCCCGCCTCGGGGCCCGGGTCACCGTGATCGAGGCGGTCGATCGGATCCTCCTCGCGGAGGACGTCGGGATCGCCGCGGCTCTGCAGCAGATCCTCGAGGAGGAGGGCATCCGCTTCGTCCTCGGCTCGCCCGCCGGATCCGTGACCTTCCGGGACGGACGGAAGGAGATCCGCACCACCGACGGCCGCACCGTCCGGGGAGACGAGATCCTGGTCGCCACCGGAAGGCGTCCGGTGACGGGGGCCCTGGAGACGGAGCGCGCGGGCGTCGAGAGGGAGGGCTCCGCGATCCGGGTGGACGACGCCCTCCGCACCACCGCCGACGGCGTATGGGCGGCGGGCGACGTCACGGGCGGCCTCCAGTTCACCCACGTGGCCGAGTACATGGCGAAGACCGCGCTCCGAAACGCGCTCCTGCCCTTCTCGAGCCGGGTCGACTACGGGTCGGTCCCGCGGGTCACCTACACCGATCCGGAGGTGGCACACGTCGGCCTCGGTCGCGAACGGGCGGAAGAGCGGGGTGGACACACCTTCGAGTATCCGCTCGACGATCTCGACCGGGCCGTGGTGGACGGCGACACGGCGGGATGGGTCCAGGTGAGCGCCGACCGGAAGGGGAGGGTGCTCGGCGCCACCGTGCTCGGGGGGGGCGCGGGCGAGCTGATCTTCCCGCTGGTCCTCGCGATGAAGCACGGCCTCACCCTCGCCGATCTCGCCGACACCGTCTTCCCCTATCCGACCCGCATGGAGGGAGTGAAGCGCGCGGCGAATCGGTTCCAGACCGCCCGCCTCGAGCGGCCCTCGGGGCGGCTCCTCCGCAAGGTGGTTCAGTGGTTCTCCTGAACGCTCCGGGCGACGGTGAGGAGAGCGGGTCCGATCCCGCCGGCGTCGATGCCGGAAGCCCGGACCGCGAGCGCCACCGGGAGGACCCGGCGCCGGACCGGGCGAGCGGGGCGAGTCGGTCGCGCGCACCCTTCCTCCGCCTCCTCGGGCTCGCCCTGCTGGTGGGCGTCGGGATCGCACTCTACGTCTGGACTCCGGTCGGAGACTACCTCGGCCGGGAGGGGATCGGAGATGGGATCGAGGAGCTCAGGGGAAACCCCTGGGCGCCGGTGATCTTCGTCCTCGCCTACGCCGCCGCGACGGCGCTCGCGGTTCCCGGTACCGTGCTCACGCTCGCGGGAGGCGCCCTCTTCGGCGTGTTCTGGGGCACGGTCTACAACTCCCTGGGCGCGAACCTCGGAGCGAATCTCGCGTTCCTCGAAGCCCGCTGGCTGGGACGGGAGGGTGTGCAGCGCCTCGTGGCGGGCAGGCTCGAACGCTTCGACCGCGCCACCCGGGATCACGGCTTCCGGGGGCTCCTGACGCTCCGGCTGGTGCCCCTGGTCCCCTTCAATGCGCTGAACTTCGGCTCGGGGCTCACGCGGATGACCTGGAGGGCGTACGCGCTGGCCACCGCGATCGGAATCCTGCCTGCGACCGTGGTGTACACCATGTTCGCGGACGCCCTCCTCCAGGGCTCGCAGGAGGCGTCGCGGGAAGCCCTCCTCCGGGTGGCGCTCTCCGGCGCGCTCCTCCTCTTCCTCGCGTTCCTCCCGACGATCCTGAAGAAGATGAACGTGCGACTGCCCGGCTCGGCCGCGCTCGTCCTGATGGCGGTCGCCCTCCCCGGAGCGGGGGGGCAGGCGGAGCCCTCGCTGATCCGGATCCTGCATGAGGTGCCGGACCACTCCGCCTTCACGGAGGTCCTCGAGGAGGTCGTCCACCTGCCCCGGATCGACTACGAGGCCGTCGTGCGACTACGGCCGGAGCTGGACGCGTACCTCGACGAGCTCGCCGGCACCGATCCCGATCTCCTGGGCGCGGCACCCCGAAGCGTGCGAATGGCGTTCTGGATCAACGCCTACAACGCCTGCATGCTCCGGCTCGTCGCCGACCACTATCCGATCGAGCGGGCGAGCTCGCTACGGACGCGGCTCCGCAACCGCGTCGCCGGACGCCCGGAGAACTCCGTGTGGCAGATCGAAGGAGTGTTCGACCAGCCGCACTGCCGGGTGGCCGCCAGCGAGCGCTCGCAGGACGAGATCGAGCACGAGATCATCCGTCCCATGGGCGATCCCCGGATCCACTTCGCCGTGAACTGTGCCGCCCGGAGCTGCCCCTCTCTCGCCCCCGAAGCGTATCGCCCCGCCACGCTCGAGGCCCAGCTCGACGACGCCGCCGAGCGCTTCCTGAACGATCCGCGCCACTTCCGGCCCCTTCCGGACGAGGGGGTGGTCCGGCTGAACCGCGTCCTCGACTGGTACGGAGAGGACTTCGGCGGAGAGGACGGCATCAAGCGTTTCCTCGCCTCCTACGTGGACCCCGACCTCCGCTCCTTCCTGCTCGCGCCGTCCACCGGTGTCGAGTACGTCGAGTACGATTGGACGCTGAACGACGTCGAGCGGTGAGGACCGGCTCGGCCCCGGTCCTCGGGGTCGTGATCCCCGCGCTCGACGAGGAGGAGCGGCTCCCGCTCCTCCTCCAGGATCTCGAGCGGCTGGCCCTTCCCCACCGGGTGGTCGTGGCGGACGGCGGCTCGGCGGACGACACTCCCGACCGAGCCCGGGAGAGGGGTGCGCGGGTGATCCACGCGCCGCGGGGACGGGCCTCGCAGATGAACGCCGGCGCCCTCTCCCTCTCTACGCCGTGGCTGCTCTTCCTCCACGCGGACTCTCGGATGCCGCCGCGGACCGCCCGTGTCCTGCTCCGCTGGCTCGAGGAGGCGTCGCCCCGCACCGCCGGACACTTCCGTTTTTCGCTGGAGGGGGAGGACCGCTTCTGGCGCTTCATCGAGTTCGGTCAGTCGCTTCGCGAGCGTCTGTCCGGGCTGGTCTACGGCGATCAGGGCCTGGTCGTGTCCCGCGCCCTGTTCCGGGAGGTGGGCGGAGTGCCGGATCAGCCACTGATGGAGGACGTCGAGCTCGTCCGGAGACTCCGCAGGGCAGGCCATCTGGAGTCCCTCGACGCCCCGCTTCCCACGAGCCCGCGCCGCTACATCCGGGACGGAAAATGGCGGGGCTGGCTCCGGAACACCGCCCTGATCGGCCTCTACCTCTCGGGCGTTCCGGCCGACCGCCTCGCCGGCTGGTACCCGGACGGCAGCCGCGCCTCGACTCCCGGTGTCGGAGGCGGCGAGCGCGGCCCGGAACGTACCGCCGCCGCCTCGAGACGCACCCTTCTCGTCTTCGCCAAGGCTCCGGAGGCCGGCCGGGTGAAGACCCGCCTGGCGGCAGACCTCGGGGTGACGGAAGCGACCCGGCTCTACCGTCATCTCGGCCGACGCGTGATCTCCCAGCTGCGCGGTGGAAGCTACCGGACCGTCGTGCACTACGATCCGCCGGGAAGCGAGGCGACGGTGCGGGCGTGGCTGGGCGGCGGCCCGGAGCTCCAGCCCCAGGTCCCGGGTGACCTGGGCAGGAGGATGGAGCAGGGGCTCCACCACGCCCTCGAGGACGCCGATGCGGCGTGCGTGGTCGGGACCGATGCGCCGCGGGTGGACCGGGCGCGGGTGGAGGAGGCGTTTCGCGCGCTGGAAGGCGCCGACGTGGTGTTCGGGCCGGCGCGGGACGGCGGCTACTATCTCGTGGCGATGCGCGAGGTGCACCCGCTCCTCTTCAAGGACGTCCCGTGGAGCACTTCCGCGGTTCTCGCCCGCAGCCTCGATCGGGCGGAGGAGTCCGGGCTCCGGATCGCGCTCCTTCCCCCACTCACCGATGTCGATACCGCCGAAGACGCCTCGGTCGAGCTCCTCCGGGAGGCCGGCGTCCAGCCCCTTGGCCTTGCCGCTTCCGCGCTCGGCCGGTCATCTTCGTCCGCGCACCCGCACACCCCCTGAGCCCCCCGGTGACGTGTCCGACGACCAACCTTCCGCCGAATCGTCCGCGCCCGGACGTCGGCGGATTCGATTGGACGACTTCGAGGTCGAGAGCTTTCCGGACGGATTCCTGGAAGCGAGCGTAGAGCTCGAATGGGAGGGTGAGCGGCACGTGGGCACCGCCCGGAGGGCCGCGACGCTGGAGGGCGGGCTGAGGGCGGGAGCCGAGGCGATGATCGAGGCGGTCGGTCGGGTCACCGGCGACCGGCTCCGCCTCTCCCTCCGCGGCGTGAAGGCCGTCCGGGCCTTCGACTCCTGGGTGGTGGTCGCCTCGATACGCGGTCAGGGCGACGAGCAGCGCTATTCGCTTCTCGGATCTTCCGCCTGTCCCGACGAGAACACGCCCCGTGGAGCGGCGATGGCGATCCTGGACGCGGTGAACCGGGTGGTGGAGAAGTACCTCCGAAGAGAGGACTGACGCCGGCGGTCGTTCACGCCGCGATCTCTCCTCTGCTGCGCGGACTCCCTCTGGCCCCTCCGGGTCGGCTCCCTTCCCCGCAGGTCACAAAAAAAAACCCGCCCCGGCCGAAGCCGGGGCGGGTCTTCTTTGCGGGGGATCCCGGCGTCAGCCGGTCACCCTGCGGAGCCCCCTCTCGTACGGCTGGAAGACTCCGGGCCGCACCGGGACGTAGATCGTCTCGTACGGACGCTCCGCCCCGCGTCGTGCGAAGAGCGGCACACCGCGGTACTCCCCGATCCGAACCAGGTCCGGGCAGTCCAGCCTGACCTCACTGCCGGACTTCTCGTACTCGCGGTCCTCGAAGGAGATCGGCTCGTCGGCCTCGAACCAGGCCCGGCCCTCGGCGTACGTACCGGCGAAGACCACGCCCGGCCGCAGATCGCGGACCGATACCCGATCCGGTCCGACCAGCGTGTCGCCTTCGGCCGTCACGAAGACCGTCACGGCCTCACCGGTCGCGAGACAGATCTCGACCGCCTCGCCGGTGGGCAGCTCCGGCGCGACCTCGCGCTCGACGACCACCGTATCGGGCGGAAGCTCGATGCGGACGGTGTCCGGCGGGATCTCACGCGGCAGCGTCGGCGGGCAGAGGAGCCCCTCGCCGCGCAGCGGGCAAAGTGAGGCCGAAGCCAGCAGGCCCCACTTCCGGCTGTCGTACGCCGTACGATCGGACTCGTGGTTGGCACCGAGCAGGACACCGCCGAGGCGGAGGCCGCCCCAGTCGATCTGCGCCCCGAAGTTCAGGTCGAAGCCGTTCCAGTCGCCCATGAGGTGGAGCAGCGAGCTGGAGCCGAGCCCGAAGTGGAGCCCGAGTCCGCCGAAGATGCCCTGACTGTCGCCGCTCGGGTTGTAGTACCCCTCGTCGTCGCCCTCGCGGAACAGACCGCCGCCCCAGCCGAGGGTGGCCGAGATGTCGTTCTCCGGCAGGAAGCCCCTGAGGACTCCACCCGCCGTGAACGTCGCGACCGCGTATGGCGTGAAGTTGGTGTCGTCGAAGTCCTGGTTGCAGAGGAAATGACCTTCCGCACAGACGAGCGGATCGGGGTAGCCGAGGCGACCCGGCTTGAAGTCCGCCGTGCCGGGAACGACCGTCGTCCCTCCTGCGGGATCGACCACCGTCGCTCCGGCATCGAAGGACGGATCGCTGACGTAGCGCGCTCCTACCGCGAGGCCGAAGCCTCCACGCGTCCTCGGATCCGGGCGGAGGAGGTTCACATGCCCCCATCCGCCGATCATGTTCCCGCCGTCGTCGTCGTCACTGATCGCCTGGAGCGAGACTCCGACTTCGGCCCAGTCGAACAGCCCGAGGTAGATCGAGCCGTCTTCCTTCCATTCGTCCGGTACGTCGGCCGGGATGCGGAACGCAGAGAACGTTCCCCCGATCGTCATATGAGGGACGACACCCGCCATGGGAACGTCAATGTAGCCCGTTCCCCAGCGCATCGTGCTGGGCATCGTCGTGCTCTGGGCAAAAGCCGTAGCCGGACCCGTGAGCGCGAGGACAGCCGCCACCAACGCGGCGCCCCACAACTTTTCAACACCGCTGAACTTCATGTCTCCAGTCCTCCATCTTTAGGAAGATGAGAAGTGGACCCGGGTGAACGCCGCGTCCGTCCCACCTGCACACATCCGGTTCGACTTCGGTTGGCATCTAGCGAATTCCATGCCAGCAATCGCAGTGCTTCGGTCTGCCGAACCCGTCCTCACCCCATCCCTTCACGCGACACCGCTCGCCGGAAACCGGCCACGGCGCGCTCCACCGCCTCGTCTCCCAGATCCAGATGGGTCACCGCCCGGAGGCGCCGGGGGGCGAATTTGACCACCAATATCTGGCCCCCCTCCAAAAAATTCAACATTTCCTCGATGGACAGCTCCGGGTCAACCAGATCGACCATCACGATATTCGTCTCGGGGACCCCCACTTCGAGTCCTTCGAGATCGGCGAGGCCGTCGGCCAGCCGCCGTGCCCGGGCATGGTCCCGCCCGATCCGCGGCAGCTGGTGATCGAGGCCCCAGAGGGCGGCGGCGGCGAGTATCCCGCTCTGGCGCATCGATCCACCGAGACGCCTGCGGACTCGCCATACCTCCTCCAGCACGTGGGTCCCTCCCGCAAGAACCGATCCCACGGGTGCCCCGATCCCCTTCGACATGGAAACCATCACCGTGTCGGCGGGCGCCGCGAGCTCGGTGGGGGAGCACCCCAGAGCGGCGGCCGCGTTCCAGAGGCGCGCCCCGTCGAGATGGATCGCGACCTCCCTCTCGCGCGCCGCCTCGGCCAGCGCCTCGGTACGGGCCACGTCGAGCGTCCTCCCGCCGGAGGCGAGATGGGTGTTCTCGAGCACCAGGACCGATACGGCCGGATGGAAGCGGGACCGCTCCGGGAGGGCCTTCCGCAACCGGTCGGGCTCGAGGAGCCCGCCCTCCGACTCGACAGGGGCGATCTGGAGCCCGCTGAGCGCCGCGGCCGCACCCTCCTCGTAGTGGATCACGTGGGATCCGGCCTCGGCCGCGACCAGCGTGCCGGGCCGCCCCAGCACCGCGAGCGCCGCCTGGTTCGCCATGATCCCGCTCGGGAAGAAGAGCGCACGCTCCTTTCCGAGCAGCTCCGCGACCCGTTCCTCGAGCGCACGGGTGGTGGGATCGCCGTCGAGGACGTCGTCGCCCACCTCGGCTCGGGCCATCGCCTCCCGCATCCCGGCCGGAGGGCGGGTGACGGTGTCGCTCCGGAGGTCGATCACGCCGGCGTCGCGTCGGGCACCCCGCGGAGGCGAACCGGCGTCCTCATTCTTCCAGCCGCTCCTCTGCTCCCGAGAGCCTGCGGCCGATGTGGAAGACCCATCCCGCCACGAGGACCCAGGCCGCGGCATAGGCGACGAAGACGTGCCAGTACGGGCGGAGCGAGCCGGCGGCCGCGCCTTCCTGCCCCGCGAGCCCCGGCGGGTGGACGAGCAGGAGGAGCGCGAAGACGATCAGGAGCGGGAGAAGGGCGAATCTCACGGCGTGGCTCCTCGGACGGGGGAGGTTGGAGTTCGGGCGACGCGCTCGACCGCGTAGCGGAGGAGGAAGAGCCCCGCGAACAGGAGCGTGAACGCGGCGAGGCCGCTCAACAGCGCCTGGAGCATGGCCGGGTCCAGGGTGGGCCCCTCCGGCTTCAGTACCACCGCCGGCGGGTGGAGTGAGCGGAACCACGTCACGCTCAGGTGGATGAGCGGGATGTCGAGCGCCCCCACGATGCCGACGACGGCGGCGAAGCGCTTTCCCCGCTCCGGGGTGTCCGCGGCCCGGCGTACGAGGAAGTAGCCGAGATAGATGAACCAGAGGAGGAGGGTGAGGGTCAGCCTGGGCTCCCACGTCCACCACGTTCCCCATGCGAGCCGGCCCCACAGCGGGCCCGAGACGAGCACCAGCGTGGTGAAGACGATCCCGCCCTCCGCGGCCGCCACCGCGGCGGCATCGAGGCGGTCGTCGCCGAGCCACAGGTAGACCGCGCTGCACAGGGCCACGATCCCGAAGCCCAGGAATGCGACCCACGCCGCGGGAACGTGGATGTAGAAGATCCGCTGGACGACCCCCATGGTCGCTTCGGTGGGCACCACGAAGAAGACCTGCCAGTGGAGGACGAGGGTGACCGCCACCCCGAGCGCGGTCAGCGCCGTGCCCGTGCGACGGAGACGCCGGAAAGACATCACTCCTCCACTACGTGACGGAACAGGAACGCCCCCACCGCCAGCGATCCGAGAGCGTAGGCGGCGAGCAGGCGCACGCTCCCGGCGACTTCGGCGGCGGGACGGCCCGCCAGGAGCCGGTCGGTGGCGCCCGCCCCGAAAGTGACCACCGGGAGGAGCAGAGGAAAGAGCAGGACCGGCAGAAGGGTCTCGCCCATGGTCGTGCGATGGCTGACGGCGCTGAAGATCGTACCCACCGCCGCGAATCCGACGGTGCCCAGGACGAGCACGCCGAGGAGCGGGAGGGGGTTGGGCGGGATCGGCACCCCGTAGAAGAACGCGAGCACCACCAGCACGAGGAGCGCCACCAGCAGGAGGAGCACGGTGTTGGCCCCGGCCTTCGCCAGGAAGAGAGCGTCCCTGGGCACCGGCGCCAGGAGGATGCCCCGGAGGCCCCCGTCCTCCTCCTCGATCCGGAAGGTGCGGGCCAGCCCGAGGAGCCCGGCGAGGAGGAGGGTGAGCCAGAGGAGCCCGCCGGCGATCTCCCGGAGCCGGACGGATCCGGTGTCGAACGCGTAGTTGTAGAGGACGGCGGCGAGCACGACGAAGGCGCCCATCGCCGAGAGTCGCTCCAGCGTCCGGAACTCGACCACCAGATCCTTCCAGAGGAGCACGCCCACCTGCCGGAGATACACCCTCACCCGCCCGCCTCCACCACTCTCCGGTACCGCTCCTCGAAGCGGTCCGGGTCGGCCGCGCCGGGCTCGTCCTCGGCGAGCGCGACCCGCCCCCGCACGAGGACGACGGCCCGGTCGGCCAGTTCGAGGCCCTCTCGCAGGTGGTGCGTCACGAGGACGACCGTGCGACGGCCGTCGCGGAGCGAGCGGAGGATCCCCCGGAGGAGTGAGACGGCGTGGGCGTCCAGACCCGTGTACGGCTCGTCCAGGAGGACGAGCGAGGGATCGTGGAGGAGCGTCCGGGCCACGGCGAGCCGCTGGCGCATTCCCCGGGAGAACCCGCCGACCCGGCGTGCGGCCACCTCGGAGAGGCCCACCTGCGCCAGCCGCTCGGGAATCCTCCGGTCGAGGTCGCGGAGCCCGTAGAGCCGTCCGTAGAAACGGAGGTTCTCCGCGGCCGACAGGTGGCCGAAGAGAAAGCCCTGGTGAGAGAGCACCCCGACTCGCCGGCGGCCTTCCGGCGTGCTCGACCGAAGGGGCGTGCCCTCGAGGAGGACCTCACCGGCGGAAGGCCGGAGCTCGCCGCCCAGGAGGCGGAGGAGCGAGGTCTTCCCCGCTCCGTTCGGTCCGAAGAGGGCGAGGAACTCGCCGGAACGGAGCCGGAGGTCCACTCCGTCCACGGCCCGCACCGGCCCGAAGTCCCGTGTCAGGCCGCGTGCCTCTAGCAGGATCGATGATCCGTCCCCCACCCCGACGGGAGCGCGGGCGGATTCCCCTGCGGCCGGTCCGCCCCTCATGCCTTCTCGCTCCGGCCTCTCCGCTCCGCGTCGTCGGCCCCGCCCGCGAGCGCCCCACCACATCCGCCGCAGAAACGGCTCTCCGACGGATTCTCCCGCCCGCAGCGACGGCAGAGCGTTCCCTCCCGGAGGGCCTCGCGCAGGCGTCGGATATCCTCTTCGACCGCGTCCGCGTCGCTCTCCGGCCGGGTTCCGGCCGCGCCCCCTTCCCGGCTTTCCACCTCCTCGAGCGCCGTCAGAGCCTCGTGCTGGAGCTGCTCACGGAGCCGGAGGTAGTCCTCGTCGTCCAGCTTGCCCGAGAGCCGGTCGTACTCCGCGTCCCGGAGCGCCCGGAGCGCGACCCGCTTCCGGGACTCCTCCTCGGAGATGTCCCGGCCCCCCTCGAGCGGTGCCGCGCGGCCCCGGAGAAGGGGGAGCAGGACGAAGCCGACGACCGCGGCGCACAGGAGGAACGCGAGGATCTCCACGGCGTGGAGCCGGGCCCTCAGATCGCGCCCGCACGGGCCGCGGGGCGCGGCTCCGGGCGGACGGTCGCCGAGCGCTCGGCCGGGATCCCGCTTCCCGGCCACAGGGCGATCAGGGCGCCCACGGCCAGGAGAAGCCCGCCGCCCCAGATCCATCCGACGAGGGGATTCACCTGCACCTCGAGCGTCACCCGCTGCGAGGCGGGCTCGTTCGCGATGGCCGCTCCCGCGAGGTCTTCGACGTCGGCGAGGATCACGTACAGGTCCTCGAGGAACGAGGAGCGGATCCCGACCTCCGTCATCGGCTGCTGACTGGTGGTGTAGATCCGCTTCTCGCTCCGCATCAGCCCCGCCGGCTCGCCGTTCCTGCGGAGGCTCAGGAGCGCGACGGCCTGCAGGGAGAGGTTTCCGAGAGGGCGCGAGCCGGCGCGGGCCGACGACAGTCCCTCGTAGGTGAGCTCCCAGGTGTGGCCGTACGGCGAGCGCACCTCGATCGTCTCGCCGGGCTCCACGGTCTGCCGGACCTCCCGGTCGAAGGCGGAGCCCGCGAACCCGGCGAAGATGATCACCACGCCGGCGTGGACCACGTAGCCCCCCCATCGGCGGCGGTTCCGGGCGACGAGGTGGAGGAAGGCTCGCGCCCACCCCTCTCCCTCGATCCGGGCCCGGGCGCGGGTCCCTTTGAAGAACTCCACCACGATGACGGTCATCACGAAGCCGCAGATCCCGAAGGTGAGGAGCGCGGTCCACTGCCGCGCGCCGACGGCCACCAGCACCGCGACGACGACGACGCCCATGGCCACCGGAAGCGCGAAGTTCCGCTTCAGGTTCCTCCTGGAGGCGCGTCTCCAGGCGATGACGGGGCCGATTCCCGTCAGGGCCAGCAGGATGAGACCGATCGGGACGTTCACCCGGTTGAAGAACGGCGGACCGACGCTCACCTGCTGCCCCGTGAAGCCCTCGCTGATCAGCGGGAAGAGGGTGCCCCACAGGATGGCGAAGGTCGCGCCGAGCAGGATCAGGTTGTTGAAGAGGAAGGCGGACTCTCTCGAAAGGAACGAATCGATGCGGCTCTCGCTCCTGAGTCGGGGAAGCCGCCACAGGATCAGCACGGCACAGACGCCCCCGACCACTCCCATGAAGCTCAGGAAGACGAAGGCGATCGCCTGGTTCTCGGCGAAGGAGTGGACCGACTCGATCAGCCCGGAGCGGGTGAGGAAGGTGGCGAAGATGGTGAGGAGGAAGGTGAGGCTGACCAGCCCCATGTTCCACACCTTCAGCATCCCCCGGTTCTCCTGGATCTGGATCGAGTGGAGGAAGGCGGTGGCGGTGAGCCAGGGAAGGAGCGACGCGTTCTCGACCGGATCCCAGAACCAGTACCCTCCCCACCCCAGCTCCTCGTACGCCCAGCGCATCCCGAAGAGGACGCCCATCGAGAGGAAGAACCACGAGAGGAGGATCCAGCGGCGGGTGAGTCGGATCCAGCGCGAGTCGAGACGTCCTTCGATCAGCGCCGAGACCGCGAAGGCGAACGGGATCGTGAACGCGGTGAACCCCAGATACAGCGTCGGTGGATGGATCGTCATCCAGTAGTTCTGGAGCTGCGGGTTCAGCCCCCGACCGTCGGCGGGGGTGAAGGCCAGCCGCTCGAAGGGGTTCACCTGCGCGAACAGGAGGACGACGAGGAAGAAGGCGAGCACCGTGAGGAGCACGCCGGTGACCCACGGCATGAACTCCCGGTTGCTCCTCCGGTTCGAGAGCACCGCCACGGACGAGAAGCCGGAGAGGAGCAGAGCCCAGAACACCAGCGATCCCCGCTGCCCGGCCCACAGCCCCGCCACCTTGTAGAAGGTGTCGAGGTCCCGGTTCGAATAGTTGTAGACGTACCAGAACTCGAACCGGTCGCCGAGGAAGGCGGCGATGATCCCGGCCGACGCCAGGACCAGGAGGAAGGTGACCGCGTGGACGCTACGCTCGGCGCTGAGGACGAGATCGCCCCGGCGGGTCCGGCCGCCGACGAACGCGAGAACGGTGCCCCAGAGCGCCACCGGTAGGGCGACCCAGAGGGCGAGCTCGCCCAGGAAGATCACGCTCCGGCTTCTCCGGCCGGACGCGCGGGTCCCGCGGATCCCACGGCTCCTACGAGGGCCAGCGGCGGCAGCGGGACGGCGGCCTGCCGCGCGTCCTCGTCCGGGACGGCCTCGTAGCGGCTCCCGCACTTGGTCAGCACGGTGGTCGCCTCGAAGACGCCGTCCTCCCGGAGCCTGCCCTCGAGCACGACGTCGACGTCGTCGCTGAACGTGTCGGGGAGGACGTCCCGGTAGACGACGGGGAAGGAGATCGTCGGCTCCTCGACGTCCTCGACCCGGAAGTGGTGCTCCATCGCCTCGGCGCCCCGGTTGTAGCTCCCCACCACGACCCGCGCACCGACCTTCACCCCCACCTCGCGGAAGGAGGGGTCGTCGGCCACCCGCGCCGTCAGCTCGGACGGAGTGAGGTAGTACACCATCGTGCGGCTCACTCCCGTCCAGACCAGGTACGCCACGACGAGGGCGACGCCGCCGAGGCCGAGGAGGAAGCGCGGATCTCGGTTCATCCTGCCGTCCGGGTCCGGGTGGAGAGGAGAGGGGGCGCGCCGGGGGCACACGTCCTCCGGAATATGATCACGCGGAGGGCCCCCTTCAACCGACGGGCACGGACGGATGTTCCCCGGGCTCCCCGCCGTCCCCTCGATGCCGCAGGGCCTGCCGGACGGCCCACGCCGCCGCCTCGGACGGCGTCTCCAGGATCGGCAGCGGGAGCGCCAGGTCGAGCGGCCCCGCCGACAGGACCGCCACGGGCGTGCCCCGCCGGGCGGCGAGCGCCACCTCCGAGAGGGTGCCCCACCGCCCGCCCACGGCGAGCACGGCTTCGGCGAACCGCACCACCAGCACGTTCCGTCCTTCGCCGAATCCCGTCGGAAGGGGCAGCTCCACCCACCGGTTCGCGGTCGACGGATCCGTTCCCGGAAGGAGCCCGACCACGAGGCCGCCGGCCCGGGCCGCCCCGCGGGACGCCGCCTCCATCACCCCACCCAGCCCGCCGGTGAGCACGATCGCGCCCGCGCCGGCGAGAGCCTCGCCGACCGCCTCCGCACGCCGCCGCTCGTCGTCGGACGCCTCGCCCCCACCCACGACCGCCACGCGGAGCGGGCGCACCACGGGATCGGGCTCGGGATCGCCCGGCCGTGGCTCAGCCACCGGCGGCGGGATCCCGCGCCCAGGCCGAGGCGGCACGGACGGCCCGATGCCACCCCGAGACCAGCCGGTCCCGCTCCGCCGGCTCCATCGAGGGGGTGAAGACGGCGGGCTCCTCGCGGGATTCGAGGAAGTCGCCGGCGCTCGCCCAGACGCCGGTCGCGAGTCCCGCGAGGCCGGCCGCTCCGAGGGCGGTCGTCTCGACGTTGGCCGGGCGCCGCACGGGAATCCCCAGGACGTCCGCCTGAAAGCGCATCAGCCAGTCGTTCTCGGTGGCGCCGCCGTCGACCCGGAGCTCGGGCGCCCGGACTCCGGAGTCGGCCTCCATCGCGACCAGCACGTCGACGGTGCTGTACGCCATCGCCTCGAGCGCGGCCCGGGCGAGGTGGGCCCTCCCGGTGCCGCGGGTGAGACCGACGAGCATGCCCCGCGCCTCGGGTTCCCAGTGCGGCGCGCCCAGCCCGACGAACGCGGGCACGAGGTAGACGCCGTCGTTGCTCTCCAGCTCGGCCGCCAGCTCCTCCGAACGCTCCGCGCGGTCGAGGATGCCGAGCCCGTCGCGGAGCCACTGGACCGAGGCGCCCGCCACGAAGATCGCGCCCTCCAGGGCGTACGCCGGCTGGCCGCGGTCGTCGCACGCCGCGGTCGTGAGGAGCCCGTGCTCCGAGACGACGGGGTCGTGGCCCGTGTGGAGGAGGAGGAAGGCGCCGGTCCCGTAGGTGTTCTTCGCGAGCCCGGGACGCCAGCACCCCTGCCCGAAGAGCGCCGCCTGCTGGTCGCCCGCAACGCCCGCGACGGGTAGCTCCGAGCCGCGGTGCTCGCCGACCGCCGTGCCGAAGTCCCCGGAGCTGGAGCGCACTTCCGGAAGGATCCCGGCCGGGATCTCGAGGAGGTCCAGGAGCTCCGGCTCCCACGTGCGGGAGCGGAGGTCGTAGAGGAGGGTGCGAGACGCGTTCGTGTGGTCGGTGGCGTGCACCCGACCGTCGGTGAGGCGAGCGACGAGCCAGGCGTCGACGGTACCCGCGGCCAGCTCCCCCGCTTCCGCCCGACGGCGGAGATCGGGACGCTCCCGGAAGAGCCAGGTGAGCTTCGTCCCCGAGAAGTAGGGATCCAGGACGAGGCCCGTCCGCTCCCGGATGCGCCCCTCCAGCCCGGCCTTCCTCATCTCCCTGCAGATCCCCGACGTGCGGCGGTCCTGCCAGACGATCGCACGGTGGACCGGCTCCAGCGTCTCCCGGTCCCAGAGGACCACGGTCTCGCGCTGGTTGGTGATTCCGATGGATTCGATCCGCGCCGCGTCCGGGGAGATCTCGTCCAGCGCGCTCCCGGCCACACGCAGCGTCGTCTCCCAGATCTCCGTCGCGTCGTGCTCCACACGGCCGGGACGGGGGAAGTGCTGTGTGAACTCGGAGTAGGCGCGGGAGAGTACCCGCCCGTCCGCGGACACCACGAGGGCGGTGCTCCCGGTCGTGCCCTGGTCGAGGGCGAGTACGGCGGGCTGGGGGCTCACGGTTCCTCCAGGGCGCGGGATGGGAGGTCCGGGGTGACGGACGGGAACCGGATCGGGGCATCGGCTCGCCCGCGGAGGGCGGGGCCCATACTCACAGGCGTTCCAACCCGGAGCCGAACCGGTATCGCCATCCCGCCGCCCGGAACAGGCCGAGGAGCGGGACGACCGGCAACCCGACCACGGTATAGTAGTCGCCCCGGATTCCCTCCACCAATGCGGCCCCGAAGCCCTGGATTCCGTACCCCCCGGCCTTGTCGAGAGGCTCGCCCGTGGCGACGTACGCGTCGATCTCCTCCGCGGGGACGTCCCGGAAGCGGACTTCGGCTCGCTCGAGCGTGCCACGGACCTCGGCTCCCGGCGTCCGGAGCGCCACGGCCGTCAGGACCGTATGGCTCCGGCCAGCGAGGACACGAAGCATCGCCCGGGCCTCTTCCGCGTCGGCCGGCTTCTCCATGATCGCTCGGTCGAGGAGCACCACCGTGTCCGCCCCGACGACGAAGGCGCCTTCCGCTTCCCCGGCCACGGCTTCCGCCTTCTCTCGGGCGAGCCTGGTCACGTAGGTCGTCGGGCGCTCGCCCTCGGAGGGCTCCTCCGGGATCCGTGCGGGGCGGACCTCGAATTCGAGTCCGAGCATCCCGAGGACGGCCGCCCTCCGTGGCGATGCGGAGGCGAGGATCAGGTGGGGTCGCTCCGCCATGGAGCCGCCCGGACGATCCGGCGAGGATTCCGATGGGGGGCGCCCCTCGGTAGGCTCGACCCGTCCGCTCATCTCTTCAGGGCCGTTCCAGCACCAGCGTCACCGGCCCGTCGTTCACCAGATCCACGTCCATCATCGCCCCGAAGACGCCGGTCGCGACCTTCCCTTCGGCCCGGTCGCGGAGGAGCCGCACGAACGAGTCGTAGAGCGGCTCCGCCTCCTCGGGGGGCGCGGCGTCGACGAAGCTGGGCCGCCGACCCCTGCGGACGTCGCCGTAGAGGGTGAACTGGCTCACCACGAGCAGGTCGCCCCCGACGTCCTGGAGCGAGCGGTTCATCCGCCCCCCCTCGTCCGGGAAGACGCGGAGCCCCACGACCTTGTCCGCCATCCAGGACAGGTCCCCCTCTGCGTCTCCCGAGCGGAAGCCGACCAGGAGCAGGTGACCGCGACCGATCGAGCCCACCACCTCGCCCTCCACCGTCACCGAGGCGCGGGCGACCCGCTGGAGCACCACCCTCATCGCCCGTTCGGGTCGTCCCTCATTCGACCGTGACGGACTTGGCCAGATTTCGGGGCTGGTCGACGTCGCAGCCGCGGAGCACGGCGACGTGGTAGGCGAGGAGCTGGAGCGGAATCGTGGTGAGGACGGGCAGCAGGAAGGGGAGCGTCTGCGGCACGGTGATCAGCCGGTCCACCTTCCCCGTCAGCTCGTCGGCCCGGTCGCTCACCACCGCGAGGATCCGGCCGGCCCGCGCGTTCACCTCCTCGATGTTCGACACCACCTTCCCGTAGATCGGATCGCGGGGGGCGAGGACGACGACGGGCATCTCCTCGTCGATGAGCGCGATCGGCCCGTGCTTCATCTCCGCCGCCGGGTAGCCCTCGGCGTGGATGTAGCTCACCTCCTTGAGCTTCAGGGCCCCCTCGAGGGCGACCGGGTACTGGTAGCCGCGCCCGAGGTAGAGGAAGTTGCGCGCCTCCCGGTACTCCTCGGCCAGCTTCCGGAAGACGTCGTTGAGCTCGAGGATCGTCTCGACCTGGTCCGGGAGGTTCCCGATGGCCTCCACGATCCTCTTCCCCTCCACCACCGAGAGGCTGCGCCGGCGACCCAGGTAGAGTGTGAAGAGCGCGAGGGCCACGATCTGGCTGGTGAAGGCCTTCGTCGAGGCGACCCCCACCTCCGGGCCGGCGTGGAGGTAGACGCCGAAGTCCGTCTCCCGGGCGATGGTCGAGCCGACCACGTTCACGATGCCCATCGTGCGCGCCCCCCGCTGCTTCGCCTCGCGGAGCGCCGCAAGCGTGTCGGCGGTCTCGCCCGACTGGCTGATCGCGATGACCAGCGTGTTGTCCTCCACCACGGCGTTCTTGTAGCGGAACTCGGAGGCGTACTCCACGTCGACCGGGATCCTCGCCAGCTCCTCGAGCATGTACTCGCCGATCAGGGCCGCGTGCCAGCTCGTGCCGCAGGCCGTGATGATGATGCGCTCGATGCCCAGCAGGTCCTCGTCGGAGAGCGTGATCCCCCCCAGCTTCGCGTTCCCCTCCTCCTCGAGCAGCCGGCCCCTCATCACGTCCCGGAGGCTCGAGGGCTGCTCGAAGATCTCCTTGAGCATGAAGTGGTCGAAGCCGCCCTTCTCGATGGCCTCGAGGTCCCAGTCGATCTCCTTGACCTCGCGGTCCACGGCCCCCTTCCCCAGCCGGAACGTGCGGTAGCCGTTGCGGTCGAGCACGGCGAAGTCGCGGTCGTTCAGGTAGACCACGTCCCGGGTGCGGGCCACGACGGCGGCGACGTCCGATCCCACCATGTACTCGCCGTCCTCTCCGACTCCGAGGAGTAGCGGACTGCCGTTGCGCGCCGCGACGATCTTTCCCGGATCCCGGCTGCTGACCACGGCGATCCCGTACGCACCCTCCACCTGGAGCAGGGCGCCCTCGACCGCATCCTCGAGCGCATCGCCCTCGCTCCAGAGCTCGTCGATGAGGTGCACGACCACCTCGGTGTCCGTGTCGCTCCGGAAGGTGTAGCCCTTCTCCTCGAGCTTGCGACGGAGGACCCCGGCGTTCTCGATGATGCCGTTGTGCACCAGCGAGATCGTCCCGTCCTCGCTGGTGTGCGGATGCGCATTCGCCTGGTTGGGAGCCCCGTGGGTGGCCCACCGCGTGTGCGCGATCCCGCACGAGCCGGTGGGAATCCGCTCCTCGATCATCCGCTCCAGCTCGGAGATCTTCCCCGCCTCCTTCTCGACCACGAGCTCGCCCCCGTCGTCCAGGATGGCGATGCCCGCCGAGTCGTAGCCGCGGTACTCCAGCCGCTTCAGTCCCTCGATGAGGAGGGGGGCGGCGTGCTCCGATCCGACGTAGCCGACGATTCCGCACATGGCTGGCTTTCGATCCTCTGATGAATCCCGTTCAGGTGGGGGGGATGCGCCGCTCGGGCGTCATCGCACCCCTTCGAGGGTGGCGCGGGCCTCGCCGATCAGCTCCCGGGCCCGGTCCTCGTCCTCCGCCTCTGCGATCAGCCGGACCACGGGCTCCGTGCCCGAGGGACGGACGTGGAGCCAGGCCCGGCGCTTCGGCCAGTCGAGCCGGAGCCCGTCTGAGGTATCCCTCTCCGGGGCGGGAAGGTCCTCCGCGAGCATACGGTATGCGTCACCGATCGCCTCGCGGGGAAAGCTCACCTTCTCCTTCACGATGCGGTAGGACGGCCACCGTCTCACCAGGCTCGAGAGGGGACGGCCCCCGTCGAGCAGGTGCTGGAGCAGGAGCGCGGCCGCGACCGGCGCGTCCCGGGTCCGGTGGAGCCGCGGCAGGATCACCCCGCCGTTGCCCTCGCCGCCGACCACCGCACCCTCCTCCTCCATCCTCCGAGCCACGTGGATCTCACCCACGGGCGCCCGGTGGAGCGGCGCGCCGTGGCTCCGGGCCACGTCCTCGACGACCCGGCTCGTCGACAGGTTCGTGACGACCGCTCCCGGCTCGCGGCGGAGGACGACGTCGGCGGCGAGCGCCAGCGTGAGGTCCTCGCCGAGGGGCTCGCCGGTCTCGTCGACCAGGGACAGGCGGTCCACGTCCGGATCGACCGCGAAGCCCACGTCCGCACCCGTCTCCCGTACCAGAGCCGAGAGGTCGCCCAGGTTCTCCGCGGTGGGCTCGGGCTCGCGTGGGAAACGCCCGTCCGTCTCCGTTCCGATGGCCTCCACCCGGCACCCCAGCTCCTCGAGCAGCCCGGGCATGATGACCCCCCCGGCCCCGTGCACGCAGTCCAGGGCCACCCGGAAGCGCCTCTCCCGGAGCCCGTCGAGGTCGAGGTAGGGCAGCCCGAGGATCCCCTCGAGGTGCCGCTCGACCGCACCCCGGTCCTCTTCGAGTGCGATCAGCGCGTCCCACGCGGCGCGCGGCGGATCCGCACCGTCGAGGAGCTCCCGGAAACGACCCATCCTGGACGCGTCCAGGAACATCCCGTCCCCGCCCGCGAGCTTGAGCGCGTTCCACTCGGCGGGGTTGTGGCTCGCCGTCACCCCCACGGCGCCCGCCGCCTCGCCGTCCTCCACCGCCAGCAGGAGCGTCGGGGTGGGCACCACGCCCAGCTCGACCACGCGGCACCCCACCGATTGGAGCCCGGCGACCACGGCCGCCTGCAGCATCGGTCCCGAGGTGCGGGAATCGCGGCCGACGAGCACCGTCGGGGGCGAGCCGTCCTCCCACAGGAAGGCCCCGAACCGGGACGCGAGGGCCGCCACGAGCTCCGGGGTCATCGATTCGCCGATGCGGCCCCGGAAGCCGGAGACGCCGACCATGAGATCCGGAGGGATGACGAGGGGCATGAAGTCGTCCGTGAGAAACGATCGATGTTCGAGCCGAAAGACGGCGAAGGTAGACGGCGGCCACTCCGGCCGCCAACCCCGCTGGTCCGGCGCGCCCGGGGCCGGCTATCTTCGACCCGCTTCGGGCTCCGCTCTCCGTTCACGAACCGTTCCGCCACACCGATCCCATGGCCGATTCCAACGACGATCCGAGGGCCGACGACCTCCATCTCGAGCCCCGCTTCGGCACGAGGGCGATCCACGGGGGGCAGTCGCCCGAGCCGACGACCGGCGCCGTCATGACGCCGATCTTCCAGACGTCCACCTACGTGCAGCCGGGGCTCGACGCGGGCTGGCCGTACGAGTACGCGCGGGTCCAGAACCCCACCCGCGAGGCTCTCGAACGGAACCTCGCCTCGCTCGAGGGGGGCGCCCACGGGATCGCCTTCGCGAGCGGGATGTCGGCGATCGAGGCGGTGGTGAAGCGCCTCTCCTCCGGAGATCACGTCCTCTGCGAGGAGAACGTCTACGGGGGCACCCACCGGATGTTCGTCCACGTCTTCGCCGGGCTCGGCCTGGACTTCTCCTTCGTGGACACGCGCGATCCCGACCGGCTGCGCGAGGCGGTGCGCCCCGGGACGCGGCTGATCCTGGTCGAGACGCCGACGAACCCGATGATGCGGCTGACGGACCTCGCCGCCGCCGCGGCCGTCGCACGCGAGGCCGAGGCGCTACTCCTGGTCGACAACACCTTCGCCTCGCCCTTCAACCAGCGGCCGCTCGAGCTCGGCGCGGATCTGGTGGTCCACTCCACCACGAAGTATCTGAACGGCCACTCGGACGTCGTCGGAGGGGCGGTCGTGACCTCGAGCGACGACCTGGCCGAGGAGATCCGCTTCGTGCGGAAGTCGACGGGAGCGGTCCCGGGGCCGATGGACGCATGGCTCACGCTACGCGGCTGCAAGACGCTCCACGTACGGATGGAGCGCCACAACGAGAACGGGATGCGGGTGGCGCGCTTCCTCGAGGGCCGGGACGAGGTCGAGACCGTCCACTACCCGGGCCTCGAGAGCCATCCCCAGCACGAGCTCGCCCGGCGTCAGATGCGAGGATACACGGGGATGGTCTCGCTGGAGCTCGGGAGCCCGGAGCGGGCGCGGCGATTCGTGGAGGCGACCCGCGTCTTCGCGCTGGCCGAGAGCCTCGGGGGGGTCGAGTCGCTGGTGAGCGTGCCGTCGCTCATGACCCACGCCTCGGTGCCGGAGGAGAAGCGGCGGGAGATGGGGCTCACGGAACGCCTCGTCCGCCTCTCGGTCGGGATCGAGGACATCGACGATCTCCTGGAGGATCTCGAGGATGCGCTGGGCGCGCTCGACCGGCCCTCGGCCCGTGGGGGGTGAAACCGCGGGCACGAGGCGGCCGTAGAGGCGGAGGACCACCACGGACCCGGGAGGCGGGCGATGACGGACGAGGCGAGCGGAAGGGACGGCGACGACGACGCGAGGGCCCGCAGGATCTTCACCGACATCTCGCCCCGCGCATGGGAGCACCCGGCCGACCGGGCGGCGCTCTCCGCGCTGCGGAAGGTGCCGGTCTTCGACGAGGTGCTCCGCCGGCTCTTCGGGTTCTTCGGTGAGAAGCCCGTCCGGCTCGCCTTCCAGGCGAACGCGGTCCGGGTATCGGCCGACCAGTTCCCCCGCATCCACGGCCTCTGGGAGGAGGTGCAGCGGACGCTGGACGCTTCCGCATCGTACGACCTCTTCGTGTCGCAGACGCCCATGGTGAACGCGGGGGCGTACGGGATGGAGCGCCCCTTCGTCATCCTCAACTCGGGCACGGTGAACCTCCTCGACGACGACCAGCTCTCCTACGTGCTGGGCCACGAGCTCGGCCACATCCTCAGCGGCCACGTCCTCTACCGCACGATGATGGTGCTCCTGATCCTGCTGGCCGAGCGCAACTTCCCGATCGTGGGCTGGGCCGCCCGCGGCGTCCTCGTCGCCCTTCTCGAGTGGTACCGGAAGAGCGAGCTCTCCTGCGACCGGGCCGGCCTCCTGGCGGTCCAGGATCCCGAGGCCGTGATGCGGACGATGCTGAAGATGGCGGGCGGGGGTAGCGAGGAGCAGACGAGCCTGGACGCCTTCGTGCGTCAGGCCGAGGAGTACCGCGCCGGGGGCGACGTCGCCGACAGCGTCTTCAAGGTGCTGAACCTCCTCGGCACCACCCACCCGTTCTACGTGCTCCGGCTGGCCGAGATCAGGAGCTGGATCGAGGCCGGCGAGTACGACCGGCTGCTCCGCGGCGAGTACCCGCGGAGGGCCGACCCGGACCCCGCCTACGAGGAGGATCTCCGGGCGGCGGCCCGTGCGTACGGTGAGGGGGCGAAGGACTTCACGGAGGAGATCTTCGGGGCGGCCCGGCGGATGGGCGAGTCCTTCATGGAGGGGCTGGGACGGTCGCGATGAAGATCCTGCTGGTCGGGAACGGCGGTCGCGAGCACACGCTCCTCTGGCGGCTCCGCCTGGAGGCGCCCGGGTCGACGTTCCTCGTCACCCGCCCGAACGCCGGGATGGCGGAGGGGGTACGCGCGGTCGACCTCGCCCCCACCGACGTGGAGGGGATCGCGGCCCGCGCCGAGGCCGAAGAGGTCGATCTGGTCGTGGTGGGTCCCGAAGCGCCGCTCGCGGGCGGCCTGGCCGACCGGCTCGGGGAGCGGGGGGTCCCCTGCTTCGGGCCCTCCGCGGGCGCGGCCCGCATCGAGGCGAGCAAGGCCTTCGCCAAGGCGCTGATGCGCGAGTCGGGGGTCCCCACCGCCGCCTACCGGACCTTCACCGAGATCGAGCCGGCGCTCCGGCACCTCGGCGATGTGGGGGCGCCGGTGGTCGTGAAGGCGTCGGGGCTGGCCGCGGGAAAGGGCGCGGTGGTCTGCCCCACCCTCGACGAGGCGGAGGCGGCCGCCCGGGACATGCTCGAGGGGGGCGCCTTCGGCGAGGCGGGCGAGAAGGTGGTGGTGGAGGAGTTCATGGAGGGCGAGGAGCTCTCCGTCTTCGGCGTGACCGACGGACGGGAGGTCCACCTCCTCCTTCCCTCCCGGGATCACAAGCGGGTGGGCGAAGGCGACACCGGACCCAACACGGGGGGGATGGGCGCCTACTCGCCCGTCGGCGGCGTCGGACCGGAGCTCCTCGACGGGATCCGCGACCGGATCTTCCTCCCCGTCCTCGAGGCGCTCGCGCGGGAGGGCACCCCGTACCGGGGCCTCCTCTACGCGGGGCTGATGCTGACCGCCGACGGTCCGCGGGTGGTGGAGTTCAACTGCCGCTTCGGCGATCCCGAGGCGCAGGTGGTGCTGCCCCTCCTCGACTCGCCCCTCCTGGACCTGCTCCTGCCGGTGGCGCGTGGCGAGGCGCTGCCCTCGGAGCCCCCCCGCTTCCGGACCGGAGCGGCCGTGACGACCGTGCTCGCCTCGGGGGGGTATCCGGGCGCGTACCCGAAGGGGATCCCGATGGAGATCCCCCGGTCGCTCGAGGAGCGGGAGGACCTCCTCCTCTTCCACGCCGGAACGGCACGCCTGGAGGACGGCACCCTCGTCACCGCCGGAGGGCGCGTGCTGGCGGTGACCGGGCTCGGCGTCGACGTGGAGGAGGCCGCCGCCCGCAGCCGGGAGGGGGCGGAGGCGATTCGCTTCGAGGGGAAGCACTTCCGGCGGGACATCGCCTGGCGGGAAACGGGACGCTGATGGTCTCGGCCAGCGGGACGGCCGTGCGCCTCGGCTGACCGCCCCTCCCCCGCCCGTCGTGCCGGAGCTTCCGGAAGTGGAGACGATCGCCCGCGGGCTCCGGAAGGTCCTGCCGGGCCGACGGGTCGTCGATGTGGACGTCGTCCACGCCGACGTGCTGCGGGAGGAGCGGGCCGACTTCCTCCAGAAGGTGCGGGGGCGGCGTTTCGAGGGCGCCGGACGGAGGGGGAAGAACCTCCTCCTCCCGCTCCAGCCGCCCGGAGTCCTCTGGATCAACCTGGGAATGACCGGACGGCTCCTTCCCCTGCTTCCGGACGCGGAGATCTCCTCTCGGCCCACCCATCCCGCGCTCCGCTTCGAGCTCGACGGCGGCGGCGCGCTGGTCTACGACGACGTGCGCCGCTTCGGGTCGGTCGAGCTCCTCGCCCCCGATGAAGCCGCCGCGCGGGGGCGTCGGCTGGGCCCCGAGCCCCTCGAGGAGGACTTCGGCGCCCGCGAGCTCCGGGAGGGCCTGGCCCGCTCGCGGTCGCCGGTGCGCTCCTGGCTCCTCGACCAGCGGAAGGTCGCGGGCGTGGGAAACATCTACGCCAACGAGTCCCTGCACCGTGCCGGGATCCACCCGGCCCGACCGGCTCGGAGCATCGAGGCGGACGAGGCGAGGGCGCTGCACCGCTCGATCCGGGAGGTCCTCCAGGACGCGGTGGAGGCGCGGGGAACCACGCTCCGCGACTACCGCGACGCCTCGGGTGAGGAGGGGCGGTTCCGCTCCAGCCTTCGCGTGTACGCACGCGAGGGAGAGCCGTGCCCGGCGTGCGGCACCTCCATCCGGCGAATCGTCTTCGGCAACCGCTCCGCCTTCCTCTGTCCCGGCTGTCAGCCGCCGCCGTAGAAGGACCTTGAAGAAGTACAACGGCCTTCTAGGAGTGAGGCGGTCCCTTCCGCGCCACGTGGAGCGCCGCGATTCCGCCGGTCAGCAGCTCCCACGTCACGGCCTCGAACCCCGAGCCGCGCAGCAGCGACGCCAGCTCTTCGGGACCGGGAAACTCCTTCACCGACTCCGGGAGGTAGGTGTAGGCCCACGGGTGCCCTGAGACGAGGCGGCCGACGAGGGGCAGGATGCGGTTGAAGTAGAAGAGGTAGAGGCGGCGGAGGAGCCGGCCGGGGGGGACGGTGAACTCCAGGATCACCAGACGGCCGCCCGGTCGCAGCACGCGGTGGAACTCGCGGAAGCCCTTCTCCAGGTCGGCGAGGTTCCGCACCCCGAAGCCCACGGTCACGCCGTCGAAGGTGCCCGCGGGAAAGGGAAGGCTCAGCGAGTCGCCGCACACGGGCGCCACCGCCTCGCCGGCGATCTTCGGCAGGCCCTCGACGAGCATCGGGCGCGCGAAGTCCGCCGCCGTGACCCGCCCCTCGAAGCCGGCGCGGCCGGAGAGCTCCAGCGCCAGGTCGTACGTTCCCGCACACGCGTCCAGATAGCGGCCTCCGGCACGGCCCTCCCACCCGAGGAGGTCGACCGCACGCCTGCGCCAGCGCCGATCGACGTTCAGGCTCAGGACGTGGTTGAGCAGATCGTATCGGGGGGCGATTTCGGAGAAGATCCGCCGCACCTGCCGCTCCCGCTCGGGGCCCCGGGAAGGGCGGGCTTCGGGAGTGGTCGCCATGGATCCAGGGGGAGGGTTACCTTGCCGGCCGGGGGCGTCCGACGCGCTCCGAAGGTAGGTGAAGCCCGGCCCCTCCTCAATCGCCACCACGAAACCGCGGCGTCCCCGTTCCCGTACGGGACGCCGTGCCCTCCGGCGACCTCATCCGCGAACCGCGCCGATTCTTTGGATTACGCCTCCAGCGACGACCGGGAGCTCGCCGCCCTCGCGGCCCGGGGACGCGAAGGGGCGTTCCGCGAGCTGCTCGGCCGCTACGAGCGCCCCGTCTTCTCTCTCGTCTACCGGATGGTGCGGGACCGGACGCTGGCCGAGGATCTGGCTCAGGAGGCCTTCATCCGGGCCTTCAACGCGATCGGATCGTACGATCCCAGCTACAAGTTCAGCAGCTGGATCTTCAAGATCGCCAACAACCACGCCATCGATCACCTGCGCAGGCGGAAGCTGGACACCGTATCCATCGACGGCTCTCCGTACGCGAGGAGCGACGAGGAAGCGGACCGCAGCCGGCCCGTCCTCCGGTCGGAAGAGGAGAGCCCGGAGGAGTACGTCGAGGCCCGCGAGCTCGGCAGCCGGATCGAGGAGGCGATCGGACGCCTCCGGCCGGAGTACCGGAGCGTGATCCTCCTGCGCCACGTCGAGGGGCGGAGCTACGACGAGATCTCCGAGGTTCTCGACCTTCCGCTCGGGACGGTGAAGACGTACATCCACCGCGCCCGCAACGAGCTGCGCGAGATGCTGGCGGACGCATGACTCGCGCGTCGACGCACGAGGGCTCGCGCACCCTGAAACCCCACCGATCGCGCACCCGTAGGGCCGATCGAGGAACAACGCCATGAAATCCGACTCCCGGGCTCACGCCCACGCCGATTCGCTCCAGGCCCTTCTCGAGGGGACGCTCTCTCCCCGGGACGAGGCACGGGTGCGTCGGCACCTGGAGGGATGTGGCCGCTGCCGCGCGGAGCTCGAGGGGTGGACGCTCCTCTTCCGTGAGCTCGACGCGCTGCCCGAGATCACTCCCCCCGCGGGCTTCCGCGAAGAGGTGCTCGCGGCCGTCGGCCGGCGGCGTCCGCTCCGGGCGAGGCTCGCAGCGGGCCTCCGTCGGCTCCTGCCGACGTCCTCTCCGACCGGGGCGCACCTCCCGGCGGAGCGACTCCAGGACCACCTGGACGGCGTCCTCGCCGGACCGGGGAGGCGTTCGGTCGAGCGGCACCTGGCCGCATGTCGCTCCTGCGCCAGGGAGGCGGCGGCGTGGCGATCGGTTCTCGGCGCCCTCGACGAGCTGCCGGCCCTGTCTCCGGCGGCCGGATTCCAGGCGCGGGTGATGGCCGGGATCGAGCCGGCGCGGGCCCGGGAGACGGGCGCGGCGAGCCCGCGGACGTCCCGTGCGGCCGGTTGGAGGAGGATCGCCGCCCGCGTGACCGACCTCGGCTCCGCGCTCGCGCCCTCCACCCGGCGGGGCTGGGCGGTGCTCACCGGGATCGCCTTCACACCCACCGTCGCGCTCGTGACCCTCACGTGGGCGGTCGCGGCCCATCCGCTCGTGACGCTCGACGCCGTCCGCACCTTCCTCGGCTGGAAGATCGCGGAGATCGGCGCCGTCACGTGGAGCGGGGTGCGGGAGTCGGCCGTGGGCAATCCGCTGCTCTTCCGCGGCTGGGAGCTCCTCCGCGAAGCTGCTTCGACGCCGGGGATGGCGCTCGGCGTCTCGCTCGTCCTGATCCTGCTGATGGCCGGATCCTTCTGGACCCTCTATCGCAACCTGATCGGCACCCCTCACCCGGACGCTCCGCATGCGCGCCCCTCCCCGTAGCCTGATCGCCGTCCTCGTCGCGGGGCTTCTCGCGGCGGCCGCGCCCGCGGCCGCGTCGGCCCAGGAGCGCACGATCCTCTCGAATCGGATCTCGGTCTCGAGCGACGACGCCGTTCTCGACCTGCAGTTCTCCGACGGTGGGGAGCTCTCCGTGGGCCTCACCGGTGGGCGGGTGGTCGTCGACGGCGAAGAGGTGGGGACCTACGAGCGCGGGGGGGCTCTCGACACCGCATGGCGAGACCTTCTCGGAGACGTCGTCACCCTGGACGACGGTCCGCTGGGCCGGGCGCTCCGGGAGTGGACCCCTCCGGCGGAGCTCCCGGAAGGGGCGGCACGGATCGCGGGAAGGATCGACCGCTCGCTCGAGACGGCCCTCGCGGCCCCCGAGACCCGGTCTCCTCCGGCGGACGCCGCCCCGGATCGGGGCCAGGGAGACGATCTCACCCGACTCCTGCGCAGGACGTCCCGGCTGCCCGGGCTGGCGGAGGCGCTCGAGGGTCTCGAGCTGCGTGGAGTCCAGCTCCGGGTCGGAGAGGACGTCGAGGTGGGAGAAGGCGAGCGGATCGAGGGCACCCTGATCGTGGTCGACGGCGACCTGACCGTACGGGGCGCCGTCGCGGGCGACGTGGTCGTCACGGGGGGCACGCTCCGGCTGACGGACGGCGCCCGGATCGCGGGCGAGGCCCGCCTGGTCGACGCCGAGCTCGACAACCGGGGCGGGAGGGTCGGCGGAGCGGTCCGGACGCTGCCCACCGCTCCCTCCGGGCTCGGGCCGCCCGACCGGGACGAGCTCGAGGACCGGATCCGCCGCGAGGTGCGCGCGGAGCTCGGCGACGCCCGCGCGCGTTCGAGGCCCGGCCGAGGCGCACCCCGGAGCGCCGTCTCCCACTGGATCTCCCACGTCTTCGGGGCGATCAGCGGAATGGTGCGCACGCTGGTGACCTTCCTCGTCCTCTCGTTGATCGGGCTCGGTGTCGTCCGCTTCGCGCCGGACAACCTGCACGCCGTGTCCGAGGCGGCCCGGAGGAATCCGGGGCGCTCGGCGGCGGTGGGAGCCGCCGGCCTCGTGCTCCTGCTCCCGGTCTGGGTCCTCGGGGTGGTCGCGCTGGCGATCTCGATCGTGGGCCTGGTGGGTCTGCCCTTCTGGATCGTGCTCTTCCCGGTCGCGGCCGCGCTCGCGGCGGGGCTCGGCTACCTCGCGGTGGCACGGAACCTCGGCGAGTGGGTCGTGGAGCAGCGTCTCCGGTGGCTGGAGGGTCTCGACCTCCGCGCCTCCAACACCATCCACACCCTCGTGACCGGGCTCGCCGTCCTCCTCTCGCTCTACTTCGTCGGACACGCGATGGAGCTCTTCGGCGGCATTCTCGGCTTCGTCGAGGCGCTCCTGATGGGAACGGCGGCCGTGGCGACGCTGGTGGTGACGGTGATCGGATTCGGTGCGGTCATCCTCACGCGCGGTGGGCGTCGACCCGACTGGGACGGGGACGAGCCGTTCGGACCGATCTGGCCCACCGATCCGACGCCCGAACCGGCTCCGGGTGGGGCTCCCGGTGCGGCCGGTCCGACCGAGCCGGGCTTCGGACACACCGGCACCCGCGATCCGGACGAGGGGCCGCGGGAAGCGCGACCCGGACCCGAGGGGAGCGAGTGACGATGGGCTGGACGAAGAGCGCCCGCCTCGCCGCCCTCCCGGCGGCCCTCGTCCTCACGTTCGTCCTCGCCGAGACGGCCCGGGCGCAGAGCTGGCGCACGATCACCACCTCCCGCCAGCTCTCCGGAGAGGACCGGCTCACGGTCGACGTGACGTACGGAGCGGGCCGCCTCCAGGTGCGCCCGGCTTCCGAGGGGGTCCTCTACCGGATGCGGCTCCGCTACGACGAGGAGGCCTTCGAGCCCCGGACCGGATTCGACGGCCGGAGGCTCACCATCGGGGTGGAGGGGAGCCGCCGAAGCTTCGACGTCCGGGGAGACCGGGATCCGGGCGAGCTCGCGCTCGACCTCGCCCGGGCCGTCCCGATGGATCTCCGCCTCGAGTTCGGGGCCGTGCGGGCCGACGTCGACCTCGGCGGCCTGTCGCTGACCCGGCTCCGGCTCGCGACCGGCGCGTCGGAGTCGGTCATCCGCGTCTCGCGTCCGAACCCGGTCCGTCTGGATCGGGCGGCCTTCGAGGTCGGCGCGGCCGATTTCGCCGCGCGCGACCTGGCGAACCTGAACGCGGAGCGGATCGACGTCCACGCGGGCGTCGGAGACCTCACGCTGGACTTCGGCGGCGAGTGGCGCGCCGACAGCCACGTCCGGGTGAACCTCGGGCTCGGGTCCCTGCAGCTCCGCTTCCCGCCGGAGCTCGGCGTGCGCCTCCGGAAGTCGGGGCTGCTCGTCTCCCTCGACTCCGAGGGGCTCGTGAAGCGGGACGACAGCTACTACTCGCCCGGATGGGAGGAGGCGGCGCGCCGGGTCACCGTCGAGGTGAACGGCGCGCTCGGCAGCGTGAGGGTGGGCTGGCTGGATTGACGGGCCCGGCCCGGTGAATCCTCCCGCGGAGTGATTCCGTAGGGTGGGGTGTAGGGAGATCGCGCAGAAAGTACGCCGCGGAGCGGGTCCGGAGATCCCGGATCCGCCGGGACTTCAGGAGACGAACATGATCGGGACGCTGCTCACATTCCTCGCCGTGGGACTGGCCACCCTCCTCGCCGCCGGGATCCTCCTCTGGATCGTCGGCGTCGTCTTCTCGATCACCTTCGGCCTCGCCGCCTTCCTGCTCTTCAAGGTGGCTCCGATCCTCCTCGTCGGCTGGGTCGCGGTCAAGCTCTTCGAGCGCTACCGCGGAAGCCCCGACGGGCTGTCGGCCGCGGACCGGCGTTGGCTGGACGGCGGCGAGTAGAGCCGGTCGCCCGGTGATCCGCCACGCGCCTCATTCCTCCCCGGGGCGCCCCTCGATCCGCACGGACGCTCCCCTGCCCCGACCGAGACCTTCCGCCGCGGAAGCCCCGGTCCGGCCGATCTCGACCCGCCCGAAGGAGTTCACGAGCGCCAGGAGCGTGCCCGGAGCGGCTTCGCCGTAGCTCCTGCCGACCCGGACCGGGCGATCGGCGACGACGACCTCCGCCGCCCCCCGCAGGGCCGATCCGGGCAGGTTCGTGATCAGGTTGCCGAACCGGTCCACGTGGACGACCTCGCCGACGAGCCAGCCATTCTCCGCCACGGGCTCCGGTTCCTCGAGGAGCACGGGCTCGGCGAGCTCCGGACCCAGGGACTCGAGCGGCGCACCCGAGGCCAGCCGTGCTGCGGCCGGAGCGAAGAGGTCGCGACCGTGGAAGGTGTGGCCCGACGGCGGGGCTCGATCGGCGTCCCACGGCAGCACCACCCCGCGGCTCCCCTCGACGCTCAGCGCCGGCGTCAGCACCCCGTTGTCCGGACCGACCAGGAGGCGGCCGGCGGCCTCCACCGCGATCGCCCGGCGCTCGGTGCCCACCCCCGGATCGATCACCACCAGGTGCACCGTCCCCTCCGGGTAGATCGACCAGTAGGCGGCGAGAGCCCACGATCCTGCCCGCACGTCTCCCGCGGGCACGTCGTGTGCGGCGTCGTCGATCCGGACCCCCGGCGCCTCCCTCGCGAGCACCCCCTTCATCGCGGCGACGTAGCCGTCGCTCGCGCCGAAGTCGGTGAGGAGGGTGATCCGCCCGGCGCTCATTCCGTCTCCGCGCGCCACTCCAGCCCCGTCCGGAGCTCCCGGCGAACGTGCTCCGGCAGGTCCGACACCGGCTCGGCTCCGCCCCGCGCGAGATCGATCCCGTGTCGCCGGAGTATCGCGAGCGTCTCGGGGTACTCCCGGACGAGCACCTGGAGCGGAATCGCCTCCAGCGACGCCGGAGCGGGCGGAAAAGGCTTCCTCACTCCCCGTCCCCCTGGAGCGTCTCGCGGAGCCGTCGCGCCACCTCGCGGAGCGCCGTCCCGGCGTCGGAGTCCGGGGCGTCCAGCACCGTCGGCCGGCCCCGGTCGCCCGCCTCCCGGACCGCCGGATCCAGCGGCACCCGTCCGAGGAGCGGGATCTCCATCTCCCGGGCCAGTCGCTCGCCCCCGCCGGCTCCGAAGACGTCGACGGGCTCGCCGCAGTGCGGGCAGCTCAGGGTCGTCATGTTCTCGATGACCCCCAGCACCCGCGTGTTCACCCGCTCGAACATACGCACCCCGCGCCGCACGTCCCCGGTCGCGACCTCCTGGGGAGTCGTCACCATGACGGCGCCGTCGAGGTCGATGGTCTGGACCAGCGAGAGCTGGGCGTCGCCGGTGCCCGGCGGCATGTCCACGATCAGGATGTCCAGCTCCCCCCACTCCACCTGCTCGAGGAACTGCCGGAGGATCCCCGAGATGAGCGGGCCCCGCATGATCGCGGGCTGCTCCTCCTCGAGGAGGAAGCCGATGCTCATCAGCCGGACCCCGTGGGCCTCGAGGGGCTCGATACGCTCGCTCCCCTTCTCTCCCGCGACGCGGGGCCGGCGGGTCTCGCCGAACATCCGGGGGATGTTGGGACCGTAGACGTCGGCGTCGAGGAGTCCGACCCGGAGCCCCTCTCCCACGAGCGCGGCCGCGAGGTTCGCGGCCACCATCGACTTGCCCACCCCGCCCTTCCCCGAGCTCACGGCCACCACGTGGCCGACGTCGGCGAGGATGTCGGGACGGGGCGTCGGGGCGGGCACGGAGCCGGGCTGGAGTCCGCCGCCACCGGGCGGGCCGCCGCCTCCGGCCGGACCGGGACCCCGGGTGCCCGGTCCTGCGGGCTGGCCACCTCGGGGCGCCGCGGGCCCGGGGGGTGCGGAGGGACCGCCGGCTTCGCCCTGCGGTGGCCCGCCCGCCCTCGGCAGCTGCACGTTCACCCGTACGCTCTCCACTCCCTCGACCTCCTCGGCGGCGGCACGGGCCCGCCGAACGAGCCCACCCGGATCTCCCGAGGCCGGCACGAAGGAGAAGCGAACCTCGCCGCCCTCGACCTCGAGGTTGCGGACGCGGCCCGCGGCCACCACGTCCGAGCCCTCGGATCCGGACACCCGGGCGAGGGCCCGCATCACGTCCTGCTTCAGCCGCTCGTCGCTCATGCGTCCACCTGCGTGGGGCGGGCGGCCGGAGCCGTCCCGCCGGGTCGTCCTCGTACGAGAAAGCGGCGCCCCCCGTCGGGAGACGCCGCCGGTGCCCCGCGCTGCCCCGAGAGGCTCCGGAATCTATCCGGAGCCTCGAGGGGGGTCAACGCATTCGGACCACCGGCGGAGGCTGGAAAGTCCTTGTGCCGGTTGCGTTTTCCCCCACCCGGAACTCGCCGTCCGTCGCGGGGTCCCCCGGAGTGAGTCCGTCCCGGAGCCCACGGCGCCTCGCCCGGGCCCGACCCCCCTCCCCCCGCGCCGAAGGAGCGATGAGTCAACACGCCCGGTTCAAGGTCCCCGAGCCCCTGAACGAACCCATCCGGCCCTACGCCTCCGGAGATCCCGAGCGGGAGTCCCTCGAGGCGCGTCTCGACGAGATGGCGGCGGAGCGGATCGAGATCCCCCTCCTCATCGGAGGCGAGGAGGTCCGCACCGGCGACACGGCGGAAGCGGTCATGCCGCACGCCCACGACCACGTCCTGGCCACCTGGCACCGCGCGGGGCCGGCGGAGGTGCGCCGCGCGGTCGAGGCGGGGCGGGAGGCGTGGCGGGAGTGGAGCGAGTGGCACTGGACCGATCGGGCGGCGGTCTTCCTCCGCGCCGCCGACCTCCTCGCGGGCCCCTGGAGGGACACGGTGAACGCGGCGACGATGCTGGGCCAGAGCAAGACGGCCCACCAGGCCGAGATCGACAGCGCCTGCGAGCTCATCGACTTCTTCCGCTTCAACGTCCGCTTCGCCCAGGAGATCTACGCCGAGCAGCCGCAGTCGTCCGAGGGGACCTGGAACCGGATGGAGTACCGGCCGCTCGAGGGCTTCGTCTATGCGGTGACGCCCTTCAACTTCACCTCCATCGCGGGCAACCTGCCGGGTGCGCCGGCCCTCATGGGCGACGTCGTGCTCTGGAAGCCTTCCGATTCGGCGGTCTACAGCGGGTACCAGCTCGCCCGTCTGCTGGAGGCGGCGGGGCTTCCGCCGGGCGTGATCAACTTCGTGCCGGGCGATCCCGAGGTGATCACCGACGCCGTCCTCGACGAGGCGGACTTCGCCGGGATCCACTTCACCGGCTCCACCGCCGTCTTCCGGGAGATCTGGAAGAAGGTGGGAGAGGCGGTCCCCCGGTTCCGGAGCTACCCGAGGATGGTGGGCGAGACGGGCGGCAAGGACTTCATCGTCGCGCACCCCTCGGCCGACCCGGACGCGCTCCGCACCGCGATCGTCCGCGGAGGGTTCGAGTACCAGGGGCAGAAGTGCAGCGCCGCCTCCAGGGTGTACGCTCCCGAGTCGCTCTGGAAGCGCATGGAGGACCGGCTCGTGGCGGAGACCGAGTCCCTCGCCATGGGAGATCCCCGGGACTTCGGCAACTTCCTCGGGGCCGTGATCCACGAGCGCGCCTTCCAGAAGATCACCGGCTACGTGGCCCGGGCGAGGGAGTCCGACCGGGCGGAGGTCGTGGCCGGAGGCCAGGCGGACGACTCGAAAGGCTGGTTCGTCCGGCCGACGATCATCCGGGCGCTCGATCCGGACTACGAGTCGATGAGGGAGGAGATCTTCGGCCCCGTCGTGAGCGTCTACGTCTATCCGGACGCGGAGTGGGAGGAGATCCTCGAGCGGGTGGACTCCACCTCGCCGTACGGGCTCACCGGGGCCGTCTTCGCCCGCGACCGCGAGGCGGTGCGGCAGGCGGAGCGGAGACTCCGGCACGCCGCCGGCAACTTCTACATCAACGACAAGCCGACCGGCGCGGTGGTGGGCCAGCAGCCGTTCGGCGGCGGCCGGGCGAGCGGGACGAACGACAAGGCCGGCTCGAAGATGAACCTGCTGAGGTGGGTGTCGGCGCGGGCGATCAAGGAGACGTTCGACCCGGCGACCGACTACCGGTACCCGTTCATGGGCGAGTAGCGGCCGCGGCCATCCGGCGCTCGCGGCGACGGCGACGGCCACCCGGCGGTCGCGCCCCGGTCACCCGGCGGTCGCGGCTTCCAATCCTCGCTCGAGGTCGGCCCGGAGGTCGTCCGCGTCCTCCACCCCCACCGAGATCCGGACGAATCCGTCCGGGATCCCCTCCCGGGCCCTCTCCGGCGCGTCCATGTGCCGGTGCGAGGTGTAGCGGGGCTGGGAGACGAGCGTCTCGACGCCGCCGAGGCTCGGCGCGACGAGCGCGACCCGGAGCGCCTCGCAGAAGCGATCGGCGGCCTCGCCCCCTCCGGCGAGGACGAGGGAGAGCATGCCCCCGTAGCCGTCCATGAGCTCGGTGGCGAGGGCGTGGTCCGGGTGTGCCTCGAGCCCGGGATGGATCACCCGCTCCACCCCTTCCCTGCCTCCGAGCCACCGCGCCAGATCGAGCGCGGTGGCGTTCTGCCGGGCCACGCGCAGCGCCAGCGTCCGCACCCCCCGTTCCAGGAGCCAGGCCGCGTGCGGATCGAGCGCCGGCCCGTAGAGCGCGAGGAGCCGCCGCACCGCCTCGACGCGCTCGACGGATCCGGCGACGACGCCTGCGACCAGGTCGGAGTGCCCGCCGAGGTACTTCGTCGCGCTGTGGATGACGAGGTCCACCCCGAGCTCCGCCGTGCGGAGGTTCACCGGCGACGCGAAGGTGGCGTCCACCGCCGTCACCGCGCCCACCGCCAGGGCCGCCGCCACGGCGGGGCGGGGATCGACGATCCGGAGGGTGGGATTCGTCGGCACCTCGAGGAAGAGGAGCCGGGTGCGCTCGCGGAGCGCGGACTCCCACACCCCTCCGCCGTCTTCCGGGTCGACGAACGTCGTCTCCACCCCCCTCCTGGGAAGCTCCGACTCGAGGAGCTTGCGCGTGGTCCCGTAGAGGTGTCGGGAGGCCACCACGTGATCGCCGGCCTCGGCGACGCTCAGCACGGTCAGCGCGGTCGCGGCCATGCCGCTCGCAAGCGGAAGCGCCGTCTCCGTCCCCTCCAGCGCGGCGAGCTTCCTCGCCAGGAGGCGCTGGGTGGGGTTGTTGCCGTACCGCGTGTAGCGGAGCTCGTCGTCGGCGCCCAGCCCGCCGAAGAAGGTGGCGCTCTGGACCAGGGGGGGGATCACCGGCGCGCCCGGGCTCGGGTCCGGGCTTCCCGCGTGGACGGCCCGGGTCGAGAGTCCGGCGCGGCCCTCCTCCGCCTGCGAGTCCGCGTTCGAGTCGGCCTGCGCCGTCGGGGGCAGATCCGGCGACGCATCCTCCGATCGGCTCACCGATCCTCCTCGTGGTGCTCGGGAAGGTCCTCGACCAGGGTGCTCAGGGCACGGAACCCGCCGCCGGCCGGAGCGCGGAAGACGAGCCGCCTCCGGACCAGGCCCTCCAGCGCCTCGCGCTCCCGCGCCGGCCAGACCTCCTCTACCTCCCCGGTCGGGAGGTGACCGCGCGCCTCGACGCGCGCCCAGACCTCTCCCTCCATCCCGCTCCTGGATCCGAGGAGCCGGTGCCGACCGTCTCCCTCCTCGATCACGGCCGCGAGCGCCTGCCGCTCGAGCACGGCCTCGATCGGGTCGCGGTGCGGCTCGCGGACCCCGTGGAACACGAAGAACGCCTCCCGGGGCCGGTCCTCGCCCAGGTAGCGCAGGAGGAGCTTCGCGACCACCTCGTCCGCGCAGGAGAAGTCGAGGACGGCGACCTCCGAGAGGTCCACGACCGAGAGGCAGGTCTCTCCGGCCTCGGCGACCTGCGTCTCGATCGCGAGGCGCACGGCCCGGCCGGTCGGACGGGTGACGAGGTGCGAGTAGAGCGAGGCGACGCTCCGTCGGACGAGTCCGCCCACGTCGATCGAGACCGGATCGATCCGCGGCTCACGTGCCATGACTCTCCCGGGCGGGTAGGACGATGCTGATCTGCGCGCCCGGAAAGGGAGTGAGGTCCCCCTCGAGCGGCGGGTCGTCCGCCCATTCGGGGACGTCGGCGATGCGCGCTGTTCCGCTCCGCACGGCGATCCGGCCGTCCCATCGGCGGACCTGCCGCCGGATCTGCTGGATCCCCTGTCCGCGGCCCGAATCGGGAAAGCGGGTGAGACCGTGCATGAAGGCGGCCTCGAGGGCGGTCGCGTCGCTCCACCGGTCGCCGAAGCGGGCCGAGTGCTCGTCGGCGAGCGATCCGCGGAACCCGCGGCCGACGTCCGCGACCGCGATCACCACCACGTGCCGCCCCAGCCGCCGAGCCCAGTTGTACGTCTGGGCCGCGACCCATCCCGCTCCCTCGGCGTGCTCCAGCACGTTCTGGCAGACCTCGGAGAGGATCACCGAGAACTGCACGACGGCCGAGGGAGGGTATCCGAGCGCCCTGGACAGGATCGCTCCCGCCCGCTCCTGCACCCGGTCCACCACCTGGTGCACGTCCCGGTTCTCGGCGATCGGGGTGATCTCGAGCAGCACGTCCGATTCCGAGCGGGTGCGCCGCGGGGTGGCTCCGTCCACCTCGAGCAAGGCGGCCGCCTCCCGGAAGAAGCCCATGCGGGCCAGATACCCCGAGACGTCGGCGCTCTCGGGCGGCTGGAAGTGCGCGATCCGCCCCTCCCGATCCCGGAGGACGGAGGCCGCGGCGAGCAGGGCGAGCATCCCGTCGGGATCGACCCACCGGATTCGCCGGCCGTCGAGGAGGGTCCGGCCCTCGCCCTCACGCGCGATCTCGGTGAAGAGCTCGTCGACGGTGCGGTGATCGAGAGAAGCGGGGACGTCGACGACCCTCATTCCTGGATGCGTCCCCGGAGATGCTGGTGGAGTCCTCTCGCGCCCCGGTGCCCCACGTTGCGGGAGGCCGTCCGGTTCGCCGTGCCCATCGCCTCCTCGAGGTCTTCGCCGCCGAGGAGCCGAGCGAAGAAGGTAGCGCCCCAGACGTCGCCGCAGCCAGTCGGATCGCCCTCCTCGGCCGCCGGCTCGGAGGCCACCTTCCCGCTCCGGCTGGGACCTGCGACCCCCACCTTCCGGCGCGTGCTCCACCACTCTCCCGGATCGGCGCGAAACCCCGGGCCCGCGACGTACGCCGCCCCTTCCGCCCCCATCGTCACCAGGACCAGCTTGAGGTCGGAGCCGACGACCTCCGCCGCGAGGCGCCAGGGGTCGTCGAACTCCCGTCCGAGGAGCGCGAACTCGTCCTCGTTCATCTGCACCGCGTCGAAGCTCCTCAGCCACGCCCCCCACGAAGGGAGCTCCTGTGGAATCCGGACGCCGCGGGCGCCCACGCCGAGGAAGAGCGAGTGGAGGTCGGCGTAGGTCGGACCCCGGAACCCCTCGCGCAGCGAGCGCGCGGTGTCGAGCTCGAGCTCGAAGCCGGAGATGAAGTTCACGTAGAGGGCGTCCAGGTCGTGGACGATCGGCGCGAGATCGGCCCACAGCCACGGAGGGACTCCCCCCGACAGGCGCTCGGTCCGACGGCCCTCGGGGCCGTAGCGGAGCTCCACCCGGTTGTTCGCCTCCGGCACGACCCGCACCCCGCGATCGAGGCGCACGCGGGGAACGGTGCGCAGATACCGGAACGCCTCCTCGGAGAGGTCGCGTCCCACCTTCGCGACCGGCACGATCTCCCACTCGGGGGCGAGAGAGGCGGAGAGCGCCTCCAGGGCATAGGCGATGCCCCCCCACTCCTCGATCGGGTGCGTGCGGAGATCGCGCGCGTGGATCGTGTCCCAGACGAGCGTTCCGACGACGCCGAGCCGGAAGGGAGGCTCCGCCCCCTTCACGCGCCGTCGGGCCGCGGGATCCCGCCGTGTACGTCGAGGAAGACGCCGGCCGCGCCCACGACCCCGGCGGTCTCGGGAAGCCCGGCCGGAACGATCCGGCACGCCTCCTCGGCGACCTTGAACGCCCGGCGTCGGACCTCGCGTCGGAGCGGGTCGAAGAGCCGCTCGCCGGCGAGCGTCACCCCCCCGGTGATCACCACCATGTCCGGGTTGAGCAGGTTCACCAGATTCGCGATCCCCACGCCGAGGATCTTCGCGGTCTCGACGATGATCTCCCCCGCGTGGGCGTCGCCCCGCACGGCGGCCTCGTAGACGGTGGCCGACGTGATCCGTTCCGGCTCGCCCCCGGCGATCTCGAGCAGGAGCGAGGGGCCGTCCGGCTCCAGCCCCTCGCGGGCGCGGGCGGCGATGTTGGGGCCGGAGGCGTACGCCTCCAGGCACCCGTAGTTGCCGCACGAGCACCGCCGGCCGGTGAAGTCGATCGTGGTGTGGCCGATCTCGCCGGCGGCGTCCGAGGCCCCGTGCACCAGCCGTCCGTCGAGTACGATGCCTCCGCCGATCCCCGTCCCGAGCGTGACGGCCACCAGGCTCCGGGCGTCCCGGCCCGCTCCCATCCACCACTCGCCGAACGCGGCACAGTTCGCGTCGTTGTCCAGGGAAGCCGGCAGTCCGACCTGTTCCGAGACGAGGTCGCGCACGGGAAAGTCCCTCCACCCGAGGTTCGGCGTCTCCACCACCCGGCCGGTCTCCCGGTTCAGGGGCCCGGGTGAGCCGATCCCGACCCCCGCGATGTCGTTCCGCTCGCCGCCCTTCTCCGCGAGCAGCTGCGCGATCGACTCCTCCACCAGCTCGACGACCCGCCCGATCACCGCCTCGCCGCCCTCCTCTCCGCGGGTCGGGCCGTGGACGTAGCCGCGGAGCTCACCGCCCGACAGCGGGAGGATCCCCACCGCGAGATTCGTCCCGCCGATGTCGACGCCGACCACCCACTTCCTGCCCGCGAGCACGTCCGAGCTCGACCCGGCCCGAGGTCCGTTCGGCCCCGGGGTCACGCCCGACCTCCGAGGCGCCGCACCGTGGCCGCCTCGTCGGAGAGCTGCTCGATGCCCCGCTCGGCCTTCACCCGTCCGCTCCGGCGGATCTCCCGCCGCCGTCGGCGGTTCTCCTCGATCACCTCCCGGTCCTTCCACGGCCTCGGGTGGTGGAGATGGACCACGGGGGCCCGATGGCGGATCTGGTGGCCCCGGAGGCCGAAGTTCTCGAGCCGCTCGCCGAGCGCCCGGTCCTCTCCTCCGTACCCCATGTCGAGGTCGAATCCGTTCACCTCGAGCAGCGCCTCCTTCCAGGTGGAGGCATTGTGTCCGTTCCACGTGGGCCGGGTCGGCGTGAGGAGGTCCAGCAGCCGGGCCGCCCTCTCCGAGCGGAAGAGGCGCACCCGCCGCCGGCCCGGGCGCCAGCCGTTCCGGATCAGCCACTTCGGATCGAAGATGCGGCCGGTCCGCACGTCCTCCGCCGTGAGACGCTCCGTCAGCTCGCCCGGAAGCTTCAGGTACCCCCCCGAGAGGAAGCGCCCTCTCCCCGCGAGGCGGGCGTGGGTCTCCAGGAAGTCGTCCCGGGGCACGCAGTCGCCGTCGCTGAAGACGACGTAGTCGCCGTCGGCGGAGAGGATCGCCCGGTCGAGGATCTCGGTCTTCCGGAACCCGCGGTCCTCGTGCCGGACGTGGACGAGCTCGAGGTCGTGCTCGGCGGCCGAACGCTCCAGGACGCGGCGGGTCTCGGGTCCGGAGCCGTCGTCCGCCACGATCACCTGGAACCCGGACAGCGACTGCCGGGCGTAGCCCTCGAGCGCGAGGGCGAGCGCCCGCGGCTGCTCGTAGGTGGAGAGCACGACCGACACGGAGGGCAGGGTCACCGCTCCCTATTCCTCGAGCGAGAGGACCGCGAGGAACGCTTCCTGGGGAATCTCCACCGCGCCCACCTGCTTCATGCGTCGCTTCCCCTCCTTCTGCTTCTCGAGGAGCTTGCGCTTGCGGGTCACGTCGCCCCCGTAGCACTTCGCCGTCACGTTCTTCCGGAGCGGCCTCACGGTCTCGCGGGCGATCACCTGCGTGCCGATCGCCGCCTGGAGGGCCACTTCGAACTGCTGGCGGGGGATCAGCTCCTTCAGCCGGCTGACGAGCTCGCGGCCGTGGTGGTATGCCTCGTCGCGGTGGATGATCACGCTGAAGGCGTCGACCGGATCCCCGTTCACGAGGATGTCGAGCTTCACCAGGTCGTCGGTCCGGTATTCGACGAACTCGTAGTCGAGGGCGGCGTAGCCTCGGGTCCCACTCTTGAGCCGATCGTAGAAGTCGAGGACGATCTCCGCCAGCGGAAGCTCGTACTCCAGCTCCACCCGCTGGGGATCGAGGTACTGCATGCCGAGGAAGACCCCACGCCGATCGTGACAGAGCTTCTGCACGTTCCCGATGTACTCGGACGGACAGAGGATCCGGGCCTTCACGATGGGCTCGGCGATCGACTCGATGCTTCCGCGCGGCGGCAGGTTCGAAGGGTTCTCGACGGAGACCACCTCCCCGTCCGTCAGCTCCACCCGGTACTCGACGTTCGGCACGGTGGTGATCAGGTCGACGTCGAATTCCCGCTCGAGCCGCTCCTGGACGATCTCCATGTGGAGCAGGCCGAGGAAGCCGCAGCGAAACCCGAATCCGAGGGCGGACGAGGTCTCCGGCTCGAAGTGGAGCGAGGCGTCGTTGACCTCGAGCCGGTCGAGGGCGTCGCGCAGGCTCTCGTAGTCGTCGGTGTCGGTCGGGTAGAGCCCGGCGAACACCATCGGCCGGACCTCCTGATAGCCCGGCAGCAGATCCTCGGCCGGCCTCTCCGCGTCCAGCACGGTGTCGCCGACCCGGGTGTGGGAGACCTCCTTGATGGCCGCCGTGAGGTAGCCGACCTCACCCGGTCCCAGCTCCTCGCGGGGCACCCGTCCGAGGCGCATCACCCCGACCTGGTCCACCTCGTAGCGCGCGCCGACGGCCCCGAACGTGACCGTCATCCCCGGCCGCAGCACTCCGTCCACCACGCGCACGCTCGGGACCGCCCCGAGATACTGGTCGTAGTAGGAGTCGAAGATGAGGGCCCGGAGCGGTGCGTCCGGGTCGCCGTCGGGAGGCGGCACCTGCTCCACCACCGCGTCCAGCACCGACTGCACGCCGATCCCCTCCTTCGCGCTGGTGAGGAGGATCGACTCCTTCTCGACACCGAGCAGATCCGCCAGCTCCTCCCTGCG
>CAYPDV010000004.1:0-58773 GCA_964409525.1 uncultured Gemmatimonadaceae bacterium
AGGTGGGCCGGCACGAACCGGTGACGCGGGACCGTGGCCATCGCCTCCAGGACCCGCTCGCTCCGGATTCCCCTGGAGCGGAGCTGGGTCTCCACCATGCGGTCGCGCTCCGCCTGGAGGGGCGCACCCGCCCCACGTGATGGATCGTCCATGGTGTCGGGTGGTACCGGAACGTCGCCCGCGAGTTCTGGAGCAGCGTTGCCTCCCCCTCCACTCCGCACGCCCGGATCGTCATGGCCGCCCACCCGAACCTCACCGTCCTCGACCACCCGCTGATCGCCCACAAGCTCTCGCACCTCCGCGACCGGGAGACGTCGAAGAAGCTCTTCAAGGAGCTGGTGGACGAGATCTCGATGCTGATGGCGTTCGAGACCACACGCGGCCTCGAGTCCGAGCAGGTCGAGGTGGAGACCCCCATGGAGCGCACCCGCGCGCGGCGGATCCGGGGCAAGAAGCTCGTGGTGGTGCCGATCCTCAGGGCGGGTCTCGGGATGGTGGAGGGGATCGTCCGCCTGATCCCCGGCGCGCGGGTGGGGCACGTGGGGCTCTACCGCGACGAGGAGAGCCTCGAGCCGGTGGAGTACTACTTCAAGATCCCGCAGGAACCGGCGGAGCGGGACTTCATCGTGGTCGATCCCATGCTCGCTACGGGAGGGTCTGCGTCGGCCGCCCTGGGATTCCTGAAGGACCGGGGTGCGACCTCGATCCGCTTCATGTGCCTCGTCGCCGCGCCCGAGGGCGTGGAGCGCCTCGCTAGGGACCACCCCGACGTACCGGTCTTCGCCGCCGCGCTCGACCGGGGGCTGAACGAGGACGGCTTCATCCTGCCGGGGCTGGGCGACGCGGGCGACCGGCTCTTCGGGACGCGATGAAGTACCTCCCGGCGCAGCTCGCGACCTTCATGCAGGAGGGTCCGGTCCGGAGGAACCTGCGCGTTCTCGGGCGCTTCGCGCTCCTGCTGGCCATCCTCGTGACGGTGTACACCGTCGTCTTCCACATCCTGATGCTCCGGGAGGGGCAGGACCATTCGTGGATCTCCGGGCTCTACTGGAGCCTGACGGTGATGACGACCCTCGGCTTCGGGGACATCACCTTCCACAGCGATGCGGGACGCCTCTTTTCGATGGTGGTACTGCTCTCGGGGATCATCCTGCTGCTCATCGTCCTCCCCTTCACCTTCATCCAGTTCTTCTATGCGCCGTGGCTGGAGGAGCACACCCGGAGACGGGTGCCGCGGGACGTGGATCCCGAGATCCGGGACCACGTCCTGATCACGGCGGACGGGCTGGTGACCCGTGCGCTCGTCTCCCGGCTCGAGACCCACCGGCGTCCCTACTTCCTGATCGAGCCCGAGCTGGCGCGGGCGACGGAGCTGAAGGACGAGGGACTGTCGGTGATCCTCGGACACGCCGACGACGCACTCACGCTGAAGAGGGCGGGCGCGGATCGAGCCGCGATGATCGTCGCGGTCGGATCCGACTACGAGAACACGAACGTCTCGTTCACCGCGCGGGAAGTGACCCCGGACGTGCCGATCGTCGCCTTCGCCCGCGATTCCGAATCGGTCGACGTGCTCGAGCTCGCCGGATCGTCCATGGTGCTCCGACTGGGCGAGATGCTCGGCGGCTCGCTGGCGCGCCGCGCCCTCGGTGGAGGCACCCGCGGCCAGGTCGTCGGCCGGTTCGGAGACCTCGTCATCGCGGAGGCGCCGGTGAGCGGGGCCCCCTTCGGAGGCTCCCCGCTCTCCGAGGGGTGGCTCCGGGAGAAGACGGGGCTCACGGTGGTGGGCATCTGGAAGCGGGGTCGCTTCGAGATGCCCCGGCCGGAGATGGTGCTCGAGCCGGAGATGGTGCTCGTCCTCGCCGGCTCGGAGGAGCAGTTCGAGCGCTTCGCGAGCGCCACCGGGGTCGACGAGGGGCCCCCTGCCGAGGCGCCGGTCGTGATCCTCGGAGGCGGGCGCGTCGGACGGGCCGCTGCCGACGCCCTGCGGAAGCAGGGCGTCCCGTACCGGGTCGTGGAGAAGGATCCCTCGCGTGCGGTCGACCAGGCCCACTACGTCATCGGGAACGCCGCGGACCGCGCCCTCCTCGACGAGGCGGGGATCGCCGAGGCGGCCACCGCGATCGTGACCACGGGCGACGACGAGATCAACATCTATCTCACGATCTACTGCCGTCGCCTCCGGCCCCAGATGCACATCGTCAGCCGCGCCAACCTCGAGCGGAACGTGACCACGCTCCACCGCGCCGGCGCCGACCTCGTGATGTCGTACGCCTCCATGGGAGCCGGAGCGGTCTTCAACCTGATCGAGGGGGGAGACCTCGTGATGATCGCGGAGGGGCTCGATCTCTTCCGGGTGCCCGTGCCCGAGCGGCTCCGGGGGAAGGCGCTGAGGGACACCGGGATCCGCGAGGCCACCGAGGCGTACGTGGTGGCCGTCGAGGAGGATGGGCGCACGACCGTGAATCCCCCGCCGGACTTTCCGCTACCGGCCGGCTCCGAGGCGGAGCTCATCCTGATCGGGTCGCCCCGAGCCCAGCGGGCGTTCGGAGAGCGATTCGACTAGAAGCTCGTCGACGAAGTGGGCTGGCCGCGGAGCGTCTCGCGGGCCCTCCCCCTCGGCCTCCGCTGCCGGACGGATCGCCACGTTCCGGGATGGAAGAGGAGGAGCACCGTGTAGATCTCCAGGCGCCCGACCAGCATCAGGAAGGCGAGGACCGCGAGCGCCGGGTCGCTGATCCAGCCGTAGTTGTCCGTGGCCCCCACGAGCCCGAACCCCGGTCCGATGTTGCCGACGGTGGCGGCGCTGGCTCCGAGGCTGGTGATCAGGTCCATCCCGAACAGGCTCATCACCACCGCCCCGCCCAGGAAGAGGAGCACGTAGAGGATCACGAAGCCGAGGATGTTCGCCATCACCTCCTCGGGCACCACCTTCCGGCCCACCCGCGCCAGGAGCACGGCGCGCGGGTGCAGGTGCTTGCGGAGCTCGATGCCGGTGTGCTTCAGGAGCAGGAAGACCCGGAGCGTCTTCACCCCGCCGCCCGTCGAGCCCGCCATCCCCCCCACGAAGAAGCAGGCGAAGAGGATCATCATCGCCGCGGATGCCCAGGTCTCGTAGTCGGCCGTGATGTAGCCGGTCGTGGTGACGATCGCCGTCGCCTGGAAGAGGGAGTCCCGGAACGCTTCCTCGAAGCCGAGGGGCGTGAGGACATAGCTGCCGGTGACGAGATTGACCGCGAGCAGCGAGATCGCGGCGCCGGCGATGATGAGGGTGTAGAAACGCCACTCGTGATCGCGGAAGTAGGCGAGGCGTCCCGTCGCGGCCCGGAAGTGGAGGACGAAGTTCACTCCCGCGAGGTACATGAAGACGATCGTGACGTAATGGATGTAGCGGGAGTCGAACGCGGCGATCGAGGCGTTGCGCGGGCTGAACCCTCCCGTGGCCAGGGTGCCGAAGGAGTGGGTGACCGCGTCGAAGAGGTCCATGCCGCCGGCGAGGTAGAGCGCCGTCTGGACCGCGGAGAGCCCCACGTAGACGTACCAGAGCAGCTTCGCGGTCTGGGTGATGCGTGGCCTCAGGCGCTCCGGGGTCGGCCCGGGCACTTCGGCCCGGAAGAGCTGCATCCCGCCCACCCCCAGGAAGGGGAGCACGGCGATGACGAGGACGATGATTCCCATCCCCCCGAGCCAGTGCGTGAGGGAGCGCCAGAAGAGCACGCCGTGCGGGAGCGCCTCGATGTCGCTCAGGGTGGTGGCCCCGGTCGTCGTGAACCCCGACATCGCCTCGAACACGGCCGGGACGAACCCGTCGATCGATCCGGTGAAGACGTACGGGAGCGCTCCGAAGAGCGCCGTGGCGGTCCACGAGAGGGTGACCACCGCGTATCCCTCCCGCGGGGTCAGGTCGCCCTCGAAGCGGGTCAGGAGGTAGCCGCCCGCGCCGGCCGTGGCGGTCACGACGGCCGCGATGAAGATGCCGGCGGCGTCGCCCTCTCCGTACAGGAGCGCGACGCCGACCGCGGCCAGCATCGATGCGCCCACCGCGATCAGCAGGAGGCCCACGACGTTGAGGACGTGCCGGAGGGACACGGCGGCTCAGCGGGCGGGGGTGGGGACCGGCGCGCTCACTGGAAATACCCCTCCACCTCGGCGATCGCGCGGGGGAGCGCGAAGACGACCACCTCGTCGCCCGCCTCCACGGTGTCGTCGCCCCGGGGCACGATGATCTCCTCGCCCCGGATGATCGTTCCCACGATCGCCCCGTCCGGGAAGTGGAGTTCCTTCAGCCGCTTTCCGGCGATCGGCGAGGACGGGACCACGTTGAACTCGATCGCCTCCGCCTCCGTGCCCTTCATGAGGGCCACCGTCATGACCCGGCCCCGCCGGATGTAGCGCAGGATCGCGTTCACCGTCGACATCCGGGGGCTCACCGCGGCGTCGAGCCCCACCCGGGGCACCAGGGGCAGGTACTCGAACTTCTCGATGAGGGTGACCACCCTGCGCGCCCCGGTGGTCTTGGCCAGGAGCGAGGAGAGGAGGTTCACCTCGTCGTGGCCGGTGGCCGCGACGAAGCCGTCGATGCCGGCGACGCCCTCCATCTCCAGGAGCTCGAGGTCGGTGGCGTCGGCGTGGAGGACGAGGGCGTGGGGCAGGTTCTCGGCCAGCTCGAGGCAGCGACGCCGGTCGGAGTCGAGGATCGTGCACTCGACGCCGTGCTCGCCGAGGATCTCGGCGAGGTACTCCCCCTCCTCGCTTCCGCCGGCGATCATGACGCGGCGCAGCGTGAAGCGCTCGTAGCCGGCCAGCGGCGGGATCTGGGGCGCCTCGCTGGTCGGCGAGAGGAGGTAGACCTGGTCGCCCGCCTCCATCGTGGAGTCGCCGTCGGGTATGATCGTCGTGCCGTTCCGCACGATCGCGGTGGTGACGTAGTGATAGCCCTCGAGCTCGCGGCCGAGCTGGGCCAGCGTCTTCCCGGCCACCGGCGCACCCTCCCGGACCCGGAGGCCGGTGAGCTGGACCCGCCCGTCGGCGAAGTGCGCGACGTCGGTGGCCGCGGCGCTCTGGAGCAGGTTGTAGGTATCCCATGCGCATTCGCGCTCGGGGTTGATCATCAGGTCGATCCCGAGCTGCTCGCGACTGAGCACGCTGCCCTTCGCGTAGTAGTCGGGCGAGCTGATCCGGGCGATGCTGTGGTCGACCCCCATGCGGGTGGCCGCGAGGCCCGCGATGAGGTTCACCTCGTCCCGGCTGGTGACCGCCAGCAGGAGCCGGGTGCGCCGGATGCCGGCCTCCTCGAGGACCGGCACGGAGGCGCCGTTGCCCACCACGGTCATCACGTCGAGGTGCTCGGAGAGGGACTGCGCGCGGTCCGGGTCCGCCTCGACCACGACGACGTCGTGGCCCTCCTCGGAGAGACGCTCCGCGAGGTGGAAGCCCACCTCGCCCGCGCCGATGACGAGAACCCTCATCCGTCTCCCCGAAGCTCCACCTTCCCTCCTCCACGTGGGTGCCGGCGCCACCTGCCGCGTCCCCGCCGCCTTCGCGGGCAGCACGGATCGGCCGGCCGGAAGCTATCCCCGATCGGCGGGGGGTGCAAAGCGATCCGGAGAGGTGGGCGGCGGGGCCGGCCGGGCCGCCTCGGGGACGTGGACGGGGGAACGGAACTTGCGTTTTTTCAGGGGTCCCCCGGGGCCGTTCGGGCCCCGCCGATCCCGATCATCCCCGACAGGAGCGAACCCTGCATGCTGAGCCGCGAGAGGCTGGTGGAGCTGTACCGCGAGCTGCGGGAGGAGCCCGTCCTCAGCGTCTATCTGGACGGTGACCAGCACGACCCGGCCGAGCGGGACGTCTGGCGCCGCCGTCTCGAGCACCGACTCCAGGACGTCCGCCGGCGTCTCGAAGCCGAGGAGACGGAAGAGGAGCTCGATACCGCCAACCTGGAGGCGGCCGTGGAGCGGATCCGCCGCGAGCTGGACGGGTTCGACGCGTTCATCCCGGGGAAGGGATGGGTGGGGTTCGCCACGCCGGACCGGGTCTGGTACGCGGAGCAGGTGCGGGTGCCGATGCCGGACCTCGTCCGCTGGGAGAAGGGCATCCGGGTGGCGCCCTACGTCCGGGCCCTGAAGCAGCAGCGGCCGGTCGTCCTGGTCCTGGTGGACAGCCGCCGCGCCCGCGTCTTCCGCTACGTGGACGGCGAGGTGGAGGAGCCCGAGGCCCTTCGCGCGGACACCTTCCTCGGCGACCTCTCCGACATCGGCCAGGCGAAGCGCGCCGCGAACCGGACCGGGATCCGCGGGAAGACCGGGACCGACGCCGCCCAGACCTTCCTCGCCGTGGGCGAGGAGCGGATGCTGAAGAAGCTGATGGACGTGGTCGTGGAGCACGTGGGCGACCACGCCTTCCTCGTGGTCGGGGGTACGCACGAGGCCGTCTCGGCAGCCGTGGCGAAGGTGCCGAACGGAATCCGGGACCGGACACTCGAGCGGCCGTCGCTCCACGTGGAGATGACCGAGAAGGAGGCCCGGGACGCCCTCGAAGAGGCCGCGTCCCGGTTGACGAAGCAGCTCCAGGACGGCCACCTCGACGCCGTGGTCGATCGGGCGCGATCCGGCGGGCTCGGCTGTCTCGGGCTCGAGCGGACGCTGCGGGCGCTGATGGAGCGCCGGGTCGGCCTTCTCCTCCTCTCGAGGAGCTTCATCCGCGAGGACCCCGACCTCGCCGATCTCTGCGTGGGCTCGGCGTTCGAGCAGGACGCCGAGGTCGAGGAGCTCTCCGGTCTCTCGGCCGACACCCTCGACCGGGAGGGAGAGGGGATCGGCGCGAGGCTCCGCTTCAAGATCCGCGACCGGGAAGCGGAGGGGCGCGAGGGCGCGGAGAGCGCGGCCTGAGCTGCCGAGGGAGGATGGCTCGAGGGCGGCCCGCGAGAAGACGAAGGACCATTCTACAGAGGAGAGGGAGATGTCCGGTCCGGGAGTGAGCCGGGGCGTCCTGGCCCCTGAGAACGACGAGCGCCGCCGGAAGCTCATCGCGATGCTCGAGAAGGCGTACTGGATGGAGATGGAGACGGTGATGAGCTATCTCGCCGCCTCGATCAATCCCGACGGCGTCCGCGCGCAGGAGGTGATCGAGGCGCTCGAGTCGGACGTGGACGAGGAGCTGGATCACGCGCGCCAGTTCGGTGAGCGGATCAAGGAGTTGTGGGGCACGGTTCCGGGATCCCTCGGATTCGAGGCCGAGCAGCGTTCCCTGCAGCCTCCCGAGCGGAGCACCGACATCGTCCAGGTGATCCGTGGCGTCGTCGAGGCCGAGCAGGGGGCCATCGAGCACTACAACGACATCATCGAGTTCTGCGACGGCTTCGACTGGACCACGCAGGACATGGTGATCGAGATCCTGAGGGACGAGGAGGGCCACCTCCGCCTCTTCCGCGGCTTTCTCCAGGAGTTCGAGGAAGAAGCGACGGCGTAGGGGACGGCCGATCCACCGGGCGGCCGGTGCGGGAGGTGGTCGATGACGGGAGCCCGGGGCGGTGACCCTTCCCCGGTGCGCTCTTCGGTCTACCTTTGAGGGTGTGGCCGGCGGCTCGCCGCCGGGCCGGGCCCGTAGCTCAGCCGGTCAGAGCAGGGGACTCATAATCCCAAGGTCGCAGGTTCGATCCCTGCCGGGCCCACTCCGGACTCCGGGGAAGAGGACGACCATAGCCCCCATCCGCGGAACGGCTCCGACACGCTTGCTCCGAGAGGCTGTTCCGCGCGATCTTGCAGGGTTCCCGCCGCGGAGGGGTGATGGTCGACTTCGAAGGGCCTTTCGGGGCGTTCTGGCGGGAGTTGCGCGAGCGACGCGTGATCCGGGCCGCCCTGGTCTACGCCGTCGCCGCCTGGGTGGCGGTCCAGGTCGCCGACACCTTCTTCCCGGCGCTCCGCCTTCCCGACTGGTCCGTCACGCTCGTGGCGGCGCTGGCGATCCTGGGATTTCCCGCCGCCGTCATCCTGGCATGGGTATTCGAGGTCTCGCGGGAGGGGGTGCGTCGGGAGGAGCCCCTCACCACCCCGCGGCTCCGTCCCTGGAGGTACGGACTCGCCGGAGCCGCGCTCTTCGGGATCGGAGCCGTCGGCGTCGGCTTTCTGCTCCTCGATCGGGAGCCGGCCCCTCGGTCCGGAGGGGGAGGCGACCTGCCGGCGTCGATCGCGGTGCTCCCCTTCACGGACATGAGCGCGGCGGGGAACCAGGCGCACCTCGGCGACGGCATCACCGAGGACATCCTCACCCGCCTGGCGCAGGTCTCCGGCCTCCGGGTCACCTCCCGGACCTCCGTGATGCGGTACCGGGACACCGAGAAGGGCATCCGGGAGATCGGCCGGGAGCTGGGGGTGGGCGCGATCCTCGAGGGAAGCGTGCGGAGCGAGGGGGGGCGGGTCCGGATCACGGCGCAGCTCATCGACGCGGGATCGGACGAGCATCTCTGGGCCGAGAGCTACGATCGCTCGGCCATCGACATCTTCTCCATCCAGCGGGAGATCGCCGAGGAGATCGTCTCCTCCCTCCGGCTCACGCTCTCACCGGAGGAGGAGGCGGGCCTGCGCGCGCCCGGCACGGACAGCCCGGAGGCGTACGATCTCTATCTCCGGGCCCGGGAGCGGCTGTACCGCCCCTACGCCAGCACGGAGCAGCTCCGCAGACGGGCCGAGGCGGCCCTCGTCCTCTTCGAGGAGGCGCTCCGGGCGGACCCCGACTTCGCGCCCGCCCACGCCGGGATGGCGCGGGCATACCTCGACCTTCCCGGTCCGGACACCGTGTGGGCGGATACGGTGGCGGCCCTGGCGCGCCGGGCGGTCCGGCTCGCGCCCCGCCTCGCGAGCGGCTACGTCGCCCTCGGCCTCGCCTACCTCGTGGAGGGCCCCGGGAATCGCGATGCCGCCCGGGACCAGTTCCTCCTGGCGCTCGAGCTGAATCCGAACGAGCCGGACGCGCTCACCCTGCTCGGGGACCTGGCGAGGGCGGAAGGCCGTCTGGTCGGGGCGCTCGAGCGCTACCGGAGGGCGGCCGACGTCGACCCCCAGGATCCGGTACGGCACCTCAACCTGGCCCAGACCTACCTGGACCTCCACATGCTGGAGCGGGCCGCGACCGCCTTCCGCACCGCGCTCGAGGGCGTCGTACGGCATCCGGCCCGCCTGCAGTGCCACCTCGCCGAGGTGGACCTGCTCGCGGGTCGGCCCGAGTCCGCCCGGGAGCGCGCGAGACGGATGCTGGAGCTGGAGGACGAGGCCTTCGCGCACAACTGCGCGGCGTCGATCTACGTCGAGGTGGGCGATCTGGAGCGGGCCATCGAGCACCGGCGTCGCTCGGCGGAGCTCGACGTGGGCGATCCCGAGGCCGAGGAGGATGCGCGCAGGAACATCGTCGGCCTCCGTGCCCTGATGGGCGACTCGACCGGCCTCGGCGCCTGGCTGGAGGCGGAGGAGACCGAGGCCCGCGAGGTGCTCGGCCGGGGCTCGGTATCCCACTCCCCCCATTTCCGGCTCGCGCGCGTCGTCGCCTTCCGGGGCGATGCCGGAGCGGCCGCGACCCACCTCGACGAGGCGTTCCGCCGGGGGTATCGCGACTACGACCTCCTGCTCCGGCGCCCCCTCTGGGCCGCCGTCCGGGACGAGCCGCCGGTCCGGGAGGTGCTGGACAGGATCCGACGCGACGTGGAGGGACAGCGCGCCGAGGCGCTGGCCCGCGGGCTCTGAGCGAAACGGCTCATCCGTCCTCCGGGTCCAGGATGCGCTCCACCCGCTCCACGACGTCGGCGAGATGGATCCTCGTCATCCGGTCGCTGCTCCGCCCCGCCGCCGCCGCGGCTTCCTGCCGTAGCGTCCGGAGCTGGTCGCGCACCAGCGGGCGGATGTCGGACTGGCTCACGTCGACCGGAGTGTTCCAGAGGGACGGGGTGTCGGGGAGCTCCGACGGCTCCTCGGTGAGGAGCGCCTCCATCCGCTCGAGGTAGCCCCGCTGGAGGTTCCTGCGGTAGGTGTCGACCGGCGTTCCCTCCGCCAGCTCGCTCCACACCGCCGCCCGCACGTCGTCCAGGAGCTCGATCGGCGGGTACGCCCGCTCCGGGGCCACGAGCTCCGCCTCGATCATCCGCTGGAGCCGCCTGGGGCTCAGGAGGGCGCCCAGGATGGAGACCTGGGCCGACCGGATCCGCTCGACGGCGCCCGAATGCTCGATCCGCCCGAGGAGGTCGGGGTCGAGGAGCCAGGTGGGCGTCCGGAAGACGTGCTCGGCGAGGAAGCGCACCGACGCCTCCTGCCGCTCGCGCGGGACGACCTCGTAGACCGGCCCCTCCTGGTCGGTCGCCTTCAGCGTCTCGTACACGCCCCCGACCTGGGGCACCGTGTGCGTCATGTAGCGGCGCCACTGGAAGACGAGCTCGCCGTAGATCTCCTCGAGATCCTCGTAGCCCTCCCCGGGCGTCGAGGTCCAGGCGATCAGGTTCGGCACCACCCGACGCAGGTTCTGCACCGCGTAGCCCGAGGCCCGCACGGGATCGTCGCCCATGTCCTCGGTCTGGGCCCGCGGATCGACGGTCTCGCCGCCCCTCTGCGGGACCCACCGGTACATCGGATCGTCGGCGCGCTCGAGGATCCAGCGGTCGAGGATCGGCTTCTCGTCCTCGGGGCTCTCCGCCTCGGGAATGATCCGGTAGCCCCACTCGATGGCGTAGAGGTCGTACGGGCCGATCTGCCGGATGAAGCGGGTCACCCCGTCGCCCGGCTGCGCGACGTAGTTCTGCCGCGCGTACTCCATGATCGAGGGTGCGACGCCGTACCGCTCGGTGAAGGTCGGCGAGCGGAGCGAGTCGACCGGGAAGGCCGACGAGGCGACCATGTTGTGGGGCAGCCCGACGGCGTGGCCGATCTCGTGGGCGATCACCTGGCGCATCGCCTCGCCCATGAGGGGATCGGGGATCTCCAGCGTGCGCGCGTCGGGATTGGCGGCGGCGGTCTCGATCAGGAGGCGGTTCCGGTAGGACCGCATGTGGTTGTGGTACCAGACGATGTCGCTCTCGATGATCTCGCCGGTCCGCGGATCGCAGACGCTGGGCCCCATGGCGTTGCGGGTGGTGCTCGCCGCCCACCGCACCACCGAGTGTCGCACGTCCTCGGCGCTCCACTCCGGGTCCTCCTCGGGCGAGGGTGCGTCGCGCACCTCGACGGCGTTCCGGAAGCCCGCGGCCTCGAAGGCCCGGTTCCAGTCGAGCACGCCCTGCCGGACGTACGGACGCCAGCGGTCCGGCGTGGCCGGATCGACGTAGTAGACGATCGGCTCCGTCGGCTCCACGAGCTCGCCCCGGGCGTACGCCTCCGGGTCGGTGGGCTCCAGCCGCCACCGGCAGATGAAGCTCTGCTCGGCGGCTTTCTGCTCGTCGAGGCCGAAGTTGATCTGCGTCACGTCGAACCAGCCGACGCGCGCGTCGGCGTGGCGGGGCCGCATGGGCGGATCGGGAAGGAGCACCATCGACTGGTGCATCTCCATGGAGATCGTCCCGGTGTTCGCGTCCGAGGGGGGATCGCCCGCCTCGAAGGTGAGCGTGTGCCGGACGTCGACGTTCTCGGGGTAGGCCCGGGGCCGGTTGACGAAGGTCCGGTCCGGATCGAGCCGCCGCACCTCGTAGCTCCGGCGCTGACCGGCCGACAGGCCGCTGATGGCGCGCACGTCGGAGTCGAAGAGATCGGTGACCTCGATCACCACCGCCGCGCTGTCGGGCGTGTGGGCCTCCACGTCGAAGGCGGCCACGATGGGCGGAAAGTTGTTGCTCACGACGGAGCGGTGGATCGGAAGCGAGTCGTCGGCCACCTGCCGGTAGGAGACCTTCCGCAGGAGCACGCGCCCGCCCCGCCGCTCCCACCGGACCACCTGCTCCTCGGCCTTCTGCCCCGCGGCGAGGAAGGCGCCCATCTCGGCCGGAACCTGCGCGATCCGGCTCACCAGGAGCATGTCCCGGCCGAAGAGCGAGTCGGGGATCTCGAAGAAGAGCTCCTCGTCCTCCTCGTCCCAGTGGAGGACGAAGAGCCCGGAGTCGGCGACGGCGCCCTCGGGGATCGCCGCGCGGTAGCTCTCCTCGGCGCCCGCGTCCGCGGCGTCCGTGGCGTCCGCGGCGTCCGCGGTGGCGGAGGGCGGTCCCGCCCGCCCGGTCGCGCAGGCGGGGAGGAGGAGGGCGAGCGGGAGCAGGAAGGTGAGGACTCGGCGCATCGGAATCGGGTTCGGATGGGAAGGAGGCGAAGGGATCATGGGGCACCCGGATCCGTGGCGGTAGCCGTCCAGGCGCGGACGTGCCGCACGCTCGCGATCGCCGCGAGAAGGAGGACGGCCGCACCCACGACCGGGACCGCTCGGGCGGGGAGCCCGGCCGTGACCCAGAGGACGAGACCGAACGAGAGCGCCATTCCGATCTTTCCGGCGGCGTCGTGCCCGATGGGCGGCTCGTCTCCGCGGGTGCGGAGGACGAGCCAGACCGCCGCCGGGATCGCCTCGACCAGGAGCAGGCCGGCCGGGATCCAGAGCGGCACCGGGGGGAAGGCCGGGAGGTCGGCGAGCGCGAAGACGAGGAGGGGTGCCAGCAGGACGAGCCGGTCCGCCGCGGCGTCCGCCATGCTGCCGAGGCCGGTGGCCGCGCGCCACCGCCGGGCCAGATAGCCGTCCAGGAAGTCGCTGAGTCCGATGCCCGCGTAGAGCAGGAGGGCCAGGATGCGAGGGGAGGCGTCGCCGCCCGGCTCGACGCGGACCAGGGCCCACAGATAGAAGGGGAGCAGGACCACCCGGAGGAGCGTCAGAGCCGTGGGCGTCCATCGGCACATCGCGCCCTCCGCCCCTCCGGCGCCGTCCCGGCCCACGAGCGGAGGTCCGCTCAGCTCCGAGTCTTCGGAGCGGCGGACGTCTGCCTGCCCGAGTCCGCGCCGGCCTCCCGCCGCCGGAGGAGGTGGTCCACGCTGTACCGCCCCGGACCGATCAGGAAGAGGCCCGCCAGGACCCACGCGTTCTTGAAGGCGTGCGCGGGAGTCCCCCGGCCGGTGGCGAAGTGGCCGGTCGCGGCCACGATCATCACGAAGAGCACGGCGAGGCAGGCCGGACGGAAGAGGAAGCCCGCGGCGATCAGGAGGCCGCCGACGCCCTCCGCGACGGCCGCGGCGAAGCCCCACCACTCCGGCGCGAAGTCGATGCCGAAGCGGGACATGGCGCCTCCGGTCCCCTCCCACGCCTCCCGTCCGCCCCGGAGCTTGGGAAGCCCGTGGAACCAGAAGAAGCCGAGTCCGAGTCCGAGGCGGGCGATCAGGAGCCCCAGGTCGCGGTAGCGTTCGAATGCGATCCGGATCATGGGTTGTCCTCGAGGGGGGCGGGGCGGTGGGCGGGAGTCGGAGCCGGAGACGAGCCGGTCAGGGAAAGTTCAGCCTCGCCGGGGAGTCCTGCAACTCGCCGCCTCCCACCCCTCCCGCGCCGGTGGACGAAGGACCGCCCTCGGCGATCTCGCCCAGCGACGGTAGGTCGAACCAGAAGCGGGTGCCCGTTCCGGGACGGGTCTCGACGTCGAGCCTCGAGCCGTGTGCCTCGACGATTCCCCGGGCGATCGCGAGTCCGAGGCCGGCCCCCGCCCGGCCGCTGGCCCGGACCTGGTAGAACCTCTCGAAGATCCGCGGCAGGTGGCTCTCCGGAATCCCGGGGCCGGTGTCCTCGACCGAGAAGCGGACCGCGCCGTCGATCCGCTCGGCCGCGATCCGCACCGATCCTCCCTCCGGAGTGAACTTGATCGCGTTGCCGACCAGGTTGCCGAGGACCTGCACGATCCGGTCGTGGTCTGCATCGATCCGCACCCCGCCTTCCGGCAGCGTGCAGCTCAGTCGCACCCCCTTCCGGCGTGCCTCGGCGCTCCACGCCGCGACCGATTCCCCGACCGGCTCCGCGACATCGAGCGGGTGTCGGCTCACCGCCAGTCGACCCGCCTCGATGCTCGCCGTATCGAGAAGATCGGAGATCAGCCGGTGCATGGTCCCGGTCGCCCGGGCGGCGACCTCGAGCTGCAGCCCCTTCCGCTCCGGTGTGAGCCCCACCTCCCGGACCAGCGAGAGGGCTCCGCTGATGGCGGAGAGCGAGTTGCGCAGGTCGTGCGAGACGATCGCGAGGATCTCCTGGCGCTCCCGGAGCGCCCGCTCCGTCTCCCTGGCCCGCTCGCGCGCCTCGAGGGTGCGGGCGTCGAGATCGCGGCGGAAGCGGTAGGCGAAGAACGCCGCACCGATGGCCACCAGGCACATGAGCCCGGTGAGGGCCGCGCCGAGCCGGTAGACCTCGCGGATCGAGGCGCGCCGCTCGACGCCACGGAGGCGGGCGATCGAGTTGAGATCGAAGAGGATGGCCAGGAGGTCCAGTGCCCGCGTCTCGTGGTCGTCCAGGTGCGGTGCCGGCCCCGAGGGGGGGAAGGCGGCACCGAGGTGCCGATCGTGGGAGCGGTGCCAGCCCTCCACGATCCCGAGGGCGGTGCCCGAGGTGCGCGTGGCGATCGGCCCGAACTCGAGCGCGGCCCCGTGGAGGCGCACCACCAGGCCGTCGCTCCTCTCCCGCGCCTCCCGGTACGCGTGGAGGTCGGAGGAGTCGGACGCCGCGAGGAACGCCTGCAGGTGGATCGTCTGCTCGGCCACCGCGAGCGCGAGTGAGTCGGTGAGCGCCCGGAGGCCCTCGGACTCGGCGGTGATCGCCGTGCGCAGGCGCTCCGTGCGGATGACGATCACGAGGCTCGTGATCGCGACGCCGGCCGCCGCCGCGATCACGAGCGCGAGGGCCACGAGGTCCCGCCGGCGGGGCGATAGGGAGTCGAGCATGCCGGTCCGTCCGGAGGGGGTGAGGAAGAATACCGGATCCACTCTGCACCCGGGCGCGGCCCGGATCAACTCTCATCCGATCCACGCTCGAGAGAGCGCACGGGACGGCGGCGCCGCCGGCGCCATCCACGACGATGGTGGAGCGCTCCTCTCCCGCACGGTATCTTCGATGCACGATGCCGCCTCCCGCGTCCCCTTCCGACTCTCCGGCCGGCCTTCCCCTCCCGGGATCCTTCTCCGGCACGCTGCCCCTGGTGGGCCGCGCGGCCGAGCTGGAGCGTCTGCGCTTCCTCCTGGGGCCCTCCGGGGCCCCCGTCGTGCTCCTCCGCGGCGGCGGCGGTGTGGGGAAGAGCCGGCTGGCCGAGGTCGTGGCCGGAGAGGCGGAGCGTGAAGGCGCCCGGGTCCTCCGCGGACGGGCCTACCCGGTGGAGGAGGGGGTGCCGTACGCGCTTTTCGCCGATGCTTTCCTCCCCTTCCTGCGCGAGCTCGGCGAGCAGCGTCTGGAGGCGCTGAGCCGGGGCGGCTTCCGTGAGCTGGTGCACCTCTTTCCCGCGCTGGGGCCGGAGGCGGGCGGCGACCTCGAGGAGTGGGAGGACCCCCGCGAGCTCCGCAGCCGCCTCTTCTGGAACTTCGCGACCCTGCTCCACGGCCTCTCCGAGCGGGAGCGACTCCTCGTCGTCTTCGACGACCTCCAGCGCGCCGACCGTGCCTCGCTGGAGCTGCTCCACTTCGTGGCCCGCCAGATCCCGGATCGCCGGGTCGGCTTCCTCTGCACCTGGAACGACGAGCTCCCGGACGTGCGTCCCGAGGTCGCCGACCTCGCCATGTCGCTCCGCGGGATCGGGGCGCTCGCCGAGGTGGAGGTGGATCCGCTCGGCCGGGAGGACGCGAGCGAGCTCCTCCGCGTGATCTTCGGGGCCGATCCGGACGTGATCCGCGAGTTCGCCGCCCTCCTGTACGGGTGGACGGGGGGAAATCCGTTCTTCCTGACCGAGACGCTCAAGGAGCTGGTCGCGGAGGGCGTCCTGCACTCCCGGGGCGGCGTCTGGCACGGCTGGGAGACGCGCGAGATGCGCCTTCCGGGCACGGTCCGGGAGACGGTGGCCGCGCGGATCCGTGGGCTCGGCCCCCGGGCGCGGGAGGTCGCGCGGGCCGCGGCCGTCGCCGGCAACCGGGTCTCGCACGCCCTCCTCGCCGCCCTCCTGCCGGGAGAGGAGGAGGGCCTCCTCGACCGCGTCGACGAGCTCCTCGGTGCGGGGATCCTGGTCGAGAGCACCGACGAGGGCAGGATCGTCTACGACTTCCACCACCCGCTCTTCCGTGAGACGATCTACCAGGAGGCCGGGCTCGCGCGCACCCGGCTCCTGCACCGGCGGGTGGCCGAGTCGCTCGAGCGGCTCCACGGAGACGAGGCGATGGAGCACGCGGACGCCCTCGCCTACCACTTCGCACGGGCGGGAGACGGCGAGCTGGCGTCGAAGACGGTCCACTACCTCGCCGCCGCCGGGCGGGCCGCCCTCGTCCGCCACGCCGACCGCGAGGCGGCCGACTACCTCTCCCGCGCCCTCGAGATCGTCGAGGAGGAGGGAGCGGGCCCCGCCGGAGCGCAGGGGCCCGCATGGGAAGCGCTGGTCCAGGATCTCGCCCGGGCCAGGCAGCGGCGCGGAGACTTCGAGAGGGCCGAGGAGCTCTGGCACCGGATCCGGGAACGAGCCGCCGGTCGGGGCGACGCCGTCGGGGAGGCGGCGATCGAGCGGAGGTTGGCCCTCTGCTCGTACTTCGCCGGTCGCCAGCAGGAGGCGCTCCGCCGCTACGAACGCGGGCTCGAGATCCTTCCCGGGGGGGAACCCGTCCTCCGGGCACGTCTCCTCCTGGGCAGGGGGATCTGCCTGCAGGAGCTCGGGCGCCCGGAGGACGCGCGCCGGGCGATCCAGGAGGGGCTCGATGCGGCGAGCGCGGAGGACGATCCCGCCCTGCTGGCGAGGCTGCACCGCGCCCTGGCCCTTCTCCACACGTGGACGGGACCTCCCTCGCTGGCGCGCGAGCACGGCGGGCGCGCCGTCGAGCTCGCCCGGCGGGCGGACGATCGGGAGGTGCGCTTCTGGGGCCACTGGATCCTGGCGGTCGTGGAGGGCATCACGGGAGACACCGCACGGCTCGGCGAGGAGATCGAGGCCGCCGAGGCGGTCGCGCTCGAGCTCCGCTCCCCGGTCCTCCGCGGCTGGACCGCGGAGCTCAAGGTGGAGCGGGCGTACGCGCTGGGCGAATGGGAGAACGCGCTCGTCGTCGGTGAGCGGGCGATCGCCCGTGCCCGGGGCCTGAACCAGCCGACCCTCCTTCCCCGGCTCTTGGTGTGGACGGCCCTGATCCACCTCGGCCGGGGCCACTTCGAGCGGGGCAGGGAGCTGGTGGACGAGGCGTGGGAGGTGGCCGCCGTGCCCGGCTCGGACGGCGAACGGCCCGACGTGCACACGGCCGTGCCCGCCTACATCGGCCGCGCCACCTACCACCTGCGCACGGGAGAATACGAGGAGGCCGTCCGGATCGGGCGGGAGGGCCTTGAGCTCGCCGACGCCTGCGGCTACCCGCTCTGGGCCATCCACCGGCTCCTCCCGACGATCGCCGAGGCCCACCTCCACCTCGGCGACGTGGAGGGGGCCCGACGGATCGGAGAGCGCCTCCGGAGCGACTCCGAGCGGTTCGAGCACGGGCTGGGGGCGGCGTGGGCCGACGCCTGCGACGCCCTCGTGGCCTGGCTCTCGGGAGACGTCGAAGGGGGGGCGGTGCTCCTGCGCGAGGCGGCGGAGTCGCTGGAGCGGATCCCGATGGTGCCCGACGCCGCGCGGCTCCGCCGGCAGCTCGCCGGGCGCTACGCCGAGCTCGGCCGCCGATCCGACGCGCTGGAAGAGCTCCGTCGCTGCCACCAGCTCTTCCAGGACCTCGGCGCCGAGGAGGAGCTCGAGAAGACCCGCGGGATCTTCCGCGAGATCGACGGGCGGCCGCCGCCGCGGAGCAGCGGCGAGGGGATCGGCTCGCTCAGCGCGCGGGAGACGGAGGTGGCGCGCCTGGTCGCGGAGCGGATGTCCAACAAGGCGATCGGCAAGGCCCTCGGCATCTCCTCCCGGACCGTGAGCACCCACCTGTCGAACATCTACGGAAAGCTCGACGTGGGGTCCCGGGGCGAGCTCACGGACCTCGTGCGCGGAGGGCGGATCCCGGGAGGATGAGCCCGGGCGGCCCCTACTCGTCCCGCTCCGGGGGCCTGCGTAGACGCTTCTTCTCCGAGCGCTTCCGCTTCTCGCGCAGGCGCCGGCGCTTCTCCCGACCGGGGACCTTCGTGGGCACCCTCTTCTTCGACCTCCGGGCCATCGCCCGGAGCTTCGCCCTCAGGCGCTTCACGGCCACCCGCCGGTTCCGGTGCTGGCTGCGGCGGTCCCGGGCGGTGACGACCACCCCCGTCGGAAGGTGGGTCAGGCGGACGCCGCTCTCGGTGGTGTTCTGGTGCTGTCCGCCCTTTCCGCCCGCGCGGAAGGTGTCCACCCGGCACTCGGCCAGGAGGTCGTCGTCGGAGGCCGGGATCACCACCTTCTTCCGCCGTCTCCGGTCGCCGCTCAAGGTCGCTCCCCGCTATGGCCCGAGCGGGCCGGATTCCGTACACTTTCCGCCGTCGGACCCGCCCACCCCTCCTTCGCATCCGGCCGAGCCGCCTCCATGATCTTCGACAGTATGGAGCAGCACCCCGGAGCGCGCTTCCTCCTGGTGGCGGCCCTGACCGTCGTGGTGGTGCACGGCCTCCGGTTCCTGGCTCCCATCCTCCTCCCCTTCTTCCTCGCTCTCTTCCTCGCGGTCCTCTCCCTGCCCATCATGGTGTGGCTGAGGAGGAACAAGGTTCCGGCGTCGCTCGCGATCTTCGCCGCCGTGATGGTGCAGGTGGCCGTCTTCGGGCTGCTCATCTTCCTCTTCCTCGAGTCGCTCGGCGACCTCCAGACGCAGATCCCGACGTACAACCAGCGCCTCCGCGAGCTGATCGGCAACTCGATGGGGGCGCTGGAGGACCGGGGGATCCCGGCCAGCCGCTACATCACCCCGGAGTCGATCAACCCGGGGTCGGTGCTCGACTTCCTCGGGGGGTGGCTGCAGCGGGTCGCCTCGATCCTGTCGAAGGCGTTCCTGGTGCTGATCATCATGATCTTCATCCTGGGCGAGGCGACGGTCTTCCCGGAGAAGTTCCGGGCCATCAGCCGGCGGAGGGGTCCCTTCGGAGAGGTCCTCGAGCCCTCCGAAGAGGGACGGATCACGAACATGATCCGGGAGGTCCAGGCGTACCTCGGGATCAAGACGCTGATCTCGCTCGCCACCGGCGTCCTGATCGGGTTCTGGACGTACTTCCTCGGCCTCGACTTCCCGGTGCTCCTCGGGCTGATCGCCTTCCTGCTCAACTACGTGCCGACGATCGGCTCGGTGCTGGCGGCGTTTCCGGGGGTCCTGCTCAGCATCATCCAGTTCGGCGACGTGAGCCACGCCGTCATCGTGGTGATCGGCTACCTCCTGGTGAACCTGGTCTTCGGCAACCTGATCGAGCCGAACGTGATGGGGCGCCGGCTCGGCCTCAGCACGCTGGTCGTGATCCTCTCGCTCCTCTTCTGGGGATGGGCGTGGGGGCCGGTGGGAGCGCTCCTGGCCGTGCCGCTCACGCAGGTGGTGAAGATCATGCTGGAGAACACCCGCGACCTGCGCTGGATCGCCGTCCTGCTCGACAAGGCGCCCCCTCCCCAGGGAATTCGGCCCGGACCGGCCGACGTGGACATGGAGCCGGGGGTGTAGGGGCGCGACCCACGGACGGGACCGCGAAACCGTTTTTTTCGAGAAAGCGAAAGGGGATCCTGCGCCCTGCCGCAGGATCCCCCAGGTACCAGCCGCTCACGGCCTCAAAACGGCATCAACTACTCCCCTTTCGAATTACGATTAAATGATCCTTCGTCAGAGGGTGATCGTCGCGGCGGCTTCTCGAATCTCTTGAGCGCGAGATGTCGAGAAGTAGTGGGCAACGATCAACCCATCGCAGGTTGTTGCGACGCTGTGGCCGGGAGATACCTGTCGCCACTCGAAGGGCGACACCTCGTCCACTGAATTGCTTACCCTGCTCACGTCGCCGGACGCGAAGCGCTCGATGTCCAAAACCGAACCGTCGGGAGCGAAGGAAACCGGCTTGAGTCCTCCTCCACATTTGGTGGTCCAGCAGCCGTCGCCACTCGCGGATCATTCTTCTCCATTCCCTCCGCTGCTCGAACAGCCGCAACCGTCAGAGACGCAACTGCACTTCACGGTGCAGTCCTGGGCCTCGAGCTGGGGCGGAGCACCGATCGCAAGGGCGGCGGATGTCGCCAGGGCGAGAAAGAGCATCTGGATCTTCATCTGATTCTCCTGTTGCAGAGAGTTTACGGGGATTGCCCGGTTCCGTTGGAGAGCTCGAATCGATAGACCACGATCTCGGGGAAATCGAGATTCCGGACACCGAGCAGGTGCTGTCCGGAGCGATCCGTCAGGGTGAGCGGCTGGTCGATACGGGATCTGCGGAGGAGCGCACACCCGGGAGTGATGATGTCGATGGTGCGCTCGGACGCGACGGGGTCGTGGATCACGTTGAGCCAGAGGTTTCCAGCCAGGTGCAGGAGAGCCGACGAGTGTACATACCGGTTCCAGCGCAGGCCGGCGCCCTGGTCGTTCTGGACCACGACCTCCCCCGGATCGGTGGTCCAGGACGCCTCTCCGACGCAGCGAGTCCGCAACGTACCGTCCGGGTCGTAGAAGGCGATCGTGTAAGGGCTCTTGCTCGAATATCCGAGCAATCCACCCGCCGCGGCCGCCGTGCCTCCGAGGAGGCTGGATTCGTAGCCCCCGAGGTTATCTCTGGGTGGAACAATCGAAGCGAACGTTCGCTGGACAGTGCCGTCTCGATCTACCAAGTGCAGCCCTCCGGGGACATCCGGTCCGAACGCCGCGATCAGGAGAGAGCCGTCCGACAGGAATTCGACGCTGTTGATGAGCCATTCCGGTGGGACCCGGAAGTCGCGCGCGAACTTCAGATCGGGTGAGAAGACTGAAACGCGTGCGAGTCCGAAATCCCACACGAAGATGGAGTCGGCCGCATCGATCGCGATCTTCCAGGGGGACAGAAACTCTCCCGGGCCCTGCCCCCGTCGGCCCAGCACCCCGACGAGTCGGCCGTCCCCTCGATAGACGGTCACCTGCCGGCTCAGGTCATCCGCAACGAAGATCCGACCCGACCCGTCGAACTTCGCATCCATCACCCTCCCGAAGGTGTCGTCTTCCCCCTCCAGGGATCCGATCCGGAGTGTCTCCTCCAATCGCAGTTCCGGACCGGGATCCGACGCATCCGCCCTCGTGATCCGCCGCTCCTGCGCTTCACCCGGAGACGCGACGAGAAGCAGGATCGAAATAATCACCAGGCGCCACATGGAGATCTCCGTTTGCATTATGAGGTACGAAGAATGACTCATTCAAACGGATCATGTTACCCCCTAGGCGAGGAATGCAAGAGTTGCTGTTTTTCGCTAGGCTATATTTGCGATCTCTGACGTGGTGATCTCTGACGCTGATCGAGCTCGGGCCCGAACCGACCCAGAGATTCGAGGGCGCTTCACCCCTCCCGGTGCAGCGCGAGGATGCTTCCCTGCAGGATCATGTCGACCTGCCTCGCGCTGAGCGCGTGCTCGACCTCGAAGTCGGCACCCTTCGTCCGGTTCCGCACCCGGATGCGGCCGTCTCCGTTCTCGAGCGCGTCCCGGACCCCCTCCAGCACCAGCTCGTCGTCGGGCTCGATGCCGTCGTAGCCCTCCCCGTCGACGAAGGTGAGCGGGAGCACCCCGAAGTTCACCAGGTTCTGCCAGTGGATGCGGGCGAAGCTCTTCGCGAGCACGGCGCGCACGCCGAGCCACCGGGGAGCGAGGGCGGCGTGCTCCCGGCTCGAGCCCTGGCCGTAGTTGCTGCCGCCGACGATGAAGTGGCCCCCCTCCTGGTGCTCGAGGGCGCGGCCGGAGTACCCCTCGTCGACCTGCCAGAAGGTGAACTCGCTGATCCTGGGGATGTTGCTCCGGAAGGGGAGCACGCGGGTGCCCGCGGGCAGGATCTCGTCGGTGGAGACGTCGTCTCCGACCTTGATCAGGACCGGGCCGTCGAGCGTGTCCGCGATCGGCACCAGCTCCGGCAGCGACTGGATGTTCGGCCCCTTCACCAGCTCCGGCGGCATCGGGTTGTCCTCGGGTGAGAGGAGCATCTCGTCGTTCACGAGGACGTCCTCCGGCTCCTCCCAGACCGGCCAGGAGATCCCCATCTCCTCTTCGAGATCGCGGGGATCGGTGATCCGGCCGGTCAGCGCCGAGGCCGCCGCCGTCTCCGGGCTGCAGAGGTAGACCTGGTCCTCCTTCGTCCCGGACCGGCCGGGGAAGTTGCGGGGCACGGTGCGAAGGCTGATCCGGCCCGTCGCCGGCGCCTGGCCCATACCGATGCAGCCGTTGCAGCCGGCCTGGTGGATCCTCGCTCCCGCCCGCACCAGCGTGGCCAGGTGGCTCCGCACGGCCAGGTTCTCCAGGATCTGCCGGGAGGTGGGGTTCACGTCGAAGGAGACGCTCGGATCCACCTGCCGCCCCTTCACGATCATGGCCGGCACCTCGAAGTCGCGCAGCCCGGGGTTCGCCGACGAGCCGATGTAGGACTGGTAGATCTCCTTTCCGGCCTCCTCGCGCACCGGGACCACGTTCCCGGGGCTGGAAGGCCGCGCGATCAGCGGCTCCAGGCCGGAGAGGTCGATCTCCTCCTCCACGTCGTACGTCGCCCCCTCGTCGGGAAGCAGCTCCACGAAGTCGTCCTCCCGCCCCTGCTGCCGGAGGAAGCGGCGCACCGCGTCGTCGGCGGGGAAGACGGTGGTGGTGGCGCCGAGCTCCGTGCCCATGTTGGCGATCACGTGCCGGTCCATGGCCGAGAGGGCCCCGAGCCCCGGTCCGTGGTACTCGATGATCCGGCCCCTCCCCCCGTCGACCCCGTGGCGGCGGAGCATCTCCAGGATCACGTCCTTCGCGCTCACCCAGGGCGGGAGCTCCCCGGTGAGCCGCACGCCCCAGATCTCCGGCATGTTCAGGTAGAGCGGCTCGCCGACCATCGCGAGCGCCACCTCCAGGCCGCCGGCCCCCATGGCGAGCATCCCGAGCGAGCCCGCGGCGGGCGTGTGGGAGTCCGAGCCGACCAGCGTCTTCCCCGGGATCCCGAAGCGCTCCATGTGGACCGGATGGCTGACGCCGTTCCCCGGCCGGGAGTACCACACGCCGAACCGCTTGCACGCGCTCTCCAGGAAGAGGTGGTCGTCCGGGTTCTTGTGGTCCTCCTGGATCATGTTGTGGTCCACGTACTGGGCGCTCACCTCGGTGCGCACCCGCCCGACGCCCATCGCCTCGAGCTCGAGCATGACCAGCGTGCCCGTGGCATCCTGTGTCAGCGTCTGGTCGATCCGGATCCCGATCTCCGAGCCCGGCTCCATCCGGCCCTCGACGAGGTGCGCCTCGATGATCCTGCGACTGACGTTGCTCGCTTCGGCCATCGTGTCTCCCTGGGAGATGCGGGGGCGGGGGGTCCACCCGCGAGGCGTGCAACAAACGAACCGCGGGGGCCGGATCCAGGGGGCCCGCACGGAGTACCAAGGGCCGAGCCTTCCTCGGCCCCCTTCGCCGGACCCCCGCCATGCCCCGAGTCCCCCTCGCCGAGCTCCCCGACGACGCGCGCCTCTGGATCTTCGGCGCCACCGGGCCCCTCGATCCGGCGGGCGAGGAGCGCCTGCTCGACGCGGTGGACCGCTTCCTGGACGGATGGGCGGCCCACGGCTCGCCGCTCACGGCCGCACGCGACTGGCGGCAGGGGCGCTTCCTGCTGGTCGCCGTGGACCAGGCGTCGGTGCCCCCCTCCGGCTGCTCGATCGACGCGCTGGTCCGGACGCTGAAGGAGCTCGAGGGCGAGCTGGGCGTGGGGCTCGTCGGGCACGCCCCGATCTGGTTCCGGGACGGAGATGAGGTCCGCTCGGTCTCGCGTCCGGAGTTCCGGCGGATGGCCGAGGAGGGGCGGGTGGGGCCGGAGACGACGGTCTACGATCCGACGCCGACGCGGCTCGGCGAGGTGCGGGAGGGGAGGTGGGAGCGTCCGGCCCGGGAGAGCTGGCACGGCCGGGCGTTCCTGGCGGGTCGCTGAAGAGCACCGGCGGATCAGGGGCTCGCCCGCCCGCTCCCGGCGCGCCCCCGCGCCCAGGAAGCCCGCGAAGGCGTGAAAAAAAAGAAACGCCCCGGCAGCGAGCGCTGCCGGGGCGTTTCCCTTCGTGTCCGGGCCGTCGGGCCCGGTACGTCGAGCCGTTACGCCTCCACGCGGACGACGTTTTCCGCGGCGGGACCCTTGGGTCCCTGGACCACGTCGAACTCGACGCGGTCTCCCTCGGCGAGCGACTTGAAGCCCTCGCCCTGGATGGCGGAGTAGTGCACGAAGCAGTCCCGGTCTCCCTCCTCCGGAGAGATGAAACCGAAGCCCTTGCTGTCGTTGAACCACTTCACGGTTCCGCTACTGCGCATTTTTCCTGCTCCATCTGGATAGTAAGACCGGGCACGTCGCGACGCGTCGTCCCGCAGCGAACGGCGCGGGGGAAACGAAAAAACGACCCGATCCGCGGGTCGTGGTGCGTCCTCTGATCGCTCTCGACCGCCGGCCCGCACCCGCTCCTCCGCACATGGTCGGAAATGCTATGCGGGGGCCGTCCCTCCGTCAAGGAAGTCCTCGGCCCCCGCCCGCCCGTCAATCGAGCGGCGCCTCCCGGCCCGCGTCCCCGGGCGACCGCTCCTGGGGCCGCTCCTGCCCCGCGACCTCGATCGCCTCCTCGAGGCTCGCACCGGGAGGCAGGAAGAACGGCTCCCACTTCTCCCTGGGGGAAGGCCGGGTGAGGAGGCTCACCACCACGAGGAGCCCCGTGGAGGCGAGCACGCCGGGAATGACGATCGACTCGCTGTCGGCGAAGTTGAACTCGGTGGCGAGGATCGTCGTCGTGAAGTCCACTCCCATCCGGTCCAGCAGGGCGATCCCCACGATCGTCCCAAGCCCGCCCGCGATGCACGCCACCCCACCGGCCGCCGTGACCCGCTTCCAGAGGAAGGCCGCGAGGAGCGCGGGGGTGAGGCTCGCCCCCACGAGCGAGTAGGCGTACAGCGCCATCGCCAGCACCGTGTCGAACTGGGTGATCAGGACGAGCGCCAGCAGGCCGAAGGCCGCGATCGCGAGCCGCTGGACCCGGAGCATCGACGCCTCGGTGGCCTCCGGGTTCACGAAGCGCTGGTAGATGTCGCGGGCGAGGTTCGTGGAGGGCACCAGGAGGAAGGTGTTCCCGGTCGAGAGCACGATCGCCACGGCCGCCGCGAGCAGCGCCGCGCCCCCGAGCAGCGGGAGCCCGTGGCGCGCGATGTAGAGGATCACCGTCTCCGTGGCCGCCGTCCCCACGACGGAGGTCTCCGTCGCGAGGTCGGGGAAGGCGACGTGGCCCACGATGGCCAGGAGCGCGAGGGTGATCTCGATGACCATGATCCCGGCGATCATCCCCACCACCGCCCTCTTCGCCGCCGACTCGTCGCGGGCCGAGAAGAACTTCTGGTACATCCCGCTCTCGCCCAGGATCAGGAGGAAGGTCGGCAACGCCACGCCGAAGACCCAGAGCACGTTGTGGCCGCCGAGGACCTCGGTGTGACCCTCGGGAAGTCCGGCGAGCACGGCGCCCACGCCCCCCACCTCGAAGACCATGTAGGGGAGCGCGAAGAGGATCGCGAGCGTGATCACGATCCCGTTGAAGATGTCGACCGTCACGATCGAGACCATCCCGGCCAGCGCCGTGAAGAGCACGATCACGGCGGCGGTGATGTACATGCCGGTGTCCGGCGTGATCGCCCCGTCCGTGACGATCGTGAGGATCCAGCCTCCGCCCCGGAACTGGTAGGCGGCGATCGTCACGTAGGCGAGGATGATCGCGATCGTCCCGAGCACCCGGGCCGCGGCGTTGTAGCGCTGCTCGAGGAGGTCGGGCACGGTGTACTCCGCGATGCGGCGCACCCGGGCGGCGATGAAGAACGCCACCAGCAGCCCCATCCATCCGCCGAAGCTGAACCAGAGCTCCGCGATCCCGGTCCGGTAGGCGAGGCCCGCGCCCCCGAAGAGCGAGCCCGAGCCGATCCACGTGCACACCAGCGTGCCCACGAGGAGGAGGACCGGCACCGAGCGTCCCGCCACCATGAAATCCTCGCTGCTCTTCACCTGCCGGGAGCGCCACAGGCTCACCCCGAGGAGCGCGAGCGGGTAGACGACGACGACGAGGAGGAGGAGGTTCATCCGGCTTCCACGGAGACGCGGTCGGAAGGGGCGGGAGGCGCGGCGAAGCTACGTGCCCTCGTGCCGGTCGTCCACCGCGGACGCCTCCTCCCGGTCCGCACCCTCCGGGCGACGGGGACGCCCCACGGGCCCGCCGTCCCCCAGAGCCGCCGCCAGGAAGCGGGCCGACTCCTCCTCGGCCCAGAAGCGGGCGCGCCACGGCACCGGCCCCTCGACGAAGCCGACGTGGCCGCCCCGGTCCGGCAGCACCGGGACGATCCACGGGTTCTCCCGCATGGCGCGCTCGGGAAGCGCCTCCTCCGGGAGGAAGGGGTCGTCCCGCGCGTGGAGGACGAGCACGGGACGGCGGATCCGGTCCAGGAAGCCCGCGGAGCTCGACTCCTCGTAGTAGTGCGCCGCGTCCCGGAAGCCGTGGAGGGGGGCGGTCGCGGCGTCGTCGAACTCCCGCAGGGTGCGCGCCCTCCGGATGGCGTCCAGGTCCAGCTCTCCGTCGAGCAGCGCCGCCTTCTCCTCCATCTTCGCCAGGAGCGAGCGGAGGAAGTAGCGGGTGTAGATCCGTCCCATCGGGCCCTTCTCGAGGAGCCGGGCCCCGGCGAGGAGATCGAACGGGACCGAGATCGCGACGGCCGCGCGGAGCGGACTCCCCGCCCCGGCTTCTCCCAGGTGCTTGAGCAGGACGTTTCCGCCCAGGGAGAAGCCCACCCCGCCCAGGGGCCGGCCCGGGAAGCGCTCGCCGAGCCAGGCGAGCACCCGCCCGAGGTCGTCGGTCTCGCCGGAGTGGTAGAAGCGGGCCACCCGGTTGGGCACCCCCCCGCAGGAGCGGAAGTGCAGGCCGACCGGCCGGACGCCCCGATCGTGGAGCGCGCGGTACGCCCGGAGCGCGTACGGCCGGCGCGCCGAGCCCTCGAGCCCGTGGAGGACGAGCGCCACCGGCGTGTCCTGCGCCGTGTCGTCGGCGGCGGGCGGGGAGCGCGGCCGGCCGGTCGGGGGCTCCGGTCCGACCTCGAGACGGAGCAGGTCGCCGTCCGGGGTCTCGAGGGTCGTCGTCTCGAGAGGGAAGGGAAGGGCGCCCGACCTCAGCACCTTGCCCGCCAGCGTCTGGAGGTGGGCCGAGGGGGCCCACCAGGCGGGGCGGAACGGCGATGCGGTCCAGGGGAGGTCCGGGGGGTTCATGGCCGCTCCCTACCCCGGGCCCGCCCCACGCGTTGCGGCGTCTTCGGGTCCCCCCGCCGGGCGTGCCGGGGCGGTCCGGGCGCCTCGGCAGGGCCGCGTCACTCGTCCAGGAGGTCCTCCTCGTCGGAGCTCCGGCGGTCTTCCTCGATCTGCCGGTCGAGGGTGGGGTCGGGATCCACGTCCTCGCTCGGCTCCTCGCGGACGGGGCCGGGGGGGCGGCCCTCCGCCCTCCGCTCGCCTCGATCCAGCACGACCCGGTACTCCGGCGGCGGCATCGACACGCCGGCGTCGTCGAGCGCCTCCTTCACACGCCGGAGCGCCTGGCTCCGGACCTTGAGGAAGTCGACCCGCCGCTGATCGAGCCATCCGGTCACGAGGAAGGTGACCCACGATTCGCCGAGCTCCGTGAGGCGCGCCGCGGGGGCGGGGTCGTCCAGGACGCCCTCCATCCGGCCGAGCGCCGCCCCGACCACCTCCTGCACGGTCCCGGCGTCCTCGTCCGGCCCCACGGACACGTCGAACTCGAAGCGGCGCAGCGGATTGCTCGTGTAGTTCGTGAGGAGGCTCCGGAGGATCGTGGCGTTCGGGATCCGCAGGTGGTTCCCCTCGAGCGTCAGGAGCACCGTCTCCCGGCTGGTCAGGCGCACCACCTTGCCCTCCATGTCCTCGATCCGGAGGTGGTCGTGCGGCGCGAACGGCTGACCGACGCTCAGGATCAGCCCCGCCAGGTAGTTCTCGACGATCTCCTTGAACGCGAAGCCGAGCGCGAGCCCGGCGACGCCCGCGGTGCCGACCACGGCGCCCACGATCGTGCGCACCTCGAGCAGCTCGACCGCCGTGAGCACGGCCGCGACGAGGATCCCGGCGCGGACCACCTGCCGGAGGACGTTCTGGACGAAGGGGTTCGGGGTGAAGAGGTCGTAGAGGGGGTCCCACCGGCCCGCCGCCCGCGCGAGCAGCCCCGCTCCGAGCAGGAGGAGGAGGACCACCCCGAGCAGGGGGAGCACGGAGACGAACTCCAGCAGATGCATCCGGATCCGCTGCACCCCCGCGGCCAGGCGGGCGGCGAGCGACGCCTCGACCCGCACCCGGTTGTTCACGTAGCGGATCCCCTCGGTGTCCCGGGCCAGGACGGAGGCGCGCTCCCGGTCCTCCATCGAGGTGACGACGCCGGTGAGGTTCGCCACCCCCGCCTCGACCTCCGCCCGCACCCGCTCCATCCCGTCGAGGCGGGACAGGATCGCCCGGAGCTCCTCGGCCGCCTCCCGGTCCGTCTCGACGCGCTCCGCCGGCACCGGCTCCCGGCCGAGGGTGTCGGCCGCCTCCTCGCCTCCCGTCTCCACGATGACGGTGTCCTGGGCGGCGGCCGGGACCGCGTCGGTGGCGCCCGGCGCCGCGCCGCGCCCCTCCGGCTGGGCGGCGGAGTCTCCGGGGAGCGCCCCGAGAGCCAGGAGAGCGGCCGCGAGGGCGCCGGCCGCGGCTCCGCGGCGAACCGCCCGACCGAGGGGCGTGCGGAGCGTGCGCCCGCCCCGGTCGCTCTCCGGGGCAGGCGGGAAGAGGGGCGGCTTCGTGGGCGGTCGGTTCCGGAGCATCCCCGAAGGTAGGGGCGGGCCCGATCGGACGGCCAGCGGCATCCGCCGGGCTTGCCCCGCGAGCGCTCATCCCGGATGATCGGGGCGGGTCCCGGCCGTCCGCCCGGCGCGCCCCCTCCGCCCCGCCCGTCAACCGCGATGCCGCCCTCGTTTCCCGACCGCAGATCCGTCGTCGGCCCGCTCCTCCTCCTCGTCACGCTCCTGACCTCCTCCTGCGTCCCGGATCGGCCGGCCCGCCTCCGCGGAGGGCCGGAGGAGGGCGTCTCCCTCGAGCTCGCACGTCATCGGGCAGGCACGCTCTCCGATCTGCGCTACGACTACCGCCTCCGGATCCCCGCTTCGTCGGACGAGCCGGTGGACGGGGTGCTCGATCTCCGCCTCCGGCGGGTGGATCCCACCGGCGCCCCCCTCGTGCTCGACTTCGTCCAGTCCCGGGAGCGGGTTCGCTGGGTGCGGGTGAACGGCGTTCCGGCAGAGCCGGAGCACCGGGCGGACCACCTCGTGCTCGGCGCCGCGCTGCTCCGGGACGGCGAGAACCGGATCGAGATCGCCTTCCGGGCCGGCGACGCGTCGCTGAACCGCTCCGGTGACTTTCTCTACACGCTCTTCGTGCCGGATCGGGCGCACCACGCGCTTCCGATCCTGGACCAGCCGGACCTGAAGGGGCGCTTCCGGCTCGAGCTGGACGTGCCCGGCTCGTGGGTCGCCGTGTCGAACACGCCCGTCGAGGACGAGCGGGATCTCGCGTCGCGGACGGCCGCAGGACCGACCGGGGCCGGCGATCCCGGTACGGCCGACCGGGAGCCTCCGGAGGGCCGCCGCCGGGTGCGCTTCGCCCGGACGCCGCCGCTGCCCAGCTACCTCTTCGCCTTCGCGGCGGGCGAGTTCCTGGTGGAGGAGACGGAGGCGGACGGCCGCCCCATGCGGATGTACCACCGGGAGACGGACCGGGCGGCGGTCGAGCGGAACCGGGACGACGCCTTCGACCTCCACGCCGCCTCGCTCCGCTGGCTCGAAGAGTACACCGGCATCGCCCATCCCTTCGAGCGGTTCGACTTCGTGCTGATCCCCGGCTTCCAGTACGGCGGGATGGAGCATCCGGGCCAGATCCTCTACCGCCAGTCGGGGATCCTCCTGGAGCCCACGGCGACGCAGTCGGACTTCCTGGCACGAGCCTCGGTCATCGCGCACGAGACGGCCCACATGTGGTTCGGCGACCTCGTGACCATGCGCTGGTTCGACGACGTCTGGATGAAGGAGGTCTTCGCCAACTTCATCGCGGACAAGGTGGTCGCCCCCGCCTTTCCCGAGGTGCGCCACGACCTCCGGTTCCTCCTGGCCCACCAGCCCCGCGCCTACGCCGTCGATCGCACCCCGGGCACGAACCCGGTGCGGCAGCCGCTCGACAACCTGCGGGAGGCGGGCACGCTCTATGGCCCGATCATCTACCAGAAGGCGCCGGTCGTGATGCGTCAGCTCGAGGCGCTGATCGGCGAGGGGGCGTTCCGCGAGGGGGTACGCGAGTACCTCGCCGAGCACCGCTTCGGCAACGCCTCCTGGACCGACCTGATCCGGATCCTCGACCGGCGTACGGACGAGGACCTGGAGGCGTGGAGCCGCGTCTGGGTGGAGGAGCCCGGCCGCCCCCGGATCGAGGCGCACGTCGTCCCGGACGGCGCCGGAGACCGGATCGCCTCGCTGCTCCTGGTGCAGGACGATCCGGCCGGGCGGGGTCGGCTCTGGCCTCAGCGGCTCGAGGTCGTGATCGGCTACGGTGACACGCTGCACCGGGTGCCCGTCCGTCTCACCGGACCGGCCGAGCGCCTCGAGGGCTGGGAGGGGCGGCCGCTCCCCGACTTCGTCCTTCCGGACGGCAGCGGCGAAGGATACGGGCACTTCCACCTCGATCCACGCACCGTCGGATACCTCCTGGACTCCCTCCCGTCGCTCCCGGACCCGCTGGTCCGGGGCTCGGGCCACGTGAGCCTCCACGACGAGCTCTGGGAGGGCGAGGTCCCGGTGGGCCGCTACCTGGATCTCCTCCTCCGATCCCTCGGCCGCGAGGACGACGAGCAGATCCTCCAGCGGACCCTCTCCGACCTCCGCACCGTCTGGTGGAGGTTCCTCGAGCGGGACGAGCGGCTCCGAGGCGCCCCGCGTGTGGAGGAAGTGCTCCTGGAGGGGATCGCCGAAGCCCCCTCGGCCACCGTGCGCTCCGCCTTCTTCCGGACCTGGAGGGACGTCGCGCTCAGCCCGGGGGCGGTGGCGAGGATGCGCCGGATCCGGGCGGGCGAAGAGGAGGTCGGTGGCCTCGAGCTCTCGGTGCGGGACCGCACGGCGCTCGCCGAGCAGCTCGCCCTCCACGGGGTGTCCGACGCCGAGGAGATCCTCGACCGCCAGGAGGCCGCGATCGACAACCCCGACCGCCTGGAGCGCTTCCGCTTCGTGCGTCCGGCGCTCTCCGGCGACCCCGCGACGAGGGCCGACTTCTTCCGGAGCCTCCGCGAGCCCGAGCGGAGGGAGCGGGAGCCCTGGGTCCTGGACGCGCTCCGCTTCCTGCACCACCCCCTGAGGGCGGAGGGCTCGGTCGATCTCGTCCGTCCCGCGCTCGAGCTCCTGCCGGAGATCCAGCGTACCGGCGACATCTTCTTTCCGGAGCGGTGGGCCGCCGCGGTCCTGGGAGGCCACGCCTCGCCGGAAGCGGCGGAGGTGGTCGAGGAGTACCTCGACGGCCCGGGCCGGGACCTCCCACCGCGGCTCCGGGGAAAGCTTCTCCAGGCGTACGATCCGCTCCGACGCGCGGCGGCGATCCGGGAGGGACGCTAGCGGAACGGGTCCTCCGCCTCCAGATACTCCTGCACGTAGGAGCGGACCCCGTCTTCCAGGGGGATCGGCTCGTGCGGATAGCCGGCCTCGCGGAGCTTCCGCATGTCCGCTTTGGTGAAGTACTGGTAGCGGTCGCGGATCTGCTCGGGGGTGGGGACGTACTCGATGCGGGGCTCGGAGCCCAGCGACTCGAACACCGCGCGCGCGAGATCCTCGAAGGTGCGGGCGGTCCCGCTCCCCACGTTGAACAGCCCGTCCACCTCCGGATGGTCGAGCAGCCAGAGAACGACGCCCACCCCGTCGTCCACATGGACGAAGTCCCGCATCTGCCCCCCGTCCGGGTAGTCCGGGTGGTGCGACTCGAACAGGCGGACGGGGCCGCCCGCGGCGGCGTCCGGGTGGATCTGGGCGACGACGCTCTTCATCGGCCCTTTGTGGTACTCGTTGGGGCCGTAGACGTTGAAGAACTTGAGACCCGCCCACTGCGGCGGAGTCGGGCCTCCCTCCTCGACGATCCGGGCCACTCTCCGGTCGAAGAGGTGCTTGCTCCAACCGTAGGGGTTCAGCGGCCGGAGCCGGGAGAGGTGTCCGGGCGAGGCCTCGTCGGAGAATCCTTCGGAGCCGTCTCCGTACGTCGCCGCCGACGAGGCGTAGACGAAGCGGACGCCCTCCCGCACGCACCAGCGCCAGAGCGCGAGCGAGAGGCGGAAGTTGTTCTCGATGACGCGGTCGGCGTCCGTCTCGGTGGTGGAGGAGACGGCGCCCATGTGGACGATCGCCTCGAGCGAGCCGCCCCGCTCGTCCAGCCAGTCGTGCAGTCGGTCGGGGTGGACGAGGTCGGCGAGCTCCCGCTTCGCGAGGTTCCGCCACTTGGGCCCCGTCCGCAGGCGGTCACAGACGACGATCGGGGGCTCTCCCCGGTCCTCGAGGGCGGCCACCACGTTCGATCCGATGAAGCCCGCCCCGCCCGTGACCATGATCATGCGCCGCATCCCTCCATCGTGATCGTGAGGGCCGCCTCCGAGGAGCCGCCGGTCCTCTCGCCGGCCGGGGAAGGTAGCAGGGAGACGCCCGGTCCCGGGAGGGGCGGGGGTGGGATCGCGGGGTGGCCGGGCTGCGCTCCCGGGAAGGCGGAACGCGGTGGAGGAGTGCGGGTTTGACGGCCCGCCCCCGGAGCGCTCCCGCGCCTCCACCGGCGCTCTACGCGCCCCCCTCACCGCCCCGCGCCCGACGTGCGCCTCCCCTTCCCGACCGGCCTGCGCTACATGGCGGCGGGCGCGCTCGCCTTCTCGGTGATGAGCCTCCTGGTGAAGATGGTCGGCGCCCGGATCCCGACCATGGAGGTGGTGCTCGCGCGCTCGGTCGTGCTCCTGGTCCTGGCACGGGCGGCCCTGCTCCGGCGGGGCGCTTCTCCGTGGGGGAACAACCGCCGGCTCCTCCTTCTCCGGGGCGTGCTGGGCTTCACCGCCCTCACCTGCTTCTACTACGCGGTGATCCATCTGCCGCTGGCCGACGCGACGGTGATCCAGTACACGAACCCGGTCTTCACCGCGCTCCTCGCCGCGGTGGTCCTGTCGGAGGCGCTCCGGGCGCGCGAGGTGGTCCTGGCGCTGGCGAGCCTCGGAGGGGTCGTCCTGCTGGCTCGGCCCGCCTTCCTCTTCGGCGGAGGGGCCGAGGCGCTCGATCCGCTGGCGACCGGGATCGCGCTCACCGGCGCCGTCTTCAGCGCGGCGGCGTACGTGACGGTGCGCCGGCTGGGGAAGGACGAGGACGCCATGGTGATCGTCTTCTGGTTCGCCCTCGTGAGCGTGATCGGGGCGCTCCCGGCCACCCTCCCGGTCGCCGTCCTGCCCACCCGACGCGAATGGCTCCTCCTTCTCGCGGTCGGCGTCACCACCCACCTGGGGCAGGTCTTCCTCACCTGGGGGCTCCAGAGGGAGCGCGCGGGTCGGGCGATGGCGGTCGGCTACCTCCAGATCGTCTTCGCCGGGATCTGGGGGTTCCTCTTCTTCGCCGAGGTTCCCGACCGGTGGGGCGTGGCGGGCGCCCTGGTCATCGTCGGGAGCACCTACCTGGTGGCCCGGAGCCGGCGCGGGGTGCGCCCCGCTCCGGACGCGGCGGCGGATTGAGCCCGGCTGAAACCTCGGACCGGGTCGACCCGTAGAGAACGCCGTGTTACATCGCAGATTCAGGGGAATCGCACTGAGAGCACGGAATGTCGCCCCCACGACGATTGACGCCCTTCCCGGTTTTGTTTACGCTGTTCACATGGCTGACACACGCGAACGGATCCTGACCTGTGCCTGCGAGCTCTACCTCACCGACGGGCTGGACGGCTTCTCGATGCGGAAGCTCGCCCGCTCGGTCGGCGTGACCGCCCCCGCCCTCTACCGGCACTACGAGGGGAAGGAGGCGGTGCTGGTGGACGTGATCGGCCAGGCGTACAAGCTCCTCGCGGAGTATCTCTACCGGGCGCTCGAGGGTGGCGATCCCCTGGAGCGCTTCCGACGCGCGGGCGACGGCTATCTCGACTTCGCCCTGGAGAATCCGCGGCTCTACGAGGTCCTCTACGCCTCTCCCGATTCCCTCGGCATCGTCGAGCTGCCGGACGAGCTCTGTGCCCGGATCGGGGCGGTGGGCCAGTTCTGGCACGATCGGCTCCGGGAGCTCCAGGACGAGGGGTACCTGAAGGAGGGAGACCCGCGCGACGTGGGAATGACGATGTGGTCCCACGCCCACGGGATCATCTCCCTGTACCTGAGGGGATTCCTCCACGTCGAGGAGGACGAGTTCCGGAAGGTGTACAGAGCCTCCTCGACGCGGGTGCTCCGCGGTGTCGCCACCGACACCTTCCGCCGCACGGTGGAGGAGCGGCGCCGGAAGGGAAGCGGGGTCGAGGCGGAGCCGCGGGCCGCGGTGGAGGAGGAGGCCCGGTGACACACCCGCGGAGCGCGGGGCCCCTCCGCGCCGGATCGGCGGGCCCGCTCCGGGCCGGTGCGCCGGCGCCGTTCCGCGCCGGAATGTCGGGTTCGCTCCTGGCCGGAATGCCGGCTTCGCTCCTGGCCGGAATGCTGGCTCTGTTCCTCGCCGGAGCAGGCGGGACGGTCCCGCTCGCGGCTCAGGACGTGGAGGACACGGCAGGGATCGCGGCGGTGGAGGACACCGTCGGAGCGCCGGCTCTCGGGCTGCGGGAAGCCGTCCGTAGCGCGCTCGATCGGAGCCGGGACCTCCGCGACGCCCGCTTCGAGCTCGAGATCGCCGAGGAACAGGTCTCCGAGGTGTGGGGAGAGGTGTACCCGAGCGTGGACCTGAGCGCGCGCTACAACCGCAATCTCTCGCCGCAGGTCTCCTTCTTCCCGGCCCGATTCTTCGATCCGGAGGCGTCGCCCGAGGATCAGGTGGCGGTCCAGATCGGCGCCGACAACACCTGGACCTCGACGGTCAGCGTCGAGCAGCCGCTGCTGAGCCCCCGCTCCTTCGTCGCGATCCCGGCGGCGGCGCGCTTCCGGCAGATGCAGGAGGAGGCGGTGCGGGGCCGCGCCCACGAGGTGGTCACGCGGGTGCGGAGCACCTACTACGACCTCCTCCTGGCACGGGAGCAGGTGCGTCTGACCGAGAACTCCCTGGTGCGGGTGCGCGAGACACTGGAAGAGACGCAGGCTCTGAACCGGGCCGGCCTCGCCTCGGACTTCGACGTGCTCCGCCTCGAGGTCGAGCTGAGCAACCTGGAGCCGAACCTTCTCCGGGCGCGGAGCGAGGCGGCGGCGGCACGCCGCGCCCTGGCCGTCGAGCTCGACCTCGATCCCCGGGAGCCGCTCCGCGTGGAGGGCACGCTGGCCGACCTCGCGCTCGACGATCCGGACGACAACACGCCGGCGAACCGGGTCCTCCTCTCATTCACGGGCGTGGAGGCTCCGTCGGCGGAGCCCGAGCGCGACGCGCTCGTTGAGCGTGCCGTGGAATGGAACTCGACGCTGCGGCAGGCCGAGATCGGCAGCGACCTCCGGCACACCGAGCTCCGGCTGGAGCAGGCCGACTACCTGCCCACCGTCTCCCTCTTCGGCACCTACGCCGTCAACAGCCAGCAGCAGGGCAGCCCCGACTTCTTCCGGGGCCCGCGGGCGTACACCCGCAACGCCGGGGTGGTGGTCACCTTGCCGATCTTCAACGGCTTCCAGCGGGACGCGCGCGTCGATCAGGCGCGGGCGGCGCTGCGCCAGGCGGAGACCCGCCGGGACCTGAGCCGGGACCGGACGGAGCAGCGGGTGCTCGACCTGCTCGACGAGGTGGACGAGACCCGGGCGCGGGCCCGGGCGCAGGCGAGGGCCGTAGAGCAGGCCCGGCGAGCCTACGAGATCGCGACCGCCGAGTACGGCGAGGGGCTGGCCAGCCGGCTCGAGCTCACGGACTCCGAGGTCGCCCTCCGGGAGAGCGAGTTCAACTACGCACAGGCGGTCTACGACTTTCTCACGGCTCGCGCCCGCCTCGACGAGGCGGTGGGCCGGGTGCCGGGGGTGGACCGATGAGACGCCGAGACGAGGCGGAGGTGGGGATGACGAGGGAGACGGGAGCGGGACCCACGTACGAGAGAGCGCGGAAGCGCGTGCGCGGGGCGTGGGCGGGGGCAGGGCCGCTCCTGCTGGCGGCGACGGTGCTCGCCGCCGGTTGTGGCGGCGGCAGCGAGGTGGACGGCGCCGAGACCTCGGACCGGGAGGGCGACGGCTTCGCGCGCGTCGTGAACGTCGAGGTCGAGCGGGTGGAGCCGGGTCCGTTCACCGAGATGATCCGGATCACCGGAACCGTCGAGGCGAGCCGTGACGTCACGCTCTCCGCCGAGGAGAGCGGGGTGGTGCGCGAGGTCCTCGTCGAGAAGGGAGGCATCGTGCGCGAGAACCAGCCGATCGTCCGGATCGACGACCGTATCCTGCGCTCGCAGGTCGAGGAAGCGCGCTCCCGCGCCGAGCTCGCCCGCGAGACGTGGGAGCGGAGGCGGCGGCTCTGGGAGGTGGACCGGGTGGGCTCCGAGCTCGCCTACCTCGAGGCGCGCTCCGCCGCGGAGCAGGCGACGGCGGGGCTCCGCACCCTGGAGGAGCGGCTCGCGCGCACGGTGATCCGCGCTCCGATCTCCGGGGTCCTCGAGGACCGGATGGTCGAAGTCGGCACCATGGTCGCTCCGGGCACCCCCGTGGCGCGGGTGGTGGACCTCAGCCCGGTGGAGGTCGCGGGCGGCGTTCCGGAGCGCTACGCGGCGGACGTCGAGAGGGGGGACCCCGTCACCGTGACCTTCGACGTGCTCGAGGGCCAGACGTTCACGGGAACCGTGTCCTTCGTCGGCGCGACCGTGGACCCCGACAACCGGACCTTCCGGGTCGAGTCGACGATCCCGAATCCGGGCCGGGCGATCAAGCCGGAGATGGTCGCGAACGTACGGCTCTTCCGGCGCGAGCTGGAGGACGCGCTGGTGATTCCGCAGGACGCGCTGGTGCGGGTCGAGGACGGGTTCCGGGTCTTCGTCGTCGAGGAGGAGGGCGGCGAGTCGGTGGCCGCGGCGCGTGACGTGGCGCTCGGCCCCGCGCAGCGGAACCGGGTGGTCGTGGAATCGGGACTCGATCCGGGTGCGCGGGTCGTGGTCGTCGGACAGAATAGCGTCGCCGCGGGAGACCGGGTGCGGGTCGTGGCCGGGGAGGACGGGTGAGCGAGAGGGAGCCGTCCGGGAGCCCGGACAGCGGACCGCCGCCCGTGGAGGCCGACCGCCTGTCCCGGTTCAAGGAGTTCGGGCCCACGTCCTTCGCGGTCGAGCACCGCACGAGCGTGGTGATCCTCTTCCTCCTGATCTTCTTCGGCGGGATCCTCGCCTACCGCTCGATCCCGAAGGAGTCCCGGCCCGAGATCGAGATCCCGATGATCGCGGTGAACACCGTCTATCCGGGTGTCGCCCCCGCGGACATCGAGAGCCTGATCACCCGGCCGCTCGAGGACGAGCTGAACACGATCTCCGACCTGAAGGAGCTGACCTCCACGTCGGTCGAGGGCTACTCCAGCATCGTGGCCGAGTTCGAGCTCTCGATGGACATGAACGAGGCGCTCCAGCGCGTACGCGAGAAGGTCGACCTCGCGCGGTCCGAGCTACCGCAGGAGGCCGACGACCCCACGATCGTGGAGTTCAACGTCGCCGAGTTCCCGATCATGCGGGTGAACCTGTCCGGAGAGTACGGGCTGGTCCGGCTGAAGGAGATCGGCGAGGAGCTCCAGGACCGCCTGGAGCAGATCCCGACGGTGCTGCGCGTGGATCTCCGGGGCGGGCTCGAGCGGGAGGTCCGCGTCGACGTCGACCTCGGCCGCCTCCAGTACTACGACCTCGCCCTCACCGACATCATCGACGCGATCCGGGACGAGAACGTCAACATCCCGGGCGGCGGGATCGACGTCGGCACCCGGAGCTACCTCGTGCGCGTGGACGGCGAGTTCGTCGATCCCGCGGTGATCGGGGAGCTCGTCGTCCAGACGCGCAGGGGCCGCCCGATCTACGTGCGCGACCTCGCCGAGGTGGACTTCGGCTTCGCGGACCGGCGGTCGTACGCGAGGCTCGACGGCAGCCCGGTCGTCACGATGGACGTGGTGAAGCGCTCGGGCGAGAACATCATCGAGACGGCCGAGGAGGTCCGCGGGGTCATCCGCGAGATGGAGCCGCTCTTCCCGCCGACCACGGTGGTGAAGATCACGGGAGACGAGTCCGAGGACATCCACTCGATGGTGAGCAGCCTCGAGAACAACATCATCGCCGGGCTCCTCCTGATCGTCGCGGTGCTCTTCTTCTTCCTCGGGCTCCGCACGTCGCTCTTCGTCGCGATCTCCATCCCCACCTCCATGCTCCTCTCCTTCCTGGTGCTCAAGGTGCTGGGCGTCACGATGAACATGGTGGTGCTCTTCAGCCTCATCCTGGCCCTCGGGATGCTGGTCGACAACGCGATCGTCGTGGTGGAGAACATCTACCGCTACATGGAGGAGGGCTGGGATCGCACGCTGGCGGCGCTGAAGGGCACCGGCGAGGTGGCGGTGCCGGTCGTCGCGGCCACGCTCACCACGCTCGGCGCCTTCGCGCCGCTCCTCTTCTGGCCGGGGCTCGTGGGCGAGTTCATGAGCTACCTGCCCCTCACCCTGATCGTCACCCTCTCGAGCTCGCTCTTCGTGGCGCTGGTCGTGATCCCGACGTTGTGCGCCCTCTTCATGCGGGTGGAGACGAGCGAGCGCCGGACGATGACGCGGGAGGCGAAGTGGGCGGCGCTCGGCGGGACGGGGCTCGGCCTGCTCCTGATCGCGTGGGCGAATCCGTTGACGGCGGGGCTTCTCGTCGCCACCGCCGCGCTCCTCTGGACCCTCCACCACTTCGTCCTCGAGCGGCTCGGCCGGCTCTTCCAGGAGCGGTGGCTGCCCGCGATGGTGCGCCGCTACGAGGTGGGACTCCGCTGGGCGCTCGACCACCGGCTGGTCGTCCTCGGCGGCTCCTTCGCCTTCCTGGTGGCCACCATCGCGGCCTTCGCGGCCTCCGGGCACACGGTGGAGTACTTCCCGGAGGACATCCCCCCCTCGCAGGTGGTGGTGAACGTGGACGCCCCGATCGGCTCCCGGGTGGAGTTCACCGATCAGGTCGTGCGACGGCTCGAGGAGGAGCTCGGAGGCCTCCCCGGATCCCAGGACCGGGAGTCGGTGGTGGCGACGGCCGGGGGAGGGGGCGGCGGGAGCGGAGGCTCCAACACGGGCCGCATCGCCGTCTCCTTCGTCGACTACGAGGAGCGACGTCACGACGTCTTCGACCTGCTCGCGACCTATCAGGCGGAGCTCGGCACGCGGATCGCCGGGGCGGAGGTCTCCGTCGACAAGCCCCAGGACGGGCCGCAGCAGGGGCCGCCGCTGAGCGTGGAGCTCGTCGGAGAGGACGCCGCCGTGCTCCACCGGCTCAGCGACCGGGCGCTCGAGATCATCCGGAACGCTCCGGTGATCGAGCGGCTCACCGGGCTCGAGAGCGACATGGACGACGCGCGACCGGAGCTCGCGGTGCACGTGGACCGGGAGCGGGCGGCGATCTACGGGGTCTCGACCCGGGACGTCGGCACCGCCGTCCGCGGCGCGATCCAGGGGATCGAGGCCGCGAAGTACCGGACCGGAAACGACGAGTTCGACATCGTGGTGCGGCTCGCGGAGCGCTACCGCGACCAGCTCGGCGCGCTGGAAGAGATGACCGTCTCGGCCGACGGCGGCCGGCAGATCCCGCTCCTCTCGGTGGCGCGGTGGGACGTGGGCGAGGGGGCGGGCTCGATCCAGCGGAAGGACATGGACCGGGTGGCCACGCTGACGGCCGACATCCGGGCCGGCCACAACAGCAACGCGGTGCTGGCCGAGGTGCGGGAGACGCTCCGGCCCCTCCAGGACGAGCTGCCTCCCGGCTACACGCTCCGCTTCGCCGGCCAGTCGGAGGATCAGGCAGACGCGATGGCCTTCCTGAGCTCGGCCTTCCTCGTCGCGCTGGCGCTGATCGGCTTCATCCTGGTGTCGCAGTTCAACTCCGTGGTGAAGCCGGTGATCATCCTCAGCTCCGTGATCATGTCGACGGCCGGAGTCCTGCTCGGGCTCATGCTCTTCGACATGCCGTTCGTCATCATCATGACCGGTGTCGGAATCATCTCCCTGGCCGGCATCGTGGTGAACAACGCGATCGTCCTCATCGACTACATCGACATCCTCAGGACGCGGGACGCCATGGACCGGCGCCAGGCCCTGGTGGAAGGTGGAAAGACCCGGTTCCGGCCGGTGGTGCTGACCGCGATCACCACCGCGCTCGGGCTGGTTCCGCTGGCGATCGGGCTCAACTTCGACTTCTTCGGGCTCTACGGGAGCCTCTCGCCCGAGCTCTTCTGGGGCGGGGAGCAGGCGGCGTGGTGGGGCCCGATGGCGGTGGCGGTGATCGCCGGGATCCTCTTCGCCACCTTCCTCACCCTGGTGCTCGTGCCCGTCATGTACTCCCTGGTCGACGACCTCGGAGACTTCTTCCGCCGGCGCTTCACCCGGGGAGCCGGGGAGGGTGAGGCGGATGCGGATGGGAGTGAGGCGGGGCCCGGCGCCGCGGCGCCGGACCACCCGACCCCCGAGCGGGACCCGGAGCGGGACCCCGAGCCGGCCGGTGCGCTCCGTCGGGAGCGTCTGCGGTCGGCGACCTCCTGAGTACGGAGGGCGGAGCGGCCGCGCCGGGGCCGAGCGGCGGGATGGCGGGAATCCTGCATTCGAGAGCCTTCCCCCGGGTCGTCGAGGAAGTACGGCGGCCTTCTTACGATGCGCCGTCCAGGGAGGATCACCGATGAGCGGACGCACCGTCGCGTGCTCGGCACCGTCCGGCGGCGTCCGCGCCGGCCGCGCACGCGGGCCCGGCCCTGCGCTCCGGCTTCCGGGAGTCGCACGGCTCGCGCTCCTCGCTCCGGTCGTCCTCCTGTCCGTCGCCTGCGGGGGAGCCGAGGAGGCGCCTCCGCCGGCCCCCGTCGCGGCGCTCCCGGATACGAGCTTCGCTGAGGTTCCGCTCCGCGGGCTTCCCGGCCTCCCGGACACCGCCGCTGCCCCGGCCCGGTCCTTCTCGGGCCCCACGCTCCTCCACGTCCGCAGGGGCGACAGCTACGGCCCCGCCCTCTCTCCATCCGGAGAGCGGGTCGCATGGGGAGAGCTCACCGACGAGGGCGAGCTTCCCCTGACGGTGATCCGCGCTCGCCCCGTGGAGATGGACGACGAGGCGGGGCCGGAGCCGGACGAGGGCGACGGAGAGGACCCGGAGGCCGCGGTGGAGCAGGCGGACACCGCGGCGGACGACCGGATCCCGGACGACCGCGCATGGACGCTTCTGGACCGCGAGGCTTCGGCGCGGTATGCGGCGTACGGAACCTTCCTCGAGAACCTGGAATGGGACGGGGAGGACCGCGTCCGGGCCACGATCTCGGACGGGGACGTGGGGCTCGTCGAGCTCGTCCTGGAGGTTCCGAGGGGTGATACGGTCTCCGAGAGCCACCGGGAAGGCGACGTGGCGCTCGCCCCCGAGGACCTGAGGCTCCTCGACCGGCTCTCCCGGGCGTTCCCGGACGTCCGCCGGGAGGTGCTCGAGTCGTCGTTCCACGGTCTCCTGATCCGCCGCGACACCACGGGCGTCCTCCTCCAGAAGAACTGGGTCGACACCGACCGGCACGTCTGGTACATGGACCCCGAGCGGGGGGTGAGCGAGCGGGTGGTGGAGCTTCCGGACACCCTGCGGGGCAACCTCCGGGGGGGCGTGGGCTCCGGGCGCACGACGGCGTTCCTCCTCGTGATCGGCGACCGCGGCCACCTCCTCCTGCATCGGCCCGGGAGGGTGCGGATCCTCGACTCCTTCGAGGTGGGCGACGGCCGGGTCCGGCTCCGTCCGGTGGAGCGGGTGGGAGAGCGGGTCTTCTTCCTGGTGGAAGCCGGCGGGCGGGGTCGTTCCGGGACGGATCGTCTCTACCTCCTGACCGACGAGGGGGTCGTCCGCGTGTCCGCACCCGGCGGGCTGGCGGGGGCCGACGTGAGCCTCGACGGGAGCCGGATCGTCTACTCCTACTGGAGCGGAGACGAGCGCGACCTGCGGGTGGCCGGCTTGCGGCTCCCATGACCGGCGGCCCCCGGATTCTCGACGATCCCCGAATCGGAACGTCCGCTCAACGACACGGGGGGCGCGCGTGTCGTCCGGAGTAGCAGGTCGCCGGATCCGCGCCGTCAGCCCCGCGTCCATGACCTTCCGAACATCCACCTCCGTGCTCCGCCTCCTCCTCCCGCTACTCGTCCTGGCCGCCTCGGCGTCGCCGATCCTCGGCCAGGAACCCGCGGAGTCCGACGCGCCCGGAGACGCGCTCCGGGTCTTCCTCGACTGCAACGCCCGCAACTGCGACCGCACCTACTTCCGCACGGAGATCCGATTCGTGAGCTGGGTGCGGGACCGGCAGGACGCCGACGTGCACGTGATCATGACCTCGGAGGATACCGGCGGGGGCGGCAGGCGCTACACGTTCGACTTCATCGGCCTCGGCGAGCTGGGAGGGATGGAGGACGCGCTCACCTTCGCCGAGGACCGCACGGACACCCAGGCGGAGGTGCTCGAGGGGCTCACGTCGACCCTGAGCCTCGGGCTGGCCCGCTATGCGGCGACGGTGGGGGTGCCCGGCCGGTTCGAGGTCTCCTACGAGCCGGCAGAAGGCGAGGAGGACACGATCCAGGGCTCCGAGGACGATCCGTGGAACTTCTGGATCTTCGTCCTCGACGGCGAGGTGGAGATCAGCGGCGAGGAGCATCAGAGCTTCCGCGAGCTCGAAGGCCGTGTATCGGCCAGTCGGGTGACGGAGGAATGGAAGGTGGAGCTCGACGTGACCGCCGACTTCCGGCGCGAGGAGTTCGAGCTGAGTGACACCTCCACCTTCGTCAACGAGACCACGGACTGGGGGGCGCGGAGCCTGACGGTGCGGAGCCTCACGCCGCACTGGTCGGCCGGCCTGGCGGCGAGCGTGACCTCCTCGACCTTCGAGAACCGCGACATCGGGTACCGGATCGCCCCCGCTCTCGAGTGGAACTACTTCCCCTACCTCGAGGCGAACCGACGCCAGCTCATCGTGCTCTACCAGGTCGGTGCGCGCTGGGTGGAGTACGAGGAGATGACCATCTTCGGCGAGACCGAGGAGTTCCTGGTCGATCAGGCGGTGACGGTCTCGTACAATCAACGGGAGGAGTGGGGACAGGCCCGGCTCACCGTGCTGGGCTCGCACTTCTTCCACGACCTCAGCAAGTGGCGCATCGCGGGTGGAGGGCGTGTGGACTACCGGATCTTCCGGGGGCTCTCCGTCGACGTGAGCGGCGAGGTCGCATGGGTCCAGGATCAGCTCTTCCTGCCGGCCGAGGGAGCGACCGACGAGGAGATCCTGTTGGAGCGGAGACAGCGCGCCACCGACTTCGAGTTCGAGCTCGAGGTCGGCTTCCGTTTCCAGTTCGGCTCGATCTTCAACAACGTGGTCAACAACCGCTTTCCCTTCAGCGTTCGGAGATTCCTCTTCTGACCGTGCCCGGTCCGGCTCGCGCGACGACGCCCCGCCCGGGCCCCCTGGTAGAGGTCGTCGACCTGGTCCGCGACTACGAAACGGTGCGCGCCGTGGACCGGCTCTCCTTCACGCTCCAGGGGGGCGAGGTGCTGGGGCTCGTCGGACCGAACGGGGCGGGGAAGACGAGCGCGCTCCGATGCCTGACGGGCATCCTCCGTCCCACCTCCGGAACGGTTCGCATCGCCGGCCACGACCTCGTCTCCGAGCCGCTGGAGGCGAAGAGGGGGCTCGCGTTCATGCCGGACGAGCCGCACCTGTTCGACTACCTCACGGTCGAGGAGCACCTCCGCTTCGTGGCCCGGATCTACGGCGTGCGGGACCCCGGCCCCCGCATCGAGGCGCTCCTCGACGAGATGGAGCTGGTCGGCTGGCGGGACACGCTTCCCGAGGGGCTCTCCCGCGGCATGAAGCAGAAGCTCACCATCGCCTGCGGGCTCATCCACGACCCCGACGTGCTCGTCTTCGACGAGCCGCTCACCGGACTCGATCCGGGGGCGATCCGCCGCATGAAGACGACGATCCTCGAGCGGGCGGAGGCCGGAGCGGGAGTCCTGCTCAGCTCGCATCTCCTCCACCTCGTCGAGGAGCTCTGCACGAGGATCCTCGTCCTGCAGGAGGGGCGGGTGGTCGTGGAGGGGAGCCTCGAGGAGATCCGCGGGAGCCGCCCGGAGCTGGTGGGGCAGGGTCTCGAGGACGTCTTCCTGGCGCTGACGGAGCGGAGGAGCACTGGAGAGGGCGTCCGATGAGGGCCCGGGGCCCGGTCCATCCCGCCGCCGGATCCTCCGCGATTCGGTGAGGATCCTCGGAGCCTTCCTCCACCTCCTGGGGGCGGGCACGCGCAACGCCGTGGTCGCGCGGGCCCGGCGGATCCGGGACCCGCGCTACGCCGTGGCGCTGGGGGTCGGGCTCCTCTACTTCGGCTGGCTGATCGGGGGGGTCTGGCTGGACATCGCGCAGGAGCCTCCGGGCCTCGGCCGCGAGCTGGAGCTGGCCGCTCCGCTCTTCCTCGCGGCCCTGGTCGCGTGGTGGTGGCTGCGGGGCGGTTTCGAGTCGGCGCTCGCCTTCTCGCCGGCGGAGGTGCACCTGCTCTTCCCGGCGCCTCTCACGCGCCGGGACCTCCTCCACCTGAAGCTCCTCCGCTCGCTCGGAACGATCGTCCTGACCGCCCTCCTCGGCGCGGTCTTCCTCCGGGCGGGACGCCTGTCCTTCGGGCTCGACTTCCTCTCCTTCCTGGTCCTGGTGACGACCCTCCACCTGCATCAGCTCGCTTCCTCCCTCGTCCGGGCGGGAGGGGTGCGGCACGGACGGGCGGGGCTCAGGCGGATGTGGGTCCCGCTCGTCCTCCTGGGCCTCGCGGCCGTCGCCCTCGGCTGGAGCTTCTGGAGCGCGCTGGACGCGCTCCGCGTCGCCACCGATCTGGAGGCGGCGACCGGGGCGGTGGCGTCGGCTCTCCGGGAGCCCGTTCCCCGGGCGGTCCTCCTCCCCTTCCGCTGGGTGCTCGGTCCTACGCTCGCCTCAGACGGAGGCGAGTGGCTTCGCGCCCTCCCGCCGGCCGCGGCGCTCCTCGTCGTCCACTACCTCTGGGTGGTACGGAGCGACGCAGCGTTCGAGGAGGCCGCCGCCGAGGCGGGACGCAGGCGGCTGGACCGGAAGCGATCCCTCCGGGCCGGCCGGTTCCGCCTCGGGGTTCGCCCTTCGACCCGCGTGGGAGCGACGCCCCTGCCCCTCGCCGCCGTGGGGCCCGTCTGGAGCGCGATGGTCTGGAAGAATGCGACCGGGATCCTCCGGGATTATCCGGTGCGGCTCCTCCTTCCGGCCGTGCCTCTCGGCGTGGTGGCGCTCGGGCTCGTCTTCGCCTGGTTCTCCGGAACGCCCGCGGCCGGTGTGGACGTCGCCGTCCTCCTCGTGATCGTGCTCCTCGTGCTGCTCGTCCTCTTCGGACCGATCGCGTTCCGGCGCGATCTCCGCGCCGACCTCGAGCACCTGGAGGTGCTCCGGACCTTTCCGCTCCCGTCCCGCTCGTTCGCGGCGGGTGAGCTCGTCTCCTCGACGCTCTTCCTCTCCGCCGTCTCGGGTCTCCTCCTGGGCGGAGGGCTCCTCCTGCTCCCGTGGAGCGGGGACTTCCGCTTCCTCCTTCCGTGGGCGCTTCCCACGGCGGTCACGGCGCTCCTCCTCCTCCTTCCCGTGACGGCGCTCCTGCTCGCGGCACAGAACCTCCTGACCCTTCTCCTGCCGGGATGGGCCCGGATCGGGAAGGGGGGCGGCGACGGGGTGGAGTTCATCGGACGCCAGATCGTCACCCTCCTTCTCGCCCTCCTGATGGATGCGGTCGTCCTGGTTCCGGCGATCGTCGTCGGCGGCGCCGCGGGGGTCGGGCTCCTCCACCTTTTCGGCCCGTGGGCGCTGCTCGCGGGGGGGACCGTGGCCTGGCTCGCGGTGGTCGCGGAGGTCGCGCTCGCCGTCGTCGCCCTCGCCGCGCTCTGGGAAAGGGTCGATCCGCTGGAGGCGGGAGTGCTGTAGAAGGCGGGTGGGACCGACGGAGGTGCCCGACGGTGTGCCGGGGCTGGCACCCACCGTGCGTAGGCGAGAGGCAGGGAAGGGAGGATGGCCCCGGCTCCGGCGGAACCCGGGGTTCGAGGTGCTGGAGGAGCCCGCGGATCGCCGGAACCCGGAGAGGAGGTGGATCTCATGGACATGCACGCGAAGGCGCGCGACGCCGAGCCCCGGGAGGCCGATCGTGCCCGAGCGTGAGCGGCCGGAGATCCCGCCCGGAGCCGCGGCCCACCCCGGGGCTCCGGAGGGCGACGGTCCGCACTGCTATCTGGTGGCGCTGGATCTCGGCCGGAGGTCGGAGTATTCCGACCTCGAGGAAGCGCTCCGCGCCTATCCGGCCTCCGCACGGATCCTGGATGGGCTGTGGGGTGTGGTGAGTGAGCGCGGGGCCCCCGACATCCGGGATCATCTCTGGCAGTTCATCCACCCCGACGACGGGATCTTCGTCGTCCGGTCCGGTCGGGACGCGGCGTGGCAGGACGTGCTCTGCGAGAACCGGTGGCTGAAGACGCACCTGTAGGCCTCGCCCCGCGGATCGCCGGGGTCTCCCCGTGAAGATCGCGTTCGTCGTGAATCCGCGGTCGGGCGGGGTCGACCGGCTCGCGGAGCTCGTGGAGCGGCTCCGCACGCGCTCCGGCCTGGGCGAGGTCGAGGTCCGGGTGACGGAGGGAACCGGCGACTGCTCGGAGCTCGCCCGCGAGGCGGCCGCGGGCGGCGCGGATCTGGTGGTGGCCGCAGGGGGCGACGGAACGGTGGGGGGGGTCGTGAACGGCCTCCGCTCCGATTTTCCCGACCTCCCCGTCGGTGTCCTCCCGGTCGGGACCGGGAACGATCTCGCCCGCTCGCTGGGCGTGCCCCTGCAGGTCGAGGGCGCGCTCGAAGCGCTCGCCCGGCGGAAGATCCGCCGGATCGACCTGATCCGGATGGAGCAGGGGGGGCGGACGCGCTTCGCGGTGAACGCCTGCGCCGGCGGCTTCACGGGCGAGGTCGACGAGGAGCTCACCGACGAAATCAAGGCGACGTGGGGCCCCATGGCCTTCCTCCGCTCCGCCCTCACCACGCTTCCCGACGTGACGGACTACGAGACGGTGCTCGAGTTCGAGGGAGAGGACCCGGTCTCCTTCGACACCTTCAACACGGTCGTCGCGAACGGGCGGACGGCCGGGGCGGGGATCCCGGTCGCGCCCGGAGCCCTTCTCGACGACGGATTCCTGGACGTGGTCGTCGTGATCTCGCCCGAGAACCTCCGCTCGCTCGCGGGGCTGGCCGCCCGGATCCTCCGTGGCCACCACCTCGACCACCCCCTGGTGACCTGCACCCGGGCGCGCACCGTCTCGGTGGTCTCCCGCCCGGGGATGTGGTTCAACGCCGACGGCGAGCTCCAGGGAAAGGAGCCCGCCACCTTCACCGTCGTTCCCGCCTGCCTTCCGGTCGTCGTGGGCCGGGAGGAGGCGGCGGCGCTCCGACCCGAGGGCCGGAGCGGCCGCTAGAAGGCCGCCGTCGAGACAGCGGTGGATCGCGCGTGGGCGATCAGCGGTTCCCGTGCCGCTCCACGATCTCCTCCTGGTGCTCCTCGGAGGCGTAGATGGCGACCTCGACGCGCCGGTTCTCCTGCCGTCCGGCCTCCGTCTCGTTGCTCGCCACGGGCTCGGTCTCGCCGAGTCCGACGATGTTGATCCTGGAGCCCGAGATCCCCTGGGTCATGAGGAAGTCGGCCGCGGACTGTGCGCGCCGCTCCGACAGCCGGTAGTTGTACTCCTCGTCACCGACCGAGTCGGTGTGACCGGCGATCAGGAGCTCGGAACCGGGGAAGTCCTCGAGACTCTCGGTGAGACTCCGGAGGTTCGCCCTCGCCTCGGGGCGGAGCCTGGACGAATCGAAGTCGAAGAGGATCCCCGACTCGAAGGTGACCAGGATGCCCTCGCCGACCCGCTCGACCTCGGCGTTCTCGAGCTCACGCTCGAGCTCCTCGGCCTTCCGGTCCATCTGGCGGCCGATCACGGCGCCGGCGGCACCGCCCACGGCGGCGCCGATGATGACGCCCTTCGTGGTGGAGCCCTGGTGGCGTCCGACCGCTCCGCCCACGGCGGCTCCGCTCGCGGCCCCGATGATGGCTCCGCGCTCGGTGCGGTTCATCTCCTCCCACGTGGCGCATCCGGTCGATCCCGCCCCGATCAGGGCGAGAAACGCGACCACCGCGCCGGTCGTGCGTATGCTCTTCTTCATCGTGTCTCTCCGTCTGGGACAGCATTCGTCCTCCGGAGCGACCCGGGGACGACCTCGAGGACCGTGAAAGAGCAAGGGGGATGCCACTTCGCGGCGATATGTGGCCCCGGCGGGCCGGATCCAGCCTGCAGCGGTCCGCCGGGTGGGGCGAGACCCGCGCTCCGGCTATCTTCCGGAAGAACGCACGCCGAGGGCGGAGGAGGCACCGTGGAGAAGGACGAATGGAGACCGACGGCGCTGGTGAGCGGAGCGTCCCGGGGCATCGGGAGGGATCTGGCCCGGGTCTTCGCGCGCGAGGGCCACGACGTGGTCGTCCTCGCCCGGAGCGGCAGGGAGCTGCGAGACCTCGCCGGGGAGCTCGAGAGGAATCACGGGGTGCGGGTCGAGGTCGTCGAGCAGGATCTCCTCCGGCCCGACGCGGCGGAGCGGGTCCACCGAGCGGTGGCCGGTGCGGGAATCGAGGTCGACGTCCTGGTGAACAACGCCGGCTTCGGCACCTGGGGGCCCTTCCTGGACGCGGATCTCGAGCGACAGATCGCCTCGATCCGGCTGAACGTGGTGGCGCTCACGGCTCTGACCGGGCGGTTCCTTCCCGGAATGGTGGAACGGGGCCGCGGCGGAGTCCTGAACGTCGCCTCGACCGCCGCCTTCCAGCCCGGTCCCCTCATGGCGGTCTACTACGCCGGCAAGGCCTTCGTCCTGCACTTCTCCGAGGCGCTCGCCGAGGAGCTCCGGGACTCTGCCGTGCGGGTGACCGCGCTCTGTCCGGGTCCGACGAGGACCGCCTTCCACGAGCGGGCCGGAATGGGCGACGTCCTTCTCCTCCGCACGGGCACCATGGAGGCCGCCGAGGTGGCCGAGGCGGGCTACCGCGGATTCCGTCGGGGGCGGAGGATCGTGGTCCCGGGCGCGCTGAATCGCCTCGGGGTCTTCCTGAACCGGATCTCCCCGCGCTCCGTCGTCGCGCGGGTCGTGCGCGAGCTGCAGGAGCGGCGGGGGAGCGGTCGAGCGGGAATCTCCGCTCGCCGGGGCCCCGGAAGGCGGTTGGAGAAGTAGCGGGCCGCGCACCGGGATCTACTAGGCGCGATCGGTCGCGGGAGCGGCTCCGTCGCCGGCGGGGAGGTCCTCCGGCGGGACGGGCGGCGCGAGCTTCGCGCGGAGCTCGTCTTCCACCTCGACGTCCCGTCCGTAGATGTCCTCGTGGAAGTGCACCGAGCCGCCCTCGTCGGCCCAGGCGGTGAAGTAGAGGATGTAGACCGGCACGGGCTGGTCCAGGTTGACCCACCGCTCCTCGTCGCCTCCCATGAGGCTCTCGACGTCGGAGGCCGGACGATCGGTGGCGTGCTCGAGGAGGTATCGAGCGAGCTCGACCGGCTGCTCCACCCGGATGCAGCCGTGGCTGAAGGCGCGGCTCCGCTGGGAGAAGAGGTTCCTCGCCGGCGTGTCGTGCAGGTAGATGTTGTTGTCGTTCGGGAACATGAACTTCACCCGACCGAGGGCGTTGCCGGGGCCCGGCCGCTGTCGGACGAGGTAGGGCGAAGCCTCCCCGGGTGGGGTGGAGGCGAGGGCCGCCGGATCCACCCGCTCACCGGACCGGGTCACCACCTCGAAGTCGTTTCGCGCGAGGTAGCCGGGATCGTTCCGCACCGCCGGCAGGATCTCCTCCTGCTCGATCGAGGCCGGCACGTTCCAGTACGGATTGAAGACGAGGTGCTCCATCGTGTCCTGGAAGATCGGTGTCTGCCAGGCGGTCTTTCCGACGACGACGTTCATGGTGAGGGCGGGGCGGTTCTCCTCCATGACCACGAGCTCGAAGCCGGCCACGTTCACCAGGATGTACCGCTCGCCGAGCTCCCGCGGCAGCCAGCGCCAGCGATCGAGGTTGAGCTGGATGTCACCGACCCGCGCCTCGGCGGGCACGTTCAACGCCTCGAGGGTCGACCCGCCGAGGACTCCGTCGGGCGCGAGTCCGTGGCGCTCCTGGAAGCGCTCCACGGCCTGGGCCAGCCGCTCCGTGTACACGTCGGCGTCGGCGGCGGAATCCTGGCGGACGAGCCGCTCCTCCACGGGGTCCGCCTCGAGGGCGAGCCGCTGCCGGAGGAGCCGGACCCGGCCGTCCCGCTGCCCCACCTCGGGGGCCTCTCCTTCGGAGATCTCCGGCCAGCCGCCGGCTTCCACCGCCGTCCGATATCGGCCGAGCGCCTCCTGGAGGCGAACGTAGTGGGGAACCGCGGGGCGCACGCTGTCGAGGACCGCCTCCACACTCTGATCACCGAGCAGGGACTCGAGCACCGCCGCGTCCGGCATCGGCCCTCGCTCGATGTTCCACGCCACACCCCCCGCCTCGGGGTCCATCCGGCCCCGGGAGAGATCGGTGGCGAGTCGGAGGAAGCTCTCGGTGAGGAGCGCGTCGAGCGTTCCGAGCTCCGCCGCGACCGCATCGCCGTCCGCGGCGCTGGCCCGGATCCGCTCGATGAGGCCCTCCACTCCCTCGACGTGGTACGCGGCCGGGTCGAGACCCTCCTCCGACGAGCGGCGGAGCGCCCCGATCAGCGAATCGCCCCGCTCCTCGAGCCCGTCGTCGCCCGTCCAGACGGGTCGGAAATCGCGAGCGCGGTAGAAGCTGGCGGCCTCCGGACCGAGGTGGACGGTGTCGCCGCTGGCGAGCGGCACCACCGGGATCTCGCCCGCCGTGAGGATCCGCTCGATGTGGGGCGTGATCTGCCCCACTCCCGACTCCTCGTCCCCGCAGCCCGTGGCGAGCACGAGGAGGGGAGCGAGGACGAAGACGCGTGCGGCCGCGCGCGGGAGCGCCGCCCTGATGGCTGGGGTTCGCATACCGGGTTTCATCTATGGGGTGTCCTCCATCGGACCGCGTAGGGACGGGGAGGGGAACACCCCTCCCCCGGTACGGTATGGTGCAATCCCCGTTCCAGGGGGAAAGGGCGCATGCAGCCTGGATGATCGGGGAGCCTGCGGAGCGGATCACCGCCGGTCCGACCGGTTCTCTGCGACCGACGAGGAGCGAGAGATGCGGACGAATGGGACACCCTGCGAGGCAGGCGGTCACCGGGGCTCGCGGCGAGCCGGGAAACGGGACCACGGGAGGTGCCGGAGAGAGACGCGCCAGAGGGGAGGGATCCGGAAGGTGCCGGCGCTCCTCGGCCTGGTCGTGCTGCTCGCGGGGTGTGCCACGGGAGAGGCTCCGGCTCCGGCCGATCCGTCCCGCCCCGGCGCGCCCGCTCCGGAGGCTGGTGCGGACCCGGATCGGGAGGCGGAGGTGCTCGCGGTGGTGCACGGCCTCTTCGACGCCATGGGCCGGAAGGACGTGGGTTATCTCGAGGACGTCTTCCACCCCGATGCGCGTCTCGTCACCACCGCCTTCGAGGGCGGAGAGCCGTTCGTCGCCTCCGTACCGGCCGAGCGCTTCATCCGGAGCGTCGCCGGCGCCGAGGGCCGGCTGGAGGAGGTCGTCTGGGACGAGGAGGTCCGGATCCGCGACAACCTCTCGACCGTCTGGACCGAGTACACCTTCTACCTCGACGGCGAGCTCCACCACTGCGGTGTGAACGCCTTCCAGCTCGCCCGCACCCTCGAGGGGTGGAAGATCGTGCAGGTGGCGGACACCCGCCGCGAGGAGGGGTGCGAGGACCGCCGCTGATCCCGACCCCGCTCGCCGCCGGTAGGCCGACGGGCGCCCGCCGGCGAACGGCCGCCCCCCCGGGACGGGAGGCGCGCGCGTGACGCGGTGGCACGGAATGGGCGAGGAGCTGGCCGGGTCGATCCGGCTCGCCTTTCCCGTTGCGGTCGTGCAGGTCGGGATGATGGCCATGGGGGTGGCCGACACGATCATGGTCGGCCACGTCTCCGCCGCCGATCTCGCGGCGGTCTCGCTCGGCCACCTCTACTTCTTCACCGCGGTCGTCTTCGGGATGGGGGTCCTCATGGCCCTCGACCCCGTGGTGGCCCAGGCCGTGGGCGCCGACGACCGGGTGGCGATCGCGCGGGGCATCCAGCGGGGCGGGCTCCTCTCCTTCGCCCTCGCCCTGGCGGCCGTCCTCGTCCTCCTTCCGGCGGAGGGAGTGCTCACGCTCCTCCGTCAGCCGCCCGAGGTGGTGCCGCTCGCGGCCGGATACGCTCTGGCGACCGCACCGGGCGTGCTGCCGTTCTACCTCTTCATCGTCCTGCGGCAGTCGCTCCAGGCGATGGGGCGCGTGAAGCGGATCGTGGCGGTGGTCGCCGCGGCGAACGTGGCGAACCTCGCCTTCAACTGGACGCTCGTCTACGGGAATCTGGGCGCGCCGGCGATGGGAGCGGTGGGGGCCGGCTGGGCCTCCACGCTGTCGCGCTGGTTCATGGCGGCCGGGCTCCTCGCTCTGTCCTGGCCGCTCCTCTCCGCCTACCTCCGGCCGATCCGTTCCGACGTGCTCCGGCTCCGGCCGCTGGGCCGGATGGTCCGGCTCGGGGCGCCGATCGGGATCCAGTTCAGCCTGGAGTTCGGAGCCTTCGGAGCGGTCGGCATCCTGATGGGCTGGCTGGGCGCGGTAGCCATGGCCGGCCACCAGGTCGCGATCAATCTCGCCTCCTTCACCTTCATGGTCCCGGTCGGGATCGCGCAGGCCTCGGCGGTGCTCGTGGGCCGGGCAATCGGCCGTGACGATCCGGACGGGGCGCGTCGGGCCGCGGCGGCCGGACTCCTCCTGGGCGGCGGCTTCATGATCGTCACAGCGGCCGTCTTCCTCCTCTTTCCGGGCCCCCTGGCCGCCGTCTACAGCGGCGACCCCCGGGTGAGGGCGCTCGCGGCCTCGCTGCTTCCGATCGCGGGGCTCTTCCAGGTCTTCGACGGGCTCCAGGTGGTGGCGGGCGGGGTGCTGAGGGGCACCGGGGACACGCGCTCTCCGATGGTTGTGAACCTCCTCGGCTTCTGGCTCGTGGGGATCCCCGTGAGCGTCTTCCTCGGCTTCCGGACCGGAGCGGGGCCCGTCGGGCTGTGGTGGGGGCTCGCCTCCGGGCTCGGAGCCGTGGCGGTGATCCTCCTCTGGCGGGTACGGAGGAGGATGGGCGGGCAGCTCCGACGCCTGGTCCTGGACGAGCGCTGACCGGCGTGCGGCTCGGGGGCGGGGTTGCCGGCACCCCGTCCGCCCTCCACCTTCGCCCCGTCCCGCGCCCGGAGAGTCCCCTGACCTTCACGTTCCGGCCCCTCGAGCTGCCCGGCCTCGTGCTCGTCGAGCCGACGGTGCACGGCGACGAGCGGGGATTCTTCCTCGAGAGCTACCGCCGCTCCGCGTTTCGCGAGGCGGGCATCGACCACGAGTTCGTCCAGGACAACCGCGCGCGCTCCCGTCGCGGCGTGCTGAGGGGGCTGCACTACCAGGCGCCCCCGGCGCCGCAGGGCAAGCTCGTACAGGTCGTGCGGGGACGGATCCTGGACGTCGCGGTCGACATCCGAAGGGGCTCGCCCGCTTTCGCGGCATGGCACGCCGTGGAGCTGGACGGCGAGGCGAAGCGCGCGTTCTGGATCCCGCCGGGCTTCGCCCACGGCTACCTCACGCTCACCGAGGAGGCCGAGGTCGCCTACAAGGTCACGGCGGAGTACGACCCCGACCTGGACCGGGGAATCCGGTGGGACGATCCCCGGATCGGCGTCGAATGGCCGATCGCCACACCGGTCCTCTCCGGCAAGGACCGGAGCCTCCCGGGGCTGGACCAGGTGGAGAGCCCCTTCGCGTTCGAAGGACCGGCCGGACGGTGAACGACGTGTCCGGGGGCCCCGCGGCCGAGCGCATCCGGGTGGGCCGGACGGCGCGCTATCACCGACTCGGTGGCGGGGGCCCCGGCCTCCGCGAGGTCTGGTTCGTCCTCCACGGCTACCGCCAGCTGGCCGGGCGATTCCTCCGCTACTTCGCCGACCTGGACGACGGCACGCGGTTCCTCGTGGCCCCCGAGGCCCTCTCCCGCTTCTACGTCGATCCGGCGGAGGGCCGCCACCGCGGGGAGCACCGGGTCGGCGCGAGCTGGATGACGCGGGAGGCGCGCGACGACGAGATCGCCGATTACGTCGAATACCTGGACCGGCTCGCGGGACACCTCCCGTCCGCTCCGCGCCGTGTGGTGCTCGGCTTCTCGCAGGGAGGCCACACCGCGGCGCGCTGGGCGGTCCTCGGCCAGCGGCCGCCCGACGAGCTCGTCCTGTGGGGAGCCTATCTCCCGGAGGACCTCCCCCCCGACGCCACGCGGGCGCGCCTCTCCGGCAGCGAGCTCACGCTGGTCCGGGGGAGCGGGGACGTCCACGCCGATCCGGACCGGGCCGCAGCGGAGGACCGGCGTCTCGACGACTGGGGGATCGACCCGTGGATCCTCGATTACGAGGGGGGGCACCGGATCCATGGACCGGCCCTGGACGATCTGGCGCGCGCGATCCGGGCCCGAGGCGACGGCGGGCGCGCGCTCTGACGGCGGGATGCGCACCCGAGGACCCGAGGACGGGAGCGCCCCTCCCGCCGATCGCGACGGTGCGAGGAGCCGGGACGCTCAGAACTCGCCGACGAACCCGATCTCGGGGGTGAGCTCGTAGCCGGTCTCCCGGAGCACGGTCTCCCGTGCGAGGTCGATCAGCTCGCGCACGTCGGAGGCATGCGCGCCGCACAGGTTCACCACGATGTTCGCGTGGCGGTGGAAGATCCCCGCCCGGCCGCTCTCGTGGACGTGGCCCTTGAGGCCGCACTGGTCGATCAGCCGGCCGGCTCCGACCCCCTCGATCTTCTGGAAGATCGAGCCGGCCGACGGGTAGAGCCAGAGGTCCGGATGGCGGTCGTCCCTCCACTCGAGATTCTCCCGGATCACCTGCCGGAGCTCCTGCTCGGGCCGGCGCTCGAGGGCGAAGGTCGCCGTGAGCACCACATCGTCCCGGTGATGGAGCACCGAGTCGTCGTAGCCGAACTCGAAGTACTCCACGGGCACCTCGCGGCGCTCGCCCTGCTCGTCGAGGATCTCGGCCGACTCCAGCACCTCCTCCACGAAGACGGTGCGCTCGCGGGCGGGGGCCGGCTCGAGGAAGTGCAGGTTCTGCCAGAGGGCGCCTCCCACGGTGCTCGGGATCCCCACGTAGTGGTGGAGCCCGCCGAGACCCCGGGCCACGGTGGCCTCGATCAGCCCCCCGTAGGTCTCGACCCCCGATCCGGAGCGCACGCGGTCACCCTCCAGGAACTCGATTCCGCCGACCTCGCAGCGGATGACCAGGCCTGGGAAACCGCCGTCCCCCACGAGGATGTTGGCGCCCCGGCCGAGGAGGAAGTGGGGGATCCCCGTCTCGCGCGCGACCGTGATCGCCTCGGCCAGCTCGTCCGGCGTGCGCGCCCGGTAGAGGAGCTCCGCCGGCCCGCCGATCCGGAACGTCGTGAAGGGGCCGAGTGGGACGTCCCGCTCGAGGCGGTCCGCTCCGAGTCGGCGCTCCAGCGTGTCGGTGGGAAGATCGGTCGTGCGGGTCGACATCGCTCCGGGGGAAGGGGTCCGTGCTCGGCCCCGCGCCGCCGTGCGCCGATGCGGGGCGGGAGGGCGGACGCCGGGCCGGTCCAGAGTAGCGGAGGACGCAGGGGGCGGGCCAGAGGGGCAGGGCGTCCACCGGGCGGCGCGACCGCGGTCTCGAGCGGTGCCAGCCCGGCCCCGCCGGGCGCGATGTTTGCGTGCCGCGAAGTGACATGTCACGCCTTCCCGAGGGAGCCGGTCGCGCCCCGCTCGACCGACGCGATTTCATCCGCTCGCTCGGCGTGGGGTGGGTCGGCCTCCTGGTCTCGGGCACGGCGGGGCTGGGCGCGGGCTGCGCCGGACTCTCCACCGCGCCCTACCGGATGCAGGACGGCGTGCTCCTGGTCGAGGACGAGTCGCTGGAGCCGGCCGGTATGGCGCTCCTCGACAACCCGGAGGGGGGTCGACCGATCCTCCTAGCGCGCCTCGCGTCCGGCGAGTTCTCCGCCGTGCTCACCCGCTGCCCCCGCGAGGGCTGCCGTGTCGATCCGGAGGACGAGCGCATCGTCTGTCCCTGCGGCGGGAGCACATTCTCGCTGACCGGCAGGGTGCTCTCGGGGCCGGCCGAGGAGGATCTGGTGTCGTATCCGGTCACGAGGAGGGGAGACGGCACGCTCGCGGTCGCCTGGAGCCCGCGGGGCGCGGGGCGCTAGAAGGCCGCTGTACTTCTTCGACGGCCTTCCGGAAGGCCGTCGGGCCTTCCCGGGGGCCTCCGGCCGGGCGCCCGTCACGGGCGTGTAACGGGCGGGGTCGGAAGTCGGTAAAGAGCCGCGGGCGGGGCTTGTCGGGCCCGGGGAAGAGCCGTCTCTTGGTCCCACAGCCGACCGGACCCACGCCGACCCGGACCGTGATGCCCGCACTTCGCCGTCCATCGCTCAGCGCCGCCGTGCTGCGCGTCGCCCCTGCCCGGACGGCCCGCCTGCTCCTCGTCGTGCTCGTCGCCGCCGCGGCACCGCCCTCCGGCACTTCGGCCCAGGGGGTGGTGGTCGATGCCGGCTCGCTCCGACTGGGGGTCGGCGGCCGGCTCCATTCGCAGGTGATCCACTCCTCGGTCGAGCGGGCCTCCACGGTCGACTTCCTGGTCCGCAGGGCCCGTCTCACCTTCGATCTCGGCGTAACGGACCGGCTGAGCGGCCGGATCCAGCCGGAGTTCGCGGGGGGCGGGCTCTCGCTGAAGGACGCCTGGGTCCGGATGGCGTTCGCGCCCTCCTTCCGTGTCACCGCGGGCCGGTTCAACCGCCCCTTCGACGGCTTCCAGCTCGCCAGCAGCACGCTCCTGCCCGTCATCGAGAGGGACGGGAGGATTCCGGGGGTGGAGCTCTGTACCGGGGTCGGGCGGATCTGCTCGCTCAGCCGGCTCACCCAGGCGCTCGAGTACTCGGAGCGGGACGTGGGCGTGACGGCGGACGGACGTCTCGGAGACCGCCTCCGCTACTTCCTCGCCGTGACGAACGGGCCGGGGGCCGAGGCGCGGGACGACAACGACGAGAAATCCTTCTCGGGGCGGGTGGAGGTGGGTCTCGGGCACGCGCTCACCCTGGCCGCGAACGTGAGCGTCCACGACTACCTCCTCGCTCCCGACGTGGACGACGAGAGCGCGCACGCCACGGCGTGGGGAGCGGACGCGGAGTGGGGGGGCATCCTCGATCCCGGTCTCCACCTGATCGCGGGGCTGGTCGCCGGAGAGAACTGGCGGGCGGACCCCCGGGATCCGGACGAGTTCCTCGCCGTGCAGCTCCTGCTCTCGTACCGATTGCCGCGGGAGCCGGCCGGGCTCTTCGAGGCGTGGGCCCCGATGGCCCGCGTGAGCTGGGCCGATCCCTCGCGGACGCTGCGCGACGACGCCGGCCTCCTCCTGACGCCGGGAGTGATGCTCTACATCCGGGACCGCAACGCCGTGGGGGCGAACCTCGACGTCTATCGTCCGGAAGAGGGGAGCACCGAGTATTCGCTCAAGGTGCAGAGCTTCCTGCACTTCTGACGCACCCGCCCGGGAGCCCGCCGGGCTCGTCGCCGGTCGGCTCGCTCCCGGCCGTCCCCGGCCCGCCGAGCGATTGACACGCCCCTCCCGCGGGCCCAGCTTAACAGGCTTCCGACGGGGTCCCGTCTCCCGGGGCCCTCCGGCGTACCCGGACCCACTCCACCAGACATGTTCTCTTCCTTCCGCGCCCGCATCTTCTGGATCGTGGTCGCCCTCGGCGGGTCGCTCTACTATCTCTGGAGCACCTACGACTCCTGCGTCGAGAGCCGCCGGGCGAGCGGCGGCGAGGTGGAGGCCTGCACGCCGGTGAGGCTCGGGCTGGATCTCCAGGGGGGGATGCACCTGGCCCTGGAGGTCGACGATCCCGAGGGCGGCATGAGCCCGGAGGCGCTCTCCGACGCGATCGATCGAGCCGAGCGGATCGTCCGGACCCGGATCGACGAGTTCGGCGTGGAAGAGCCCCTCATCCAGAAGGTCGGCAA
>CAYPDV010000005.1:0-58437 GCA_964409525.1 uncultured Gemmatimonadaceae bacterium
GTGCCGGAGGGGGGCGGGTGTGAATCCGGAATTCCGTCCATGGCCGGATGGGACGCCAGAGCCCCGCCCCGCCGTGAGCCCACTCGCTGCGCTTCGGCCCTCGCGCCAGATCCGACGTCCCCGCCCGCGGCAGAGTACGATCCTCGCCGCCTCGCGCGCCGGCCTACGCTGCCGCCTCTCGTGGCGGCCCCTCCGCGACGGCTCAGGCGTCCTCCCGGCGGGCGCGGGAAGCGACCCGGCCTCCGACCCCGCGCCCGACCCGCCGCCTTCGAATCGGTTCCTCGCGGCCGGATCGTTGCAGACCCACGCGCCCCGAGGTAGCTTCCCTCTCCAGCCCCCGATCCGGAGGTCCGATGCAGTACCACCCCCGCTCCTCCGCGCTTTCGAACGACGTCCTGGACCTCTCGTGGGAGATGTTCGGGGAGCTCTGCCGGGCCCTCGCGATGAGAGTGGCCCGCGACTACGCGCCGGACCAGGTGATCGGGATCGCGCGGGCCGGCGTGATCCCGGGCGCGGTCGTGGCCTCCATCCTGCGGGTTGATTTCTTCTCGATGAAGATCTCGCGGCGGGAGGCCGGCGAGCAGGTCCGCGAACGGCCGGAGGTGCTCTCCGCCGCTCCGCACCAGGCCAGCGGCCGGAGGGTCCTGCTGGTGGACGAGATCGCGACGTCCGGCGACACCCTGCGGCTGGCGCTCGCCGCCGTGCGGGACGTGGGACCCACCGAGATCCGGACCGCGACCAGCTTCGCCCGGCCGCGGGGATACAAGCCGGACTACTTCTCTCTCGAGACGGACGCGACGATCGTCTTTCCATGGGACCGGAAGATCTACGAGGACGATCAGCTCGTCGTGAACCCGCGCTACCAGGAGATCCTGGGCGAGTAGCACGGGCACGCCTCGCGCCCATCCCGGAAGTCGCCGCGCGCCTCGGCGCCACGCCGCGCCTCGGTGCCACGGCGCGCCACGATGCCACGGCGCGCCACGATGCCACGGCGCGCCACGATGCCACGCGGCGCCTCGGCGCCACGCTGCGCCACGCCGCCGCGCCGCTCCTCCTCCTGCTGGCGGCGTTCGCTCTCGCGGCTTGCGACGGCCACGCCGGGCCGGACGACGCGGGGGGACGGGACGGCGCGGACACCTCCGGCGCCGGGATGGCCGACACGACGGGAACGGTCGCCGACACGGTGGAGGCCCGCGCGGTGCAGGGGGGCCGGCCCGCGAGCGCGGAGCCCGGCCGGCTCGGCCGCGCGCTGACCCGGCTGCCCGGCGCCGGCGACGGAGGCGTCCTCTCCTACCTGGAGGCCCGCGGACAGCCGCCCGAGGTGCTGGAGACGGTGCGGGGCGAGGCGACCTTCTACGCCGACTACTTCCACCTGCGCCGCACCGCGAGCGGGGAGATCTTCGACCAGAGGAAGATGGTCGCTGCCCACCGCCGCTACCCCTTCGGGACGGTCCTCCGGGTCACGAACACGGCGAACGACTCGAGCGTGGTGGTGCGGGTGGTCGACCGGGGACCCTTCGCGCCGGGACGCCGGATGCCCGCGGTCCTCGACCTCTCCCGATCGGCGGCGGAGCGGCTGGACTTCATTCCCCAGGGCCGTGCGATCGTGCGGCTGGAGGTGCTGGAGTGGGGCGACGAGTGAGCGGGGAAGGGGAGCGGGTCGGCTATCCCCCCTGCGCCATCGCCTCCATGAACTCCGTGTTCGTCTCGGTCCGCTTCATCCGCTCCAGCAGGAACTCGATGGCCTCCACTGCCGGGTACGTGCCGAGGTAGTTGCGCAGCAGGTAGACCCGGTTCAGCTCCTTCTCGGTCAGGAGGAGCTCCTCCCGCCGGGTCCCCGAGCGATTGAAGTCGATCGCGGGGAAGATCCTCCGCTCCGAGATGCTCCGGTCGAGGATCAGCTCCATGTTGCCGGTGCCCTTGAACTCCTCGAAGATCACGTCGTCCATCCGGCTGCCCGTCTCGACGAGCGCGGTGGCCACGATGGTGAGCGAGCCGCCCTCCTCGATGTTTCGGGCGCTGCCGAAGAAGCGCTTCGGCTTGTGCAGCGCCCCGGCCTCGACGCCGCCGGAGAGGATCTTGCCCCGGTGCGGCGCGAGCGTGTTGTAGGCGCGGGCCAGCCGTGTGATCGAGTCGAGCAGGATCACCACGTCCTTTCCGCTCTCGACCATCCGCTTCGCCTTCTCCATCACCATCTCCGCCACCTGGACGTGGCGCTGGGCCGCCTCGTCGAACGTCGACGCCACCACTTCGCCGGCGACCTGCCGGCGCATCTCGGTGACCTCCTCCGGGCGCTCGTCGACGAGCAGCACGATGAGGTGCGCCTCCGGATGGTTGTGGGCCACGGAGTTGGCGATCTGCTCGATCAGCGTCGTCTTTCCGGCCTTCGGCGGCGACACGATCAGACCCCGCTGGCCCTTCCCGATCGGAGCGATGAGGTCGACGAGCCGCATCGCGATGTCGCAGGCGGGGTGCTCGAGGCGGAGCCGCTCCTCGGGGTACCGGGGCCGGAGATCCTGGAAGGAGGGGCGCCCCTTCGCTTCTTCCGGCGGATCCAGGTTGACCGACTCGATGTGGAGGAGCGCCGGATACTTCTCGCCGTTCCGGGGCGGCCGCACCTGCCCGATCACGAGGTCGCCCGTGCGGAGCCCGAAGAGCTTGATCTGCGACGGGCTCACGTAGATGTCGTCCGGCCCGTAGAGGTAGCTCCACGTGTCCGAGCGGAGGAAGCCGTACCCCTCGGGCAGGATCTCCAGCACGCCCTCGGCCTTCAGACCGTCGTCGGAGTCCACGAGATTCTTCTCGATCCGATGGAGGAGATCCTTGCGACGGAGCTCCCCGGAGGCCGGGATGTCGAGGTCCTCGGCGAGATCCTGGAGGTCGCCGACACTCTTGCGCTTCAGATCCTGGATGTCCACGGAAAAAAAGGGTGGGGGGACGGTCTCCGGGAGGGGCCGCCCGGTGCGGCGAAGGGGGGTCCGCTCCGACGAACCCGTCCTGCGGATGGCGTGGTGGAGAAGAGGTCCCGCGAAGGCGGAAAGCGCTCGCGAGTGAGGGGTGCAAGAACAGGTCCAATGGTATCCGACGTTCTTCGCGGAAGCAAGGTCGGCCTGTCCCGCCGCGGTGGAGGGCGTACTGCACGCTCCGAGGGAATTCTTGACACCCGCCTCTCCGGAGGGAAACATTCGTTTATTACGGCGTGAACCGGGCCGGGAGGCGGTGAATGGCGAGGCACAACCGGGAGGGGGAGGGCGAGGACCAGCGTGGCTTCCATTATATGGTGAGCTACCAGCCGGACTGGCTCCGGCACGTCAAGGTGACCCGGGTGCTCGAGTCCGGCCGCCAGTCGACGAAGACGCTCTTCCGCAATCCGTCCGATCGGCGGGAGGCGATGCCCGGACATCGCGTGAGGACGCGGATCACCTGCCCCGAGCAGGGGATCGACGTAGAGGTGGCCGTCGACGACGGCGAGCACGCCGTCCACCGCGTGCAGGTGGCGTGCCGGGTTCCCGCCGCGGATGGAAAGGGGGGGAGCGAGGAGGTGGAATTCACTCTGGAGAACGATCTGCCGGGCTGAGCTCGTCGATCTGCCGCGTCCTGAGCTCGTCGCTCCGCCGCGTCCTGAGCTCGTCGCTCCGCCGCGTCCTGCGCGCGCCGCTCCGCCGCGCTCTCGCGCAGCCCCGCCGCGTCCTGCGCGCGCCGCTCCGCCGCGCCCTCGCGCAGCCCCCGGTATCCCCCGGTAGCGGCTCCCTCGGTCTTTTCGGTATCTTCGCGCATGAGCAGCAAGGTCCTCCAACCCGTGATCGTCGTCGGCGAGAAGACCCTCGCCACCCTCGCGTCGGTGGGGAGGGCGGGGTATCTGGGGGTCGCTGCGTGGCGGGCGCTTCGCCGGCTCGACATCTGGGGCCGGCACCTCCTTCCGCAGATGGCGCGGATCGGCGTGGAGTCGATCCCGATCGCCCTCTTCATCTCCACCTTCACCGGGATCGTGATCGCGCTGCAGGCGTCGTACATGCTCACCGGGGGCATTCCCGAGTACTTCGTCGGGGTGCTGGTGGGCAAGACGATGATCCTGGAGCTGGCGCCGGTGCTGACGGGGCTCGCCCTCTCGGGCCGCGTGGGGGCGAACATCGCCGCCGAGATCGGCTCGATGCGGGTGTCCGAGCAGATCGACGCCCTCGAGACGATGGGCTACGATCCGATGGCGTACCTGGTGGTGCCGCGGGTGCTGGCCGGCATCTTGATGATGCCGGTCGTGGTCGCCTTCGCCACCACCATCGGCATCGCGGCCGGCTGGGTCACCTCGCTCCAGCTCCTCGACATGTCCTCTCCCGAGTTCGTCCGCGGGCTCCGGCTCTTCTTCCGGCCCTTCGATGTGGAGTTCGCGATGATCAAGTCGTTCAGCTTCGGGCTCACGATCACCGCGACCGGGTGCTTCTACGGCTTCACCACCTCCGGGGGGGCCGAGGGCGTGGGGCTGGCCACCACCCGTGCGGTCGTGGTCAGCAGCATGCTCATCCTGGTCCTCGACGCCTTCTGGGCGGCGGCGCTGCTGTGAGGAGCCCGGCCCGATGAGCATCGTCCTGAAGGGAGTGCACAAGGCGTTCGGCGACCTCGACGTGCTCCGCGGCTTCGACCTCGAAGTGAACGAGGGCGAGACCATGGTCGTGATCGGCGCCTCCGGGGCCGGGAAGTCGGTCACGCTCAAGACCATCGTCGGGCTGATCGAGCCGGACGCCGGCGAGATCCGCGTCGACGACCTCGACGTGAACGAGCTGAAGCAGGAAGAGCTCTACGAATTGAGGAGGAACGTGGGATACGTCTTCCAGTTCGCCGCACTCTTCGACTCCCTCACGATCCGCGAGAACGTGGCCATGGGGCTCCGGCGCATCAAAGGCATCGACGAGAGCGAGATCAGCGCGCGGGTGGCCGCGGCGCTCTACATGGTCGACCTGCAGGGGAAGGAGGAGGCGACACCGCCCGAGCTGTCCGGCGGACAGCGGAAGCGGGCCGGGCTGGCCCGAGCGATCGTCACGCAGCCGAAGTACCTCCTCTACGACGAGCCCACCACCGGCCTGGATCCGGTGACGGTGACCGTGATCGACCGCCTGATCCTGCGCATGGCCGACGAGCTCGGCGTGACGGGGCTCGTGATCACCCACGACATGGACAGCGCCTTCCGGGTCGCCGACCGGATGGCCATGCTCCACGAGGGCCGCATCCGGGCGGTCGGCACGCCGGAGGAGATCAGGGACAGCGAAGACCCGGTGGTGCGCGGATTCATCCGGGGCGAGCCGGAGCTCCTGGGGGTGCAGGCATGAGCACCGGCAAGGAGGTGCTGGTCGGGAGCGCGATCATCCTCGGGGTGATCGTCGTGGTGGTGGGCACGCTCTGGATGAAGGAGAGCGCCATCGGGCGGAACACGGTCATGATCGAGGGGCACTTCGAGCAGGCCGGACAGCTCCTCGAGGGCAGCTCGGTGAAGTTCCGCGGGGTGAACGTCGGGCGGGTGGAGTCGATCGAGGTGAGCGAGACCGGCGAGTTCGTGGTGATCCGCATGCGGATCGGCGAGGACGTCGCGATGCCGGAGGATGCGGGTGTGCTCCTCTCGCCCGAGTCGCTCTTCGGTGACTGGCAGGCCGAGATCGTGTCGCGCTCGCAGGTGCCGCGGTACGACTTCTTCCAGCCCCGTGGAGACGCCCTTCCGGGACACTCCCTTCCCGACATCTCCCGCCTGACCGCGGCGGCGGACGAGATCGCCCAGAACCTCACGGTGATCTCCGACCGCTTCGAGACCGCGTTCACGGAGGAGACGGCTCAGAACATCGCGCAGGCGATCGACAACATCGAGGGGGTGAGCCAGGAGCTCCGGACCCTGGTGTCGGAGCTCGCGGGTACGTTCGACGAGGTCGCGGGCGAGGTGCGGGGGGCGGCCGCGGACATCGGCAGCGCGGCGGGGACGGCCGAGTCGACGTTCTCGGGCATCGACCGGCGGCTGGCAGGGGGCGACATCGACTCCATCCTCGTCGCGGCGCGGGCTTCCGTGCAGAACCTGCGGGCGACTACGGAGGGTCTCGAGGAGGGGGCGGCGGGGCTGGGCGAGACGCTCGCGCGGGCGGACTCGACCTTCGCCGTGGTGGAGCGTCTCGCGGGCCGGATCGAGCGGGGCGAGGGGGCGCTCGGGCGGCTCCTGGTGGACACCACGCTGGCGGTGCAGGCGGAGAGCGCGATGACGGAGCTGAACGCGCTCCTCGCCGACATCCGGGAGAACCCCCGCCGCTACCTGAACTTCTCGGTCTTCTGAGCCCGGGCTCGGAGGGGCCGGGCCCGGGCTCGGAGGGGCGGAGCCGGGCCTCCGAGCGGAGCAGCCGTGCCGAGCGGCGGAGCCGGGCCCCCGAAGCGAGGAGGCGGACCGCCGACGGGCCGGACGCCTGGCGCGTGATCCTGGTCGCGGCGGCGGTCCTCGTCCTGGCCCTCTTCCTCGTCTCGGCCCGCGACGTCCTCAACCCGTTCGTCCTCTTCTGGGTCCTGGCCGCCGTCCTCCTCCCCTTCCGCGGCCGGGAGGGCCACGTCCTGCTCCTCGCGACCGCGGCCGCCGTCACCGGCGTGTGGGTGCTCGCCACGACCGGCTACCTGCTGGCGCCCTTCGTCCTGGCGCTGATCCTGGCCTACATCCTCGATCCGGTCGTCGACCGCATGGAAGAGAGGCTCGGCTCCCGCATCGGACGCTCGCTCGCCATCGGGATCCTCGCGCTGCCCGTGGCGGGGCTGATCGCGCTGGGCATCGTGGCGGGGCTCCCGGCCCTGGGCGAGCAGATCGCCGATCTCATCGGCCGCACACCGGTGCTTCTCGGCCGCCTCGCGGACTGGCTCGAGGGCATGCGGGACCGCCTCCTCGACGTGCGGTTCCCGGGCGATGCGGACCAGGTGCTCCTGGAGCGGCTCCGGGGCGTGGACGCCGAGAGCATCGTCGCCTTCCTCGAGGAGCGGCAGACGCAGCTCGGCCAGCGGATCTGGGAGGGGGTGCTGGGGCTGGGGCGCGGGGTGGCCTCGGTCCTGACAATCCTGCTCTACATCGTGCTCACCCCCGTCCTCGTCTTCTACCTGCTCCGCGACTACGACCGGCTCATCGATGCGGTGAGCGGCCTGGTGCCGCCGTCCCGCCGCGAGTCGGTCGTATCGTTCTTCCGCGAGTACGACCGCATCCTCTCCGGCTTCCTCCGGGGCCAGCTCACCGTGGCCCTCATCGTCGGCACGCTGATCGGCGTCGGCTTCTGGATCGTGGGCTTTCCCTACGCCCTCCTCCTCGGCGCGCTGGGCGGGCTGTTCAACGTGATCCCGTACCTGGGGCCGGCGCTCAGCCTGATCCCGGCCGTCCTGGTGGCGCTGGTCACCGGCGACGTGCTCGTGTCGCTGCTCAAGGTGGCGGGGGTGATCGGAGTGGTGCAGATCCTGGAGAGCACGGTGATCTCGCCCCGGATCGTGGGCGGCTTCGTGGGGCTCCACCCCGTGTGGGTCATCCTCGCGATCACCGTCGGCGGCTTCTTCTTCGGCTTCGTCGGGCTGCTGGTCGCGGTGCCGGTGGCGGCCGGCATCAAGCTCCTGGTCGTCCGCGGGGTGGAGCGGTACCGCCGCTCGGACCTCTACCGGGACGGGCCGCCGGTGCCGGGGGGCGGAGGGTAGCGGCCCGGGCGGGGCGGCCCCCGCCGTTTTCCTCCCCCCGCCGTCCCGTTATCCTTTGCATCTTGCCGCCCTTCCGCGGCGGTCCCCCTGAACGAGATCATCCGAAGAGCCGGAATGTCCGAGGACGTTCGCGACATCAGCGTGATCGGCGGAGGGCCCACCGGGCTCTTCGCCGCCTTCTACGCCGGGATGCGGGGTATGAGCACCCGCATCGTCGATTCGCTTCCGGAGCTGGGGGGGCAGCTCACTGCCCTCTACCCGGAGAAGTACATCTTCGACGTGGGAGGGTATCCGAAGGTGCTGGCCAAGGACCTCGCCGCCCGTCTGGTCGAGCAGGCCCTGCAGTTCGAGCCCGAGGTGGTGCTCGACGAGGAGGTGCGCACCCTCGAGCGCGACGGCGAGCACTTCGTGCTCCGGGGCCGCACCGCCGACCACCGCAGCCGCTCGGTGGTGGTCGCCGGGGGGAAGGGGGCGTTCGAGCCGAGGAGGCTGAACTGTCCCGGCTACGACGAGTTCCTCCACCGGGGGGTGGAGTACGCGGTGAAGAACCCGGACCGATTCGACGACCGCAGGGTCGTGGTGGTGGGGGGCGGCGACTCCGCGCTCGACTGGTCGCTGATCCTGAAGGACCGCACCCGCCGCCTGCTCCTGGTCCATCGCCGCGATGGCTTCCGGGCCCACGAGACCTCCGTCGAGCAGATGGAGCGGGCAGTCGACGACGGGCGCATGGAGCTCCACACCCACCACGAGGTGCGCGGGATCGAGGGGAACGACACGGTCGAGCGGGTGGTTCTCTACGACAACCGCACCGACGAGGACTTCGAGGTGGAGGCGGACTTCCTCCTCTGCTTCCTCGGCTTCAAGCCGGACCTCGGGCCCATGAAGGAGTGGGGCCTCACGCTGGAGAAGAACCGGATCCTCGTGAACCACCTCATGGAGACGAACATCCCCGGCGTCTACGGCGCCGGTGACGTGGTGGACTACGAGGGCAAGCTCGACCTCATCGCCACCGGCTTCTCCGAAGCGGCCATCGCCGTGAACAATGCGGTGCACCACGTCGATCCCGACGCGCGGGTCAATCCCGGCCACTCCACGAACATGAAGATCTTCAAGGATACCTGACGGTGGACAAGCGATACGAGAACGTCATCGTCGGAGCGGGGCCGGCCGGCCTCACCGCCGCCCTCTACGCGGCACGCTCGAAGCTGGAGACCGTCGTGCTCGAGCGGGGGGCGCCGGGCGGCCAGCTCCTCAACACGAAGGACATCGAGGACTACCCCGGCTTCGAGCACGTGGGCGGCTTCGAGCTGGCCGAGAAGATGACCGAGCACGCCCGGAAGTTCGGCGCCGAGTTCATCACCGACACGGTCACCGCCATCCGCAGGAACACGGAGTCCGAGGACCCGTGGGAGCGCTGGATCGTGGAGACCCAGCAGGGCGACCGCTACCTGGCCCCGACGGTGATCTTCACGGCCGGCGGCTCGCCCAACAAGCTCGGGGTGGCCGGCGAGGAGGAGTACGCCGGCCGGGGCGTGAGCTACTGCGCGATCTGCGACGGCGCCTTCTTCCAGGACGAGGTGATCGCCGTGATCGGGGGGGGCGACGCGGCGGTCGAGGAGGCCGAGTTCCTGACCCGCTACGGCTCGAAGGTCTACATCATCCACCGTCGGGACGACTTCCGGGCCCAGCCGGTGATCCAGGAGCGCGCCTTCGACGACCCGAAGATCGAGATCGTGCGGAGCACGATCGTGCGCTCCATCGAGGGGGATCCCGCGACGGGCGTGACCCACCTCGTGCTCCAGGGGACGAAGCGCCCCGACGGCGAGTACGACTTCGAGGGCGTGGGCGAGACGTGGGAGCTCGAGGCCGACGGCGTCTTCGTCTTCATCGGCTTCACGCCGAACGTCGACCTGCTGAAGGAGCACGCCGAGCACGACCCCACCGGCTACTTCACCACCGACTACCGGATGGAGACCAGCCTCGAGGGGCTCTACGTCGCGGGCGACCTCCGCCACCAGCTCGTGCGGCAGATCACGACCGCCGTGGGAGACGCCACGACGGCCGCCATGGCCGCGGCCCAGGACGTCTCGGAGCTGAAGCACCGGGCCGGGACACGGGAGGCGAGCCCCCAGACGGTCGCGACCGACAGCGAGATGGGCTACGGGACGTAGGCGCTAACGCCCCGGTCCGTCCGGGTCGTCGGATCCGTCGGCTTCGTCCGATCCGGCGGCGGAGTCGGACGCTTCGGCGGTGTCGGGAGGCGCCTCCTCGTCCTCCTCCTCGTCGTCCGGGGGGTCGTCGCGGTCCTCCTCGTCCTGCTCGCGGTCGGGCTCCTCCTCGTCCTCCGGCTCGTCCGGGGGGCCCTCGTCCCGGCGCGGCTCCCCGCGCCGCTGGTCCGAACGGCGCCGGTCGCCGTCACGCCGGTCGTCGTCGATCCGGATGGTGTCGGCGGGCGCCCGGCGCTCCCGCTCGCCCTCCTCTCCGAAGATGATCCGGCGTCGCTCCCGGCGCTCCTCCTCGCTCCGGGTGCGCTCCTCGCCTTCGTAGAAGATCGTGCGCCCGCGCCGGTCGGTGTCGGGATAGCTCCATTCCCCGTCCAGGGAGTCTCCCGGAATCCTCTCCCAGTCGCCGTCCGGCGTCCGGTACCACCCGCCCCTCCGGATCGGACAGAAGGGCCGGGGCTCGGTGCCCCGGATGAAGTACTCGGTGCGGGCGTCGGGGATCGGGCAGTCCTCCGGGATCGCCCAGCCCGTCTCGGGGTCCACCCGCGCCTCCACCACATCCTGCGGCGCCGGCCACGGTGAGCGGCCCTCCTGTCCGGCGCCGCTCATGAAGCGGGCCCAGGCGGGAGCGGCGAGCTCACCGCCGGTGCCGTTCCGGACGATCGTGCCCGGGCGGTCGAATCCGATCCAGACGCCCGATACGAGGTCCGGCGTGAGGCCGATGAACCAGGCGTCCTTCGAGTCGTTCGTGGTGCCCGTCTTCCCGGCCGCCGTCCCGGAGAAGCCGGCGCTGCGCACCCGCCAGCCCGTGCCCCGGTCCACCACGTCCTGCAGCACCGAGAGGGTGAGGTAGGAGACTGCCGGGTTCAACGCCTGCCGCGTCTCGGGACTCGCCCTCCAGACGACGGCCCCGTCCGGGTCCTCGATACGGGTGATCAGGTGGGGCTCGGGCACCCGCCCTCCCGTCCCGAAGGCGGCGAAGGCGGCGACGAGCTCTGCGGGCACGACCTCCGCCGCTCCGAGGAAGAGGGAGGGGTAGGCGGGAAAGTCGCCGCTGAGCCCGAAGGAGCGCGCCTGGCGGATCACCCGCTCGATTCCGATCCTGGAGCCGACGCGGGCGGTGGCGGTGTTCGACGAGAAGGTGAGGGCGTCCCGCACGCTCAGGGGCTCGCCCCCGCCGTGATCGCGCGGCTGCCAGTCCTCGCTCCCCTGCTGGGCGAAGCGCACCGGCTCGGTCGAGATCTCCTGCGTCAGGCGGAGCCCCTGCGAGAGCGCCGCCGAATAGATGATCGGCTTGAAGGCGGATCCCGGCTGCCTGCGGGACTGGAAAGCCCGATCGAACTCCGAGTGGTCGAAGTCGCGCCCGCCGACCAGCACCCGGACCAGGCCGTCCGCGGGCTCCATCGCCACCACCATTCCCTGGAGGTAGGGCGAAACGCCGGTGCTCCGTTCCGGGTCGTCCGGCATGGCCTCGTTCCGGAAGACTCCGTACGCCCCGCGCTCGATCGCTCGGATCTGGGACGCCAGCGACTGCACGGCCGAGGCCTGCCAGCCCTGATCGAGTCCGGTGAAGATGCGGAGCCCGGCCCGCCGCCGGGGGTCGGGGTAGCGATCCCGGATCTGCCGCTGGACGGCGGCCACGTAGTATGCGTTGGCTCCCAGGTCCCGGCTCGGATCGCTGAGCTCCATCTCCTCGTCCCGGGCTTCCCGCGCCTCCTCCGCGCCGATCACGCCCTGTCGCTCGAGGATGTTCAGGACCGTGTTCCGCCGCGCCACGGCGCGCTCGGGAGCCCTGCGCGGGTTGAACCCCTCGGGGCTCTGGGCCAGGCCGATGAGGAGCGCGGACTCGCCGACGGAGAGCTCGTCCACCGAGCGGCCGAAGTAGCCGCGGGCGGCGGCCTCGATGCCGTGGGAGCCGTCGCCCAGGTAGATCTGGTTGAGGTACGTGTCGAGGATCTCCCGCTTCGACATCTGGGACTCGATCTCCCGCGCCAGCCGGATCTCCGTTCCCTTCCGGTGCCAGCGCGAGTAGTCGAGCACCTCCTCGGCGAAGACGTTGCGGGCGAGCTGCATGGTGATGGTGCTGCCACCCTCCTCGATCTCTCCGGCCCGGAGGTTCGCGAACAGGGCCCGCACGCCCGCCGTCCAGTCCACGCCGCCGTGCTCGTAGAAGCGGCGGTCCTCGACGGCGACGATGCCTTCCCGGAGCAGCTCGGGAATCTCCTCGTGGTCGAGCACGATGCGCCGGGGCCCCGTGAGCTGGGCCACCATCTCGCCCTCCCGGTCGAAGACCCGCGCGGGCTCGGGGGGCCGGTACGCCTGGAGCCGCTGCACGGCCGGGCACCCCTGCCCCTCGCAGTCGGGGGTCAGATAGGCGGCCCCCGCGAAGGCGAGGAGGAGCGCGACGAGGAGGGATACGGCGAAGACGATCCAACGACGGTTCATGCCCCCCAGAAGGGACAAGTTGCGTGCCACGTCCGGGGAGCGCCCGCGCAGGCTGGTCGACGGTGTCTGTCGGCGGCGGCTACCGGAGCCGCTTTCCCCCGTCCACGGTGATCACGTCGCCGGTTATGAAGCGGGCGCGGGCCAGGAAGAGCACGGCCTCGACCACGTCCTCCGGCCGGCCCAGATGACCCAGCGGAGTCGTGGCCCGGTCCTGCTCGCGCTCCTCCTCGCTCGAGTCCTCGGGAGGCAGAACGGTGCCGGGCGCGACCGCGTTCACCCGGACGCGGGGAGCCATCGCACGCGCGAGCACGCGGGTGAGGTGCAGGAGGGCCGCCTTCGAAACGGAGTGGTGCGGATACCGCGTCCACGGCTCGAAGGCCGAGAGGTCGAGGACGTTCACCACCGAGCCCCCGGCCTCGTCCAGCAGGTCGGAGGCGGCCCGCACGAGGAGGAAGGGGCCCCGCACGTTGACGTGCATCACCCGGTCCCACTCCCGGTGGTCGACCTCGAGCAGGGGCGACTCGCGGAAGAGGGCAGCCGAGTTCACGAGGAGGTCGAGCCGCCCGAACGCGTCGCGCGCGACACCGGCCACCTCCTCGGCCGCGCCCGGATCGGAGAGATCGCCGGGCGCCAGCACGCAGCGGCGGCCCGTCTCCTCGATCCGCGCGCGGACGTCCCGGGCGGCCGCGGCCGAGGAGTGATAGTGCACCACGACGTCGTATCCGGCGTCGGCGAGTCCCAGGGAGAGGGCGCGGCCGACCCGCACGGCACCACCGGTGACCAGCGCGACGGGAGACATCGCGCAACGGAACCCCGGCGCCGGGCGGGGGGTTCCGGAGGCGAGGCGGGAGTGTACGCGGGTCGCGAAGGGGGAAGAATGGTGGATCTCTCGGGGAAGGTCTGTATCGTCACCGGGAGCACGAAGGGGATCGGACGCTCCGTGGTCGACGCGCTGGCGAAGGTCGGCGCCGACGTGGTGGTGAGCGCACGCACCCGATCCGAGGTCGAGTCCGCCGCGGAGGAGGTACGCAGGCTCGAAGGCGGCGAGGTCCTCGGAGTGGTGTGCGACGTCCGTGAGCCGGAGTCGTGCTCGGAGCTGATCCGCCGCACGGTGGAGCGCTTCGGCCGGCTCGACGTCCTCGTGAACAACGCGGGGCTCGGCCGCTTCGGCCCCATTCAGGACCTGTCCATCGAGGACTGGCGGGTGCAGGTGGACACCAACCTCGGAGGCGTCTTCCACTGCTCGAAGGCGGCCGTGCCGCACCTCTCGGCCGACGGGGGCGGCTGGATCGTCAACATCGGCTCGCTCGCCTCGAGGAACTCCTTCCGTGGAGGCACCGGATACAATGCGAGCAAGTACGGCCTGCTCGGCATGACGGAGGCGATGATGCTCGACCTCCGCTACGAGGACGTGCGCGTGAGCCTGATCATGCCGGGAAGCGTCTCCACCCGGTTCTTCGGAACCGAGCCGGACCCGGACGGCGAGGACGCCTGGAAGCTCCACCCGGACGACGTGGCCCGGGCGGTCCTGCACCTCCTGGAGTATCCGGACCGGGCGCTTCCGAGCCGGATCGAGATGCGGCCGACCCGTCCGCCGGGAGATTGAGCGGTGTCCCCCTCCGGCTCACCCGGCGGAGGCGTCCGGGCCCGGGCTGCTTCCCGCCAGGTCCAGGCCGGCCTCCATACATGCCCGTGCGGGCTCGCGAAAGCGGCCGGGGAGGTGGTGCTCGAGGGCGTCGCGCACCAGGCGCAGAAGGCGCACGTGCTCCGACCGGTCGTCCCCGCTGGCGAGTCCGAGCCCGGTCGTCGGCGAGAGGAGCCGGCGGACGTATTCCCGGAAGAGCGCCGGGTCTTCGAGGCCCACCGCGGGGGCGAGATACTCGACCACGATCCGCACGTCCTGGAGAACCCGCTCCCGATCGGAAGGCGGCTCGCCACCGCTCCCCTCCGGCCGCTCGGAATAGAAGCGGCGCGTGACCTCGTCGGCGAGGCGTTCCTTCCGGGCGAGGAGGGCCTCGGAGGCGGCGGCGCTCACTGTTCCCGTATCCCCGGTGGTGGGACGGTCATTCGGACTCCATCGGCGCGTCCGCCCGTGGCGCGGCTCGCCGGAATCGATATGTTTACCTGTCCAGCATCGGAGCAAGATGGACGCCACGCGTCGAGGCCGGCATGACCGCAGCGCACCTCCAGAAAGTCGACGGCGGGGCCCCTCGCGCGGGCCGGCACGGGGTAGTCGTCCTCCTCGCGTTCGCCCTGGCCCTGCTCGCCGCCGACGTGCACCCGCTCACGCACGGCGCCGGAGACGTGGATTCGTGCGTAGCGTGCCAGGTGGCCGAGCAGCCGGTCTCGGGCTCGGGAATCGCCTCGGCCGTGGCGACGCCCTCTCCTCTCCTCCGTACGGCTCCGCTCCCGCACGCGAGGACGGCGCCCGAGGGCCCCGCGCTCGCTCTCCACGCCGCCCGGGCCCCTCCGTTGGCCGCGCGTTCCTCATCCTGATCGGACCGGACGCGTGCGTCCGGTCGCACGCGCACACACCAGCCTTCCGGTGACCGACATGACGGCTCATTCCATCCCGCTCTCCTCCCGCGCCGGGGCGCTCCGCCCCTTCCTGCTGCTCCTGCTGTTTCTCGTACTCCCCTCCGCCCCCGTGGCCGCCCAGGAGCCCGGGGGGATCCGCGGGCAGGTGCTCGACCAGGACGGGGTGCCGGTGACCGAAGCGAGGATCCGGCTGCTCCCCTCCGGCCGGACGGCACGGGTGGACGACGAGGGCCGCTTCACCTTCACCGCGGTCAATCCGGGACGCCACCTGCTCGAGGTGGAGGCCCCGCGTGGCGGACAGGCCCTGGAGCGCGTCACGGTCGAGACGGGCGAGATCATCGAGCTCACGGTCCGGCTCTCGCCCCTCCACCATCTCGAGGAGCTGGTGGTCACGGCCGGCGCTCCCGCCCGTCGGGACGAGGTGTACCAGCCGACCTCCGTGCTCACCGGGCGCGACCTCGACGCACGGGCCGAGGCCACGCTCGGAGAGACCCTGCGTCGGGAGCCGGGGGTGAACTCCACCTACTTCGGCCCGGGGGCCAGCCGTCCCGTGATCCGGGGGCTCGGGGGCGACCGGGTACGGGTGCTCGAGAGCGGGATCGGAGCCGGCGACGCCTCCGCCACCAGTCCGGACCACGCGGTGAGCGTGGAGCCGATGGGCGCGGAGCGGATCGAGATCGTGCGGGGTCCGGCCACCCTCCTGTACGGGAGCTCCGCGATCGGCGGCGTGGTGAACGTCCTGGACGATCGGATCTCGCGCACGCTCCCGGACGATCGGGTGGACGGCACGCTCGTCCTCGCCGGCGGCACGGTCGCCGACGAGCGGACGGCTTCTGCCGACGGCTCGCTGCGGCTCGGCTCCTTCGTGGCGAACCTCAGCGGCTCGTTCCGGGACACGGACGACTTCGAGATCCCCGGCGTGGCCGAGCGGGATCCGGAGCCCGGCGAGGAGGTCGCCTCCGGGGTGCTCCCGAACAGCTCCCTCGAGAGCACGCGGCTCGCGGCGGGCCTCTCCTGGGTGGGTGAGCGCGGGTTCTTCGGGGTGGCGGTCTCGGGCTTCGACACCGAGTACGGGATCCCCGGGGGGCACCACGGAGAGGAGGAGCACGAGGAAGGAGAGGAGGAGCACGAGGAGGAGGAAGAGGAGGAGCAGGTCCGCGTCGATCTCGAGCAGCGGCGGGTGGACCTGGAAGGCGACCTCCGCGTGGACGGCGACGTGCTGAGCGGCATCCGGGTGCGGGCCGGACGCGCCGACTACGAGCATCTCGAGCTCGAGAACGGCGAGGTCGGCACCGTCTTCCTGAACGAGGAGTGGGAGGGGCGGGTCGAGGCCCGGCACCGCATCGCCGGTCTCACCGACGGCTCCTTCGGATTCCAGCTCCGCCGCCGGGACTTCGAAGCGATCGGCGAGGAGGCCTTCGTCCCCCCGACCCGGACCGACAACTGGGCGATCTTCCTCTTCGAGGAGTTCGGTGTGGACGAGATCCGCTTCCAGCTCGGAACCCGGCTCGAGGTGCAGAGCGTCGGCGTTCGGCCGGAGGGAGCGGAGAGGGACTTCCAGGGCGTGTCGGTGTCGGGCGGGCTCAACTGGAATCCGCTCGAGAGCGTCGGCGTCACCCTCTCGCTCAGTCGTTCCGAGAAGGTGCCCAGCGCCGAGGAGCTCTTCTCCGACGGTCCGCACCTGGCCACGGGCACGTTCGAGCGGGGCGATCCGGAGCTGTCCGAGGAGGTGGCGCTGAGCGGCGACCTCACCCTCCGCTACCGTGGCGAGCGCATCCGTGCCGAGATGACCGGGTTCGCGACGTCCTTCGACGGCTTCATCTTCCAGTCCTTCACCGGCGACGTCGAGGACGGGCTTCCCGTCGTCGTCTCCTCCCAGGGCAATGCCCTGCACGTCGGTGCGGAGTGGATGGCGGAGTGGGAGTTCCTGCACCTCGGTTCGGACCACGCCTCCCTCGAGACGTTCGGCGACTGGGTTCGCGCCGAGCTCGCAGCGACCGACGAGCCGCTTCCCCGGATCCCCCCGCTCCGGGCGGGGCTCGGGGTGAGCTGGGACGGAGGGGCGTGGGGCGCGCGGGTCGAGGCCCTCCGCGTGACGGATCAGGACCGCACCGCGCCCTTCGAGGAGCCCACGTCGGGGTACACCATGCTGGACGCGAGCGCCTCCTACGAGATCTTCCACCGCGGATTCGTCCACGACTTCGTGCTGCAGGGGACGAACCTCACCGACGAGATGGCACGGAACCACCTCTCCTTCCTCAAGGACGTGGCTCCGCTCCCCGGCCGGAACATCAAGCTCATGTACCGGCTCTCCTTCTGAGCCGACCCTCCTCCTGAACGGGACGCAGGCGACATGACGGACGCACACCGGATCGAGACGGATTCGCTCGGCCGGGTCCAGGTGCCCGAGGACGCCCTCTGGGGTGCGCAGACCCAGCGCGCGGTCCAGAACTTTCCCATCAGCGGGCAGCGCTTCGGCCGGCGCTTCATCCAGGCCCTGGGTGTGGTCAAGCGGGCCGCGGCCCGGACCAACGGCGAGCTCGGCACGGTGGACCCGGAGGTGGCCGGCGCCGTCGCCGAAGCCGCGGCCGAGGTGGCGGAGGGCCACTGGGACGAGCACTTCCCGGTCGACGTCTACCAGACCGGATCGGGCACCTCGAGCAACATGAACGCGAACGAGGTGATCGCGCGGCGGGCCTCCCGTATTCTCGGGGAGGAGGGTCGCGTCCACCCGAACGACGACGTGAACTTCGGGCAGTCGTCGAACGACGTGATCCCCACGGCGATCCACGTCGCCGCACGGACCGCCCTGCACGAGGAGCTCGTGCCGGCCCTCGAGACCCTCCACGCCTCGCTGGCCCGGAAGGCGGAGGATCTCGACGACGTGCTCAAGTCCGGGCGGACGCACCTGATGGACGCCACTCCGGTGCGGCTGGGCCAGGAGTTCGGCGGCTACGCGCGTCAGATCGAGCGGGGACTGGAGCGGGTGCGCCACGCCTCCGACGAGCTGGCGGAGCTGGCCCTGGGCGGCACGGCGACGGGGACCGGGATCAACACCCACCCCGATTTCGCGGCCGGCGCCGTCCGGCGGATCTCCGAGGCGACCGGCCTCGAGTTCCGCGAGGCCGCCGACCACTTCGAGGCGCAGGGTGCCAGGGACGCGGTGGTGGAGGTGTCGGGAGCGCTCAACACGGTGGCGGTCAGCCTGATGAAGATCGCCGACGACGTGCGCTGGCTCTCGAGCGGACCCACCTCCGGGATCCGGGAGATCCGCCTGCCGGCCATCCAGCCGGGCAGCTCCATCATGCCCGGGAAGGTGAATCCGGTCCTGGCCGAGGCGCTGATGATGGTCTCGGCCCGGGTCAGCGGGAATCACACCACCATCACGCTCGCCGGCGGACGCGGCAACTTCGAGCTGAACGTGATGATGCCCGTGATGGTCCACGCGCTGCTGGAGTCCGTGACGCTCCTGGCGAACGCCTCCCGTGTGTTCGCCGAGCGGTGCGTGGACGGCATCGAGCCGGACCGCGAGCGCGCTACGGAGCTCCTGGAGCGGAACCCCTCCATCGCCACCGCCCTGAATCCCTACATAGGCTACGACCGGGCGGCCGAAGTGGCGAAGCGCGCCGCCGAGGAGGACCGCACCGTCCGGGAGATCGTCGAGGAGGAGGGCCTGCTCGAGGGCGAGGAGCTGGACCGGGCGCTGGACGTGCGGTCGATGACGGAGCCCGGGTTGCCGGAGTGATCGACGACGGCGCCGTCGACGGTTCCGGCTTCGGCGATCCCGGCTTCGACGAGCTCGGCGCCCACGTCTCCAGCGCGGGCGGTGCAGACAAGGCTCCCGCCCGGGCCCGTCAGATCGAATCCGTCACGCTCCAGCTCTTCACCAAGCAGCCGTCCCGCTGGGCCGAGCGCGAGGTGGACGACGCGCTCCGCGACGCGTTCCTCGCCGAGCGCGACACGCACGCCATCCGCACGGCCGGGGCCCACGACTCGTACCTGATCAACCTCTCGTCGCCGGACGAGGCGCTGTGGGAGCGGTCCCGCGCCTGCTTCGAGGGCGAGCTCCGTCGGTGCGCGCGTCTCGGCCTGGACTTCCTCGTGACCCATCCGGGAAACGCGACGGACGGCGACATGGAGAGCGGGCTCGATCGGAACGCGGAGGCGGTGGCCCGCGCCCTGGAGGCGGTGAAGGGGCCGACCCGGGTCCTCCTCGAGATCACCGCCGGCTCGGGTACGAGCGTGGGGGCCTCCTTCGAGAACCTCGCCCGGATCCTGGAGGGCCTCCCGCGTGAGCAGCGGGAACGGGTCGGCGTCTGCTTCGACACCTGTCACGCCTGGGCCGCCGGCTACGACCTGGTGGACGACTACGAGGGCGTCTTCGCCCGCTTCGACGACGTCGTCGGACTGGAGAGGATCGGCCTCTTCCACCTCAACGACTCGAAGCATCCGCGGGGCTCGAGGAAGGACCGTCACCAGCACCTCGGCGAGGGCCACATCGGCCCCGAGCCCTTCCGACGCATCGTGAACGACGAGCGCTTCCTCGGGGTGCCGAAGGTCCTGGAGACCCCCAAGGAGGACGACCCCGTGACTCATGACCTCAGGAACCTCGGGCTGCTCCGGGGATTCCGGGAGTAGCTCCGTGGACTACGAGATCGAGGTCCGCCGGCTCTCGCCGCAGCCCACCCTGATGGTGCGGGGCCGCGCCGCGCTCGCCGACGTCCCCGCGACCATCGGCGAACACCTGGAGGCGGTGTCCCGGCGGATCGAGGAGCTGGGAGAGGAGCCGGCGGGCCCCCCGTACGCGCGCTACCACGAGGTCGGCGAGGAGGAGGTCGAGCTCGAGGCCGGATTCCCGGTCTCGCGAGCGCTGGAGGGGGCAGGCCCCGTGGAGCCGTCCGAGCTCCCGGGGGGCGAGGCCGCCGCGACGGAGCACTGGGGCTCCTACGACGACCTCCCGGCCGCCGCGGCCGCGCTGGGAGCCTGGGTCGCCCGCCACGGCCGGAAGGCGGCCGGCGCCCGCTGGGAGGTCTACTGGACCGACCCCCGGGAGGTCGACGACCTCTCCGAAGTCGGGACGGAGGTCCTCATGCCGCTGCGGCCGGAGGGTCGCGGATGAGGGGGCTCCGCCGGGCGAGCGGGGGAGCGGGGGAGCGGATCTTGCAACAGTGGATGCCCCGAGAGACAGGCATTATATTGTTGGACCGCGTGCTGGAGGGCCAAAGAATCGAGCCAACACCTGAAGAGCCGGGACTGACTCCCGCGGTGGCCGTCAGGCCCTGAAACACGGGAAGGCGAAAGCGGCGGGGTGGTCACCATAAGTTCAACCCGGGCTTCGATCTATCCCCTCCAGTACGTCGGGGCCGGCGCCACTAGGGCGCCGGCCCTTTTTTTTGCGTCCCGCCTTCCCGGCCGAAACGCCGGTGGAGCGCCGGGGTAGCCGGTGTTCGTCCGGGCGACCTCGCCCACGCTCCGCCTTCCAGCCGGCCGCCATGCCCCGGGTCCGCGTCACGCGCCGAGTCCACTTCAGCGCCGCCCATCGCCTCCACAGGGAGGAGTGGTCGGAAGAGCGGAACCACGACGTCTTCGGCGACTGCGCCAACCCGAACTGGCACGGCCACAACTACGAGCTGGACGTGACCGTGGAGGGAGAGGTGGACCCGGAGACGGGGTTCGTCATGAACCTGAAGGAGCTCCGCGACCGGGTGCAGGAGCGCGTGCTGCGCGACGTGGACCACCGCAACCTCAACCTGGAAGTGGGGTGGCTGGAAGGCGTGATCCCCAGCACCGAGAACCTGGTGGTGGCGATCTGGCGGCGGATCGAGCCGGAGCTGCCGGACGGCGTCGAGCTCCGCAGGCTCGTCCTCCGCGAGACGCCCCGGAACTACGTGGAGTACACGGGGGAGTGATCCCGCCGTCCGCGGGTGGCCGGCCCGCACTTTCCCCAGACGCTTTCGCCCGGAGGTAAGCGTGGCGACCAGACCCGAGGACCTGGAGATTCCGGAGGGCGAGCCCCGTCCGGAGCGGGAGGAGGAGACCCCCGCCGACCCCCCCGCGGCCGACCTCTCGGCGGTGCCCGTCCCCGACCTGGTGGCCGAGATCATCCGCCGGATGGGCGACGATCCGGGGCGGGAGGGCATGCTCCGCACCCCCGCCCGGGTGGAGTCCTCGCTCCGGTACCTGACCCGGGGCTACGGGATGTCCGCCGAGGACGCCGTGGGCGAGGCGCTCTTCGAGGAGACCCACCAGAACATGGTGATGGTGAAGGACATCGAGATGTACTCCCTCTGCGAGCACCACCTGCTGCCCTTCTTCGGGAAGGTCCACGTGGCCTACATCCCGGACGGCAAGATCATGGGGCTGAGCAAGACGGCGCGCCTGGTGGAGGTCTACGCCCGCCGCTTCCAGGTCCAGGAGCGCCTGACCGATCAGGTGGCCCAGGCGCTCTGGGACATCATCGAGCCCCAGGGGGTGGGCATCGTGGTGGAGGCGTACCACCTCTGCATGATGATGCGCGGGATCCAGAAGCAGAACTCGAAGACGATCACCTCGGCCATGCGGGGCGCCTTCCTCGAGGACCAGCGGACCCGGGACGAGTTCCTGCGGCTCTGCATGACCGACCACGACCCGCTCTCGTGAGCAGGGGACCGCGCCCCCTCGAGGGCCGCACCGCGCTCGTCACCGGCGCCAGCCGCGGGATCGGCCGGGCCGCCGCAGTGGCGCTCGCCCGCGCCGGCGCCCGGCTCCACCTCCTGGCCCGGAGCCGGGACGCCCTGGAGGCGCTCGCCGACGAGCTCGACGGCGCCGTCCCGCTTCCCGCCGATCTCACGCGCGAGGAGAGCCTGGCCCCGGCGCTGGACGACCTCCTCGAGACGCTGGGCGGGCCGCCCGACGTGGTCGTGAGCGCGGCCGGCGCCTTCGATCTGGCGCCCGTGGCCCTCACCGAGCCGGGGGCCATGGAGCGGAGCTGGCGGGTGAACCTGCACGCACCCTTCCTCCTGCTCCGCCGGCTGCTCCCGGGCATGCTCGAGCGGGACTCGGGCACGGTGGTGCACATGGGCTCGGTCGCCGGCAGGGTGGCGCTGCCAGGAAACGCCGCCTACGCGTCGTCCAAGTTCGGGCTCCGGGGCCTGCACGAGGTGCTGCTCGAGGAGATCCGGGGCACCGGCGTGCGCGCCACGCTGATCGAGCCCGCCGCCACCGACACCGCGCTCTGGGATCCGCTCGACCCCGACGCCGATCCGGACCTGCCGGACCGTTCGGCGATGCTCCGGCCGGAAGACGTCGCCGGGGCCGTCCTCTTCGCCGCCACCCGCCCCCCCGGCGTCGCGCTCCCCCTTCTCCAGATCCGGCGCTCCTGACCGGGCCGCCGATCCCCCGAACCCCGCGCAGGCCTTCCAGCATGTACACCGTCGCCGTCCAGGCCCACTACGACTCCGCCCACTTCCTCCGCAACTACAGGGGCGCGTGCGAGCGGATGCACGGCCACCGCTACGTCGTGGAGGTGGCGGTCCAGGTGCCCGAGCTCGACGACTCCGGCATCGCGGTGGACTTCGTCGCGCTCAAGCGGCACCTGCGCGAGCTGGCCGACACCCTCGACCACGAGAATCTGAACGAGCTGGAGCCCTTCCGGGACCGGGAGACCAGCGCCGAGAACCAGGCCCGCTGGTTCTACGAGGAGATTCGCGGGCGGCTCCCGGAGGAGGTGGCCGACGGGCTCCTCTACGCGCGGGTCTGGGAGACGCCGATCCAGTGGGCCCAGTACGGGCCGGCCGACGCCCCGGTGCCCCCGGGCCGGCCGCATCCGGGGCCGTGAGCGGGCTCCGTGCACATCCTCCTGACCGACACGCTCTGCTGCCCACGGTGCGGGCCGGAGTTCGGGCTGATCCTCCTGGCGCACCGGGTCGAGGAGCGCCGCATCCTGGAGGGCGAGCTGGGCTGCCCGAACTGCCGCGCCAGCTACCCGGTCCGGCGCGGATTCGGAGACCTGCGGGCTCCACCGCGGGAATCGCTGCCGCCGCTGCCGGCGGAGAGAGCGCGGGAGCCGCGCCCGGCCGCGGATGAGCCGCCACCCCCGGGGGGGGACGAGCCGTCCCCTTCGGCCGGGGGCGAGCCGCCCGATCCGGCAGAGGCCCCGAACGTGCCCGAGGAGGTCCTTCGCCTGGGTGCGCTCCTCGGCGTCGAGCGCGGCCCCGGCCGGCTCGTCCTCGTCGGCGATCCGGCGCGGCACGCCCGGGCGCTCGCCGACATGCTCGAGGAGATCGAGGTGGTGGCGGTCGACGCCTCGCTGCGGGCGGAGCCGGAGTGGGCGGGCGTGACCCGGATCGTGGCCGCGCCCCGCCTGCCCTTCTTCTCGGGCACGGTGCGCGGGGTGGCGCTGGGAGGGAACGCCGCGCCCGATCTGCTCGACGAGGCGGTGCGGATCGTCCAGCCCGGGGGGCGGGTGGTCGTGCTGGACCCGCCGGACGGGGTGCGGGCGCGGCTGGAGGAGGGCGGGCTCGGCCTGCTGCTCGACGAGGCGGGGACTGTGGTGGCGCTGCGGGGTTAGGGCGCGCGCCTCCGCGGCGTTCGAGCCGAGCTCCTTCTCGCTCCCTGCTTCAGCGACACTGCGGCCACCAGCTCGGATTGGGGTCGCATTCGCACCAGACCTGTCCCCCGTGGGAGGCGAGTTGGAGAACCTCGTGGATCGCTTCGTGGGCGACGACCGGCACGCCCTTCTCCTGGCCTGGCCACGTGGGCCGGGCGGCGCGCTCCAGAAGATCTACGGTGAGCGCGATTCCGTGAGGGTCGCCCTGTGCCACCAGCCAGATCCCCTCGGCTCTCAATCCACCCTCTGCGTTCCGGAGCGTGATCCCTTCGGCCGAGTACCAGTTGACCCGCTCGAACGCGCCTTCGACGCCGACACACTCTTCGATCTCGTGATAGACCGACTCCCAGCGGGGCCACGGCTCGATCAGGGTGAGCCCGAAGGCCTCGGCGGACGGCTCCGTCGTCGATTCACACCCCGCTGCCACCGCGATCGACAGGAGCAATGCGGGAAGGATTCTCGTAACCATCATCGTCCGTGAGAGGTATACCGCAATCTACCGGACGAGGTGCGTTCGAGCATCCTGGCGTGAAGGCCCGCTTCGACCGTGAGCCACGTCTGCCACGCCGCGCCGTTGCTACCCTTCCCGCCGTTTTCTACCTTCAGGCGTGCGGCGCTCTCCGCTCGGCCTTCGCGCTTCCCGGCCGCGCGGCGTGCTTCGTGCGACTCCCGCGGCCCGTCCGCCCGTCCGCCCCTCCCGCCCGCGCTGCCATGTCCTGGTGGAAGAAACTCTTCGGAGGCTCCGGCGACCGCGAGCGGGTGGACTACTACCAGGAGGGGCTCTCGCTCCTCTCGTCCGGGCGCCACCACGAGGCCCTGACCTCCTTCCGGCTGGCGCTGAAGGAGTCGCCGGGCGACCCGGTCGTGCTGCAGCAGATCGCGATCGCCTACACGCGGATCGGCATGACCGACGAGGCGGGCAAGACCTACCGGCACGTCCTCCAGAAGAATCCCGCGGCGCCGGGCGCCCACTACGGGCTCGCCTTCCTCCTGCTCCGGTCCGGGCAGACCCGCGAGGCGGTGGATCACCTGCGCGCCTTCCTCGAGAACGCCCCGGACGAGGCGAGCGCCCGTGAGCACGTCCAGCACGCGCAGCGGACGCTGTCGGAGATCACGGGGCGCGGAGAGGGCGAAGCGGAGCCGAGGATGGCACCGGATGCGGAGGGTTGATCGGGAGACCGCGGGCGCGCCGGTGGACGGCGTGACCGGAGGCGCGCCGTGGTCGAGGTGAAGCCGTGGCCGAGGTGAAGCGGACCGTCCTGGAGTGGACGGGCGAGGCGCTCCGCTTCCGGGGCTCCGGTGAGGGGTTCGGCACCGTCGAGGTGGACGGCGACGGCGCGGAGGGGCCGTCACCGATGGACGCCCTCCTCCTGGCGCTGGCCGGATGCATGGCCGTGGACGTGGTGGACATCCTCGGCAAGGGCCGGGTGGAGCACACCGGTCTCACCGTCGAGGCGGAGGGGGAACGGGCCGCGGATCCCCCCCGCCGCTTCACCCGGGTGCGGTTGGAGTACGTGGTGGAGGGGATGGACCCGTCCGACGAGGGGAAGCTGGAGAGGGCGGTGGCGCTCTCCCGGGAGAAGTACTGCAGCGTGCTCCACACCCTCAGGGACGATCTCGAGCTGGACGTCCGTATCCGGCGGGGCTGAGCCCGCCGCCGCGAACCGCTGACGAGGAGTCCACGCATGGGAAGTCGTGACTACGCCGCGAACGAGGCGGAGCTGCCCCGGGGTACGCTCTCGGCGCTCTTCCTGGACGGCATCGACGAGTTCGGCGACAAGCCGGCCTTCCGTCGCTTCGTGGGCGAGGAGCTGGAGGACGTCTCGTCCGGCGAGACCTACGCGCAGGTGAAGGCCGTGGCCGGGGCGCTCCGCGGAGCGGGTCTCTCGAGGGGAGACAGGGCGGCGATCATCTCGGAGAACCGGCCGGAGTGGGCGGTGGCCGACTTCGCGTGCCTGTGCGCCGGCGTCACCGACGTGCCGATCTATCCGACGATCACGGCGTCGCAGACCGGCTACATCCTCCGGGATTCGGGCGCCCGCCTCGTCTTCGCCGAGGACGCCGAGCAGGTGGAGGAGGTGCGCGAGGCCGTCCGTGAGTACGGCCTCGAGGGCGTCCGGATCGTGGTCTTCGAGGCGCCGGCGGACGGGGGCGGCGGCGCGGGCGGCGGTGGAGGCGCGGGCGCCGACGTGACCTCCTGGGACGACTTCGTCGCCTCGGGCTCCGGCGCCTGGGAGTCGGACGAGGCGTTCCGCTCGGAGGCCCGCTCGGCGGATCCCGGCGAGGTGGCGACGATCATCTACACGTCCGGCACCACGGGCGACCCGAAGGGAGTGATGCTCACCCACCAGAACATCTTCAGCAACGTCCAGGCGTGCTCGGAGGTGCTCGACGTGAGCGCCGACGACGTCACCCTCAGCTTCCTGCCCAAGTCGCACATCTTCCAGCGGATGGTGGACTACCTGCTCTACCGGGGCGGCTGCGTCATCGCCTTCCCCCGCTCGCTCGAGACGGTGGCGGACGACCTGAGGCGGGTCGGGCCCACGATCCAGGTCTCGGTGCCCCGACTCTACGAGAAGGTCTACAACAAGGTGATGGAGGCGGAGGGGGCGAAGGGGGTGCTCGTGAGGTGGGCGCGCGGCGTGGGCGACCGGTGGGCCGAGGACCGGCTCGAGGGGCGGAGTCCGCCGCTCCTCACCCGGCTCCAGTACGGCCTGGCCGAGCGCCTGGTCTTCGGGAAGATCCAGCAGGGCGTCGGAGGCCGACTCAAGTACTTCGTGAGCGGGGGCGGGAAGCTGAACCCGACGATCAACCGCTTCTTCTTCTCGGCCGGGTTGCCGATCCTGGAGGGGTACGGGCTGACCGAGACGTCTCCGGTGACGAACGTGAACCCGAAGGACCGGATCAAGATCGGCACGGTCGGACCGCCGGTGCCGGGCACGGAGATCCGGATCGCGGAGGACGGCGAGATCCTGGTGCGCGGCCCGCAGGTAATGAAGGGCTACTACGGCAAGCCGGAGGAGACGGAGAAGACGATCACCGCCGAGGGGTGGCTCCACACCGGGGACATCGGCGAGCTCGACGAGGACGGCTACCTGACCATCACGGACCGCAAGAAGGACATCATGGTCACGGCCGGGGGAAAGAACGTCGCCCCCCAGGCCATCGAGAACCGCCTCACGTCGAACCCCTACGTCGAGCAGGCGGTCATGGTGGGCGACGGGCGGAAGTTCCTCTCGATCCTCGTGGTGCCGGGCTTCCCGAAGCTCGAGGCGTGGGCCGGGGAGCAGGGGATCTCGTTCTCGGACCGCCGCGACCTGCTCGACCAGGAGCGGGTCCAGGAGCACCTGGAAGGCGAGATCTTCGGCGAGCTGGAAGACTTCTCCCGCTACGAGGTCCCGAAGAAGATCGGGCTCCTCGACGAGGAGTTCACCGTGGAGGACGGATCGCTGACCCCCACCCAGAAGGTGAAGCGGAGGGTCGTGGAGGAGCGGCACCGGGAGCTCATCGAGCGCTTCTACGAGGTGGACGATCGCGAGCGGACGGTGTTCGTCGCCGAGAAGCGCGCATGAGGAGGCGCACATGAACGGAGAGGCCGCCCGCGGCACCGACGCGACCGACGTCCGGGTGCTGCTCGTGACCGCCCCCGAGGAGGCGGCGGAGGAGCTGGTGCGCGCGCTCGTGGAGGAGCATCTGGTGGCGTGCGGGAACGTCGTTCCCGGCCTCGTCTCGATCTTCCGGTGGGAGGGCGTGGTGGAGCGCTCGACCGAGGTGCTCCTGATGCTGAAGACCCGGCGGGACCGGGTCGAGGAGCTGACGGAGCGGATCGCCGAGCTGCACCCCTACGACGTGCCCGAGGTGCTCGCGCTGCCGGTGAGCGAGGGGTCGGCCCCGTACCTGGAATGGGTGCTCCGGGAGACGGTGGCTCCGGACGGGGAGCCCGGGTGAGCCGGCGCCGCGGTCGGAAGGAGCGTCTCCTGTCCGAGGAGCTCTTGCTGGAGGGGATGGGGCCGAAGCCGGTCGAAGACGAGGAGAACGAGCGCGAGCGGGGTATGTCGAGCGCTCCAGGAGTCGATGGTGCCGAGGACGACGGGAGCGGAGGCGAGGACGATCCGCTTCGCGAGGAACTCCGGCGGGCCCGCCGGCTGGTGGAGGAGGGTCGGGCCCGGGAGGCGATCGCCCTCTACCGGTCCGTGCTGGCCGCCGACCCGTCGGACGTGCGCGCCCGCCACGACCTCGGCGTCCTCTACGACGAGCTCGGATCCCACCGGGCCGCCGTGGAGGAGCTGGAGCAGGCGCTCGAGCTCGAGCCGGAGAAGCCGGAGATCCTCACGAACCTCGGCTCCGCGCTCCGCTCGCTCGGACGCTACGACGAGGCGGAGCGTGAGCTCCGGAAGGCCGTGCGGATTGCGCCCGAGCGTGCGGAGCCGCGGGCCCAGCTCGGCATCCTGCTCTTCCGGCGGGGGCTCTACGCTTCGGCCGAGGCGGATCTCCGAGCGGCGTGCGAGCAGGACCCGGAGCACGCGGCGGCGCACTTCTACCGCGGCGAGTGCCTGAACCGCATGGGACGGGTGGACGACGCGCTCGAGGTCCTGGAGCGGTCGGTCCACCTCGATCCGTCGAACGCCCGCGCGTACTACACGATGGGCATCCTCTACGACCGCAAGCACATGACGGGCGAGGCGGCGCGGATGTACCGCCGCTCCCGGGAGCTGTCGCACCGGTGAGCCCGGCCAGACCTTCCCAGCGGGCTTCGGCCGGCGACCGGATCGAGCTGGTGAGCGCGCCGCTGGAGAGCGTGCCCGCCGAGGGGGTCGTCCGCCCCGTTCGCTCGGACGGGGGTCCCCTCACGGCCGTGTCCAGGCTCCTGGAGATCGGCGCGGGCCAGGACGTCCTGCGCCGGGTCGAGGCGGCCGGGGAGCTCCCCGTGGGCGGGGCGGTCCTCACCCCGGGTGGAGAGCTCGCCACGCCCTTCATCATCCACGCGGCTCTCCAGTCTCCCACCGAGCCGGTCTCCCGCGTCGGGGTGCGCCGCGCGCTGGTCAACGTCCTCCGGAGGGCCGCCGAATGGGAGCTCGACTCGATCGCGCTCCCGCCCCTCGGGATCGGCGCGGGGAACCTCGACGCGGAGGACGCGGCGGCCGAGATGCTTCCCGTCCTTCTCGACCACCTCGCCTCCGACGCCCCACCGCGACGCGTGGTACTGGTCGTCGCCGCCGGCTACGAGGAGGAGGCCTTCCGCCGGGTGCTCGCGTCGGTGAGCTCCGCGCGGCCGCCCACCGGGAGCGGGCCGCCCGCCGGGAACGGCGCGGTCGGCGGATGAGACCCGGACGCACGTGGATCGGCGTGGCGATCCTCCTGGCGTGGATCGCGACGCTGGGATGGCAGGCGCGGCGCGAGTACTTCCAGCCGGAGCTCGCGCGGCTCGCGGAGGCGGCGTCGATGTCGCTGGGCCCCGGCACCGAGTACTACACGCTGCGGATGGGCGAGCGCACCGTCGGCCGGGCGAGCTCCCGTCTCGACACGCTCGCCGAGGGCGGGTTCGTCCTCGAGGACCAGATGCTGCTCGAGCTCCCCGCGCTCGGACAGACGGGCACGGCGGTGGCGATCACGCGGGTCGAGCTCTCGCCCGCGCTCGTGATGCGGAGCTTCCGCTTCCGCCTGGACTCCGACGCGGGGCGCTACACCGCCGAGGGAGAGCTGGTGGGCGACTCGGTGCTCGAGGTGGTGGTGGACGCCGGCGGACGGGAGCAGCGCGTCTCGTATCGGATGGACGAGCCCCCGGTGTTCGCCTCCGTGCTCCCGATCCGGGTGGCCATGGGCGAGCGGCTCCGGGTGGGCCGCACCCTGCGGGTGCCGATCTTCGACCCCTCGACCCTGTCCACGCGGGCGGTCGAGGTCCGGATCCTCGAGCACGACACCCTCGCCCTGCCCGACAGCGTCGCCGTCGATCCGGCGACGGGTCGGTGGGAGCCGGTGACCTGGGATTCCATCCCGGCGTGGCGGATCGCCGAGGCGTACGGGGGCGTGCAGGTGGAGAGCTGGGTCGACGAGGACGGCCGGATCCTCCGCGCCTCCTCCCCCCTCGGCTTCTCGATGGAGCGGACCCGCTACGAGCTGGCCGAGCAGGCGCAGGTGGAGAGCCGGGGCGCGCCCGTCTCGCCGGTCGACGACGACGTGATCCTCTCGACCGCGATCCAGAGCGACGTCGATCTCGGCGACATCGAGGCCCACGAGGAGCTCCGCTTCCGGCTCGGCGGGGTGGAGCTGGAAGGATTCCAGCTGGAGGGGGGGCGCCAGGAGCTCCGGGGCGACACCCTGATCGTCCGGCGCGAGGACTGGGCGGCGCTCGAGCCCGGCTACACGCTGCCGTACCCCAGGATGGACCTCGGCGAGACGCTGCAGCCGGAGCCGCTGATCCAGAGCGACGACCCGGCCATCCTGGAGGCGGCCCGCCGGGCGACCGACTACCGGCTCTCCTGGTCGCCGGATCCGAAGCGGATCGCCCGGCAGCTCACCACCTGGGTGTACGGAGCGCTCGACAAGAGCATCACGTTCTCCGTGCCGAGCGCCGTGCAGGTGCTCGAGGCCCGGGAGGGCGACTGCAACGAGCACACGGTCCTCTACGTCGCCATGGCGCGTGCGCTCGGCCTTCCGGCACGCACCGCCGTCGGGCTCGTCTACGTGGACGGGGCGTTCTTCTACCACGCCTGGCCTGAGGTGTGGCTCGGCGAGTGGGTGGCGGTCGATCCGACGTTCGGGCAGTATCCGGCCGACGCCGCCCACATCCGCTTCGTCGTGGGCGGGCTGGCGCAGCAGGTCGAGATCGTACGGCTGATCGGACGGCTCGAGATCGAGGTGCTGGAGAGCGGATGAGCGAGCCCATGCTCTCCCTCCGGGGCGTGGTCAAGCGCTACGGCTCCTTCACCGCCGTCGACGGCGTCGACCTGGAGATCCCCCGCGGAACGATGTTCGGCTTCCTCGGGCCGAACGGGGCTGGCAAGACGACCACGATCCGGATGATCGCGGGCGTCATGCAGCCGTCGGAGGGCCGCATCCTGGTCGGCGGCGACGACGTGGCGACCGACCCGGCGGCGGCGAAGTCCCGGATCGGCTACATCCCGGACCGGCCCTTCCTCTACGAGAAGCTCTCGGGGGGCGAGTTCCTCCGGTTCGTGGCGGGGCTCTGGGGCAAGGAGCCGGTGGAGGCCGAGCGGCGGGGCGACCGGCTCCTCGAGCTCTTCCATCTGACGCCGTGGAAGGACGAGCTGATCGAGAGCTACTCGCACGGGATGCGCCAGAAGCTGCTGATCACCTCGGCCCTCGTCCACCAGCCCGAGATGGTGGTGGTGGACGAGCCGATGGTCGGGCTGGACCCGAGGTCGGCGCGGGTGCTCAAGGACCTGCTCCGGACCTACGTGGATCACGGGGGCACGGTCTTCCTCTCGAGCCACACGCTGGAGGTGGTCGAGGCGCTCTGCGACGACATCGCCATCCTCGACGAGGGGGTCGTGGTGGCGCGCGGCACCATGGACGAGCTCCGCCGGGTGGCGCATGCCGGCGGGGCGGGGCTCGAGGAGATCTTCCTCAGGCTCACCGGGGGCGCGGAGATGGAGGAGGTCGTGGCCGGCCTCCGGGAGGCGCTGTGAGAGAGGAGTCGGCGGACGACTCCGGCCGGAGCGCCCCCTCCGGGTTCCTGGCCCTCCTCCGGGCGAAGGTTCTGAGCCGGCTGCACCGCGGCGAGGAGCGGGAGGGCCGGCTGTTCAAGGGCTTCGTCCTCGGCTTCGTCGGCCTCTTCTTCTGGGCCTTCGTCTTCGCGGTGATCTTCCGGATGCTCCTCTACTTCCGGGGCACGCAGGGCATCGGCGACGCGCTGGCGGGAAAGCTCCTGGCCATGGCGCTCCTCACCTTCCTGCTGATCCTCCTGCTCTCGAACGTCATCACCGCGCTCTCCACCTTCTTCCTGGCGAACGACCTGGAGCTGCTCGCGGCCTCGCCCGTGGACCGGCTCCACCTGTACGCGGCGCGGCTGGTCGAGACGGTGGTGGACTCGTCGTGGATGGTGGTCCTGCTCGCGATCCCCCTGCTCGCCGCCTACGGCGTGGTGTACTCGGCGGGGCCGGGCTACTACCTGCTCGCCACGCTCACGCTGGCCGCGCTCCTCGTGCTTCCGGCCGTGGTGGGGGTGGCCGTCACGCTGCTCCTGGTCAACGTCTTCCCGGCCCGGCGGACCCGGGATCTGCTGGCGCTCGTGGGTCTCTTCGCGGCCTCCGGGGTGGTGGCTCTCTTCCGCTTCCTCCGGCCCGAGCGGCTCGTGCGGCCCGAGGAGTTCCGCGACCTGGTCGACTTCGTCGCCGTGGTGCGGACCCCCACCTCGCCGTGGCTGCCGAGCGAGTGGATGTCCGGCGCGCTCATGGCACAGCTCAACGGCTTCTTCGACCCCCTCCCGCTGCTCCTGCTCCTATCCACGGCCGCGGCCTTCTTCGTGATGGGGGCGTGGCTCCACGGACGCTTCTTCCGCTCCGGCTTCACGCGGGCGCAGGAGGGCGCCGAGCGGCGGGAGGGCCGCCGGCGCTCGCGCTGGCTCGAGCGGGCCCTGCCCGGCGCCTCCCTCCGGACCCGCGAGCTGGTGGCGAAGGAGATCCGGGTCTTCTTCCGGGACGCGACGCAGTGGTCGCAGCTCGTGCTCCTGGGCGTCCTCGTCGTCGTCTACGTCTACAACATCCGGGTGCTCCCGCTCTACACGGGCGAGGAGGTCTCCTTCTTCCTGATCAACGTCGTCTCCTTCCTGAACCTCGGGCTGGCCGGCTTCGTGGTGGCCGCCATCGCGGCCCGCTTCGTCTTCCCGGCCGTCTCGCTCGAGGGACGGATGATGTGGCTGCTCCGCTCCTCGCCCCTCGACGTCCGCACGCTCTTCTGGTCGAAGTACTGGGTCGGCACCGTGCCCCTGCTCCTCGTCGCGCTGCCGCTCATCGTCGGGACGAACCTGATCCTGGAGGCGTCGACCTTCGTGCTCGTCCTCACGACGGTGACCATGATCGCGGCGACCTTCGCCCTCACCGCGCTCGCGCTCGGCTTCGGCGCCCTCTACCCGAACTTCGAGACGGAGAACGTCGCCGAGATCCCCACGTCGTTCGGAGGGCTCCTCTTCATGATGACGGCGGTGGGTTATCTGGGGGTCGTGGTGATCCTGGAGGCGTGGCCGGTCTACGGCTTCCTGACGGACCGGCTCCGGGGGACGCCGGACGGCTCGGCGAGCGTGCTGCCCCTCGTCGTGGGCCTCGCGGGCGCGGCGGCCGTGACGGCGGCCGCGATCGTGCTCCCCCTCCGGGCCGGGGTGAAGAGGGTGCGGGAGCTGGAGGCGTGAGCGGGCCGTTCGCCCTGGCGACCGGTGCGGGCAAGGACGCCACCCTCGCGCTCCACCGGGCCCGGGCGCTCGGATGGGAGGTCCCGGTGGCCTTCAACGTCTGGGAGGGCAGCTCCGGGCGGGTGCGCTTCCACGGGATCCCCAGGGAGCTGGTCGGCGAGCACGCCTCCGCCCTCGACCTCCGCCTCCTGGACGACCACACCCACCCCGACGACTTCGAGACGGTCTTCGGGCGCATGCTGGAGCGGCTGGTGCGGGAGGGCGTGGTGGGGGTGGTCTACGGGAACGTGCACCTCGAAGGGATCCGCTCCTGGTACGAGGAGCGGACCACGGCCGCCGGCCTCGAGCACCGGGAGCCCCTCTGGGGCGACCCTCCGGGCGAGCTGGTGCGGGAGTTCGTGGACCTCGGCTACGGCGCCACCGTCGTGAGCGTCGACCTCGAGCGGGGAGATCCCGGGTGGCTCGGACGCGAGCTCGACCGGGAGCTGGTCGAGGAGCTGGAGGCTCGCGGCTGCGATCCGTGCGGGGAGCACGGAGAGTATCATACATTCGTCCACGACGGGCCCCTCTTCCGGCGATCCGTGCAGGTGGAGTCCGCCGGGACGGTGGAGATGGAGGGGCACCGGCTGCTCGACCTGACTCCGGTCTGACGGTCAGCGGTCCGAGTTGCCGTCCGCGCCGTCTTTCCCCCTCCGCCCGGGAGCCGACATGCTCGATGCCATCCGCTCGTTCTTCGACCGGACGATGGCCGTCACGGAGGAGGACCCGCGGGCGCGCCGGAAGGACATCCGGCTGGCGGCGTGCGCGCTCCTCCTGGAGCTGGCCTACGCCGACGAGGAGTTCAGCGAGGAGGAGCGCCGCCACCTCCAGGGGGCCGTGCGGCGCCAGTACGGGCTCGACCGCGGCCAGGCGGAGCGGCTCCTGAGACTGGCGGAGCGGGAGCGCGCGGAGGCCGTCGACCTCTGGCAGTTCACGAGCCTGATCAACGAGCGGTACTCGCTGGGCCAGAAGATGGTGCTCCTCGAGGTCATGTGGGGTCTGGTGTACGCGGACGGCACGCTCGCCTCGCACGAGCAGAGCCTCATGCGCCGGATCTGCTCGCTGCTCGACGTGGAGCCGGGCTACCTGGCCGAGACGAGGAAGCGGATCGAAGCCGAGATGGAGGGGGGCGGCGGCATCGAGTGACGCCCGGTAGGGGGCCCTTCCGGGCCTCCGGTGGAACCCTCGCGTGCCACCTCCGGTGGACACCCGACGCGGGCATCCTCATATTTCCCGCACCGACCCGAGGGCCTCATTCTCCAGGAGCGACGGACGTGGATCTCCTTCCCGGCGGATACACCTTCATCCACGTGGTCTTCTGGACCGTCGTCGCCATGGTGGCGGTCGGCACGAACGCGGTCGCCATCGTCCTCTCGGTCGGTCTGACGCTCCTCCTCCTGGAGGCGGTGGGCAAGGCGTAGGAATGATCACCCTGCTCAAGATCCTCGGGCTCCTCGCCGCGCTCGCACTGGGCGTGAGCCTGGGGCTCGGCCGGTTCCGGCAGGACCCGCGCGAGATCGAGCGCTCGCTGGACGAGCGCGGCCGCCGCAAGCGGGTGCATCGACACTTCACCCCGCTGGACCTCCTGAAGGCGCGCGAGCGGAGCTCCCGCGAGGGGCAGGGGCGGAGCCGCTTCCGGACCGTGGCGCCGGAGCGGCGGGAGGACTCCGGAGGGGAACGGGCGGACGGAGAGGCGGAGGAGGGCCCCGCCGCCGGAGGTCCGGAGGAGCGGGCGTAGGAGCGTCCGACCGGTCGGACGCACCGGCGGCGGGCCTTCGGACCGCGGCCCCCGCCGGAGTCAGGCCAGCAGCGCGTTCACCCCGAGCAGCACCCCCCCGATCAACGCCCCGAGCAGGTAGCCGAGCTTCACGATCAGGCGGAGCTCCCGCTCGGTGACCCGGCGCACGAGCTCCTCCATGCGGGGCGTCGGGAAATCGAGGACCTTCTGCTCGACCCGCCTCGCCACGTCGATCCGGCTCACCACGTCCGGCACCTGCGTCTGGAGCCATTCCCAGAGGGGATCGCCGAGGGCGGCCTCGATCCGCCGGGCCGCGTCGGAGGGCAGCAGCCGGGCCGGGGTGCCGATCGGACGGTCGAGCGCCTCGTCGGCCACGCGCCGGGCTCCCTCCCGATAGAGCCGACCCGCGACGTCGCTCCGCGCGGCGGTCACCACCCATCCGGCCAGCCGCTCGGGGGGGATCCGCTCGAACACCTCGCCCCAGGTGCGCGCCCCCGCCCGCTCCACCCCGGCCTCGAGCTTCTCCAGGAGGAAGGTGCGGGTGGCGGGATCGCGGGCCATGTCCACGATCCACTCCGTGACCGTGTCCCGGACCTCGACCACGTCGGGGTCGTCGGCGGTCCCGAGCACCGAGGTGACCGGCTTCCGGAGGAAGTCCACGATGGCGTCCCGGACGCCCCGGGCCATCGCGTCCCGCACGGCCGGGTCCCGCAGCATCTCCGAGAGCCGCTCGGTGCCCTCCTCCTCGACGGCCTCCAGCACGCGGTCGACCGTGTCCTCGCGCAGGATCAGGCGCGCCACCACCCGCTCGTGGAACTTGAGGTCGCGGAGGAAGCGGTGGAGGAGGTCGTGGAGGAACTCCTCGAAGCGGTTCCGGGCGTCGGGGTCGTCGAGCAGGGATCCCAGCCGCTGGATCGCGAGCGGAAGGTAGCTCGAGATGCCGCGCTCCACGGCCCCGACGAGTCCCGCCGGAAGCACCTCCTCGAAGGTGCGCCCCGGTCGGAGGAGGCTCCGGGCGGCCCCGTCCAGGTACTCCTCGACGGCGGAGCGGAATCCGGGGCTCTCGACCGCGCCCGCGAGCCACTCCTCCACCGTGGCCGAGAACGCCGCCTCTCGCGCCGGGGTGAGCAGGTCCGAGACGGGCTCGCCGGCGACGGTGCCCACGATGCCGTCCGCCCGCTCCTCCATCGAGCGGGTGAACTCCTCCGACCCGATCCACCCCTCGAGGCGCTCCACGCCCCGCTCGGCGATCTCCTCCAGCATCCGCTCGAGCTCCGGGAGCACCCCGGGGGGCAGGATCTCCCGGAGCGAGCCCCGCTCCTGGTGGAGCAGCACGTCGAGGAAGCCGGCCAGGCGCTCGTCGAACGCCTCCCGGAAGGCCGGGTCGCGGAAGGTGCGCGTGAGATCCTCCTCGGTGAGAAGTCGGTCGCCCACCGTGCGGCCGATCGCGGCCGCGAGGCGCGCCTGGTTCTTCGGCACCGCGCCCTGGAGACCCTCGAGGCGGCGGCCGAGGATCCGGGGCGGCTCGTACGGATGGAAGAGCATCCAGATGGCCAGCGAGTTGGTGACCCCGCCGGCCAGGGCGCCGAACACCACCGTGAGGAGCGCCCGGACGAGCTCTTCAGGCACGGCTCAGGGCTGCACGTGCCGGAGGTAGCCGTGCACCGGGTAGGAGCGGTCGCGGAGGATCACCGTGCCATCCACCTGGTAGTCGCCCTCGACGGGGAGCAGAGGCCCCTCTCCCTCGCCGGCCACGAGGTCGTTGACCCGGGTCTGGAGCCGCCCCCGCAGGCTCGGGCGGCCGGTGCCCGACAGGCGCCACTCGGTGGGGACGTCGCGGCGTGCCTCCTCGAAGGGTCTCTGCCGGAGCCACTCCACCTGCACCGGGTCCAGCGGCAGCTCGCCCTCGTCGGCGATCCAGACCCAGCCGCCGAACTCCTGCGAGCGGTCCGGGGTCCCGGGGCGGGATCCGTCTCCCGCGTCCCGCGGCGGCTCGTCGAGCACCAGGAGGAGTGAGTCGCCCGAGACGAGGAAGGCGATCCCGCCCGGCCCGCCTCCGCCCGTCTCGCGAGCGTGGCTCACGTCGACCACGAAGCCGGGGATCTGCCGGCCCGAGAGCAGCGCCCCACCCTCCACGATCCGGTAGGTCTCGTCGGGGCCGCCTCCCCACTCGACCAGCTCTTCGTCCAGCCCGATCTCGAGACCCCGCCCGCCCTCCCGGTAGAGGATCGCCTCCAGGCGGTCGTCGTCGCCGACGAGGAGCCGCACGCCACCCCGCGGATGGAGCCGCCACGGCGCACGGGTCGGGGGCGTCTCCCATCGCTCCTCGGCGAAGGTCTCCCAGATCCCGCGGTGGGCCAGCCCGCCGCGCATCTCACGGGCCACGGAGCGCTCGCCCGCGACGGCGCGGAAGGAGAAGGGGACGACCAGAGCGGTGTCCTCCCGGGCGGATACGAACACGAGGCGGCGCGTGTACTCCTGTCCCCGCAGCGGCGCGGGCGTGCCCTCCGAGGGGCCGCGATCGCGGGTCAGGCCGCGCCTCGCGTCGTCGTCGGCCGGACAGCCGGCCAGCACGACGGCGAGCGAGGCCAGGAGCAGGAGCGGAACGGTCCGGAATGAAGCGGTCGGCATGGCGGCCGGAAGGTAGCCGGCGACTTGCCGGGGGTCGAGGGGCCGGCCTACCTTGGCGCCGCTCAGCCCCCGCCGTTCCTATCCTCCCCCCCGTCCAGCGGGCGGGGCGGGATCTCCTCCCGCCCGACACCCTCCATGCAGCTCTACACGAAGATCCTCATCGGGCTCGTCGCCGGCACCGTGGCCGGGGTCGGCGCGAACCTGCTCGGCATCGAATGGCTGCAGGCGCTCTTCGTCGGGATCGAGCCGATCGGCACCGCGTTCATCCGGCTCATCACGATGATCGTGATCCCGCTCGTCGTGGCCAGTCTCATGGTGGGCACCGCCTCGCTGGGCGACATCCGGAAGCTGGGCCGGATCGGCGGAAAGACGCTGATCTACTACTTCTCGACGACGGCCGTCGCCGTAACCATCGGGCTCGGCCTCTCGAACCTGGTGCTTCCGGGAGCCCGGATCGACACGGCGACCCGCGACGCCCTCGCCTCCCAGTTCGAGGAGGAGGCCGCCGGGCGGGTGACGCTGGCCGAGGCGGCGCCGTCGCTCACCGAGACGCTGCTCGAGATGATCCCGCGCAACCCCGTGCGGGCGGCGGCGGACATGGACCTCCTGCCCCTCATCATCTTCACCATCATCTTCGGGGCGGCGATCAGCCTCGCCGAGCCGAAGCGCCGGGACGCGGTGCTCACCTTCTTCGAGGGGGTGAACGACGCGTCCATGGTGGTGATCGACTGGGTCATGATGCTCGCGCCGTACGCGGTCTTCGCGCTGATCGCGAGCGTGGTCTCCCAGTTCGGGATGGACCTGCTACAGAGCCTTCTCGTCTACACGCTCACGGTGGCGGCGGGGCTCATCCTCCACGCGGTCTTCACGTACGGCCTGCTCGTGCGCTTCCTCGCCGGGCTCAACCCGCTCGACTTCTTCAAGCGGGTCGCCAATGCGCCCCTCGTCGCGTTCTCCACCTCGTCCTCGAACGCGACCCTGCCCGTCACGATGGAGACGGCGGAGGAGAACCTCGGGGTGAGCAAGGAGGTGAGCTCCTTCGTGCTCCCCCTCGGCGCCACCATCAACATGGACGGCACGGCGCTCTATCAGGCCGTGGCCGTGATGTTCATCGCCCAGATCTACGCCGTGCCGATGGGCGTGGGCGAGCAGCTCACGATCGTGATGATGGCCACGCTCGCCAGCATCGGCGCCGCCGGGGTGCCCAGCGCGGGCATCATCATCCTGATCGTCGTGCTGAACCAGGTGGGTCTGGGCACGCAGGCCGCCGCGGGGATCGCGCTGATCCTGGGCGTGGACCGCATCCTCGACATGCTGCGGACCGCCGTGAACGTGACGGGTGACCTCACCGCGTCGGCCGTCATCGCGAAGAGCGAAGGCGAGAGTCTGGTGCCCCGCCCCGTGGATCACCCGGTGGCGATCGGCGGGCGTTAGGCGGGCAGGGAGCGCGGATCCGGGAGATTCGCGGAGTCGCCGACTCCCGGAGTCGCGAGAAGTCGATCGGGCCCGCTCAGGTGCCGGCCGCCAGCCACGCGGGCTCGGCCAGCGGGTCGAGGCGCTCGGCGGGCGTCGCCTCCAGCTCCCGGTCGAGCGCCCGCAGGAAGCGGCCGATCCGGCGGGCGTTGGTGCCGAAGTCCGCCTTCCCCTTCCGGGACCGGGAGCGCAGGTCGACCCGCGTCTGCGCGTTCTCGTCGAGCGTGACGCGGACCTCCACGTCGTCGACGTAGTGGAGGAGGAGCGTGGTCGCCTCGACCGCGATGCGGCCCTCCTCATCGTCCTGGTCGGCGATCTCCCACCGCCGCATCCGGCTCCCGGCGACCCGCAGCGCCGCCTTCCACACGCGGTCGAAGGAGATCGCGTAGGTGCGCCCGCGCAGGCGCCGATCGGGGTGATCGGGCGCCGTCTCCGCCCGGTTGGCGGTGAGCGCGCGGACGAGGCGCCTCATCGCGCCCGGATCGAGTAGCGGATGCTCACGTTCGCCGTCACCGTCTGCTCGCCGGGCTCCACCGGGGTGGGCGCCCGCGCGTCGGCGGCTTCCATCATCGCCGTCTCGTGGAAGACGCGGGGCGAGGGCCGGTCGAAGCCGACGTTCACCTCGCGGGGAAGGCCGAGCACCACGCCGAGCGCCTCGGCCACGACCTCGGCCTCGGCGCGGGCGTTCTCGACCGCGCCGCGCAGCGCCTCCCGCCGGGCCTCGTCGGTGCGGGTCGCGCTGAAGCTCAGGCTGGCCACGCGGTTCGCCCCGGCCTCGATCCCGGCGTCGATGAGGCGGCCGGCGGCGTCCGGATCGTCGACGGTGACGACGACGTGGTTCACGGCCGTGTACCCCTCGATCCGCGGGACCTCGGCACGATCGTGCCGCACGTAGCGAGGCCGGAGCGTGTAGCCGCGGGTCTCGATCTCGAGGCCGGCGATGCCGGTGGCGCGGACCGCGGACACGACGCGGTCCATCCGCTCGGCGTTCTCGGCCGCGGCCTGGCGGGCGGTCGGCCCCTCGGTCTCCACGGCGAGGGAGACCTCGGCCTGGTCGGCCGGAACCCGCACCTCGGCCATGCCCGCGACCTGGATGGTGCCCGGATCGTCGGGGATCGTGTCCGGGACCTGCGCGGAAGCGGCCGCCGCGAAGGCGAGCGGGGCCGCTGCGAGCGAGGCCGTGGAGAGAAGGGCGAAGAGGGTCGTGGTCGCAGTGGATGCGCGCATGGATCTCGGGGGGTTCGGGGGCTCACGCCCCGTGGCTCACAGAATCGTCGTCGAGGACTTCGATAGCAACATCCCCGCCAGATCCGGCGCGGCCCTTGCACCCCGGCCGGACGATCGCGTATCGATGCGACCCGCTCCTCGAACCCCGATCCGCATCTGCCGATGAAAGCCGTCATCCCCCTCGCCGGCAAGGGCACCCGCCTCCGGCCGCACACCTACCGCACTCCGAAGCCGCTGCTCCGCGTGGCCGGCCGGCCCGTGATGAGCTACATCCTGGACGACCTCCTGGAGCTCGGCGTCGACGAGATCGTCTTCATCGTCGGCTACCTGCAGGAGAAGATCCGCGAGTACATCGAGGAGGAGTATCCGGACCTGACCGCCCACTACGTGGAGCAGAAAGTCCAGGACGGGACGGCGGGCGCGGTGAAGCTGGCCGAGCCGTACGTCGACGGCGAGGTGCTGATCCTCTTCGTGGACACGATCTTCGACGCCGATCTCTCGCTGGTGCGGACGCTGGGCCCGGAGTGGGCCGGGGTGATCTGGGTGAAGGAGGTCGAGGACTACCAGCGCTTCGGCGTGGTGCTCACCGACGACGACGGGGCGATGACCCGGATCGTGGAGAAGCCGGACGAGCCGATCTCCCGGCTCGCGAACATCGGACTCTACTACATCCGCGACCACGAGCTCCTCTTCGACGGGGTGCGTCACGCGCTCGACAAGGAGCCGGGCCCCGGCGGCGAGTTCTACCTGACCGACGCCTTCCAGTACATGGTCGACGAGGGGGCGCAGATCCGGACGGCCCCGGTGGAGGGATGGTACGACTGCGGCAAGCCGGAGACCCTCCTCGAGACGAACGCGCACCTCCTCTCGACCGGGCGGGCGATCCTCCACGACTCGGCCGGCGTCGAGGACAGCGAGCTGGACGACCCGGTGCGCCTGGAGCGGGACGTGATGGTGCTGGAGAGCCGGATCGGCCCGAACGTGACGCTGGAGAAGGGCGCCCGGGTCGTGCGCTCCACGCTGCGCGACTGCATCGTCGGCCCGGAGGCCATGATCGAGAGCTCCGAGCTCCGCGACTCGCTGATCGGCGGCCACGCCACCGTCCGGCGGGCGCGGGGGCGGGTGAACGTCATGGACGATTCGGAGGTGGAGGGCGAGGAGGCCGGAGCGGACCGGGAGGACTGAGCTCGTGGGCCCCGCTCGAGCGGGCCGTCCAGCGGATCGTCCAGCAGATGGTCCGGTGGATCGCCGGGCGGAGTGTTCGCGTTTTTCCGGAAATGTGGTCGTTCCCCCTGGAACGTTCCAGCAGCAACTATTTTCGCCATAGCACGCGGAAGACCCTTCCGTTCGGAACGTTCCAGAGGGAACGACCGCAAACCCGCTCGAGAGGGGTACAGGGGACCGCCCCCTCGCGGGGCACCCCGGCGCGCGCGCCGCGGGCCCCCCGAGTCGCGGGGCCCCCCGAGTCGCGGGCCTCTAGCGCCGGGGGCGGCTCCCTCCTACCGGAGCCCGGCCGCGCCCGCGACGGTGAGCAGCACCCGGTAGAGCCCCTCCGGCCCGCCGTCGTTCTCGTACCACTCCTGGAGGGTGTGGGCACGGCCGGAGCTCCCTCCTCCGCCCATGGTCAGGGCGGGAATCCCGAGCGACATGGGGATGTTCGCGTCCGTGGAGGAGGGGATGAGCTCGGGCTGGCGGCCGACGGCCTCGGTCGCGGCCACCGCGGCGCGGACCAGCGGGTGGTCGGCCTCGGTGCGCCCGGGGGGTCGGTCGCCGATCACCTCCACCTCCAGCTCCAGCTCCGTCCGGCCCGCCTCTCGCCGGGCGGACCCGGCCCCGGGGCTCCCTCCGCCGCCTCCCGCTCCGTTCGCGGCGGCGCGCCGCGTCTCGGCGAAGCCGTGCTCCCGGGCGACCGACGCCTCGAGGCGCTCCCGCACCTCCTGCTCGAGCTCTTCCAGGGTCCCGGCGTCCTCGCTCCGGAGGTCGAGCTCGAGCCACGCCTCGGCCGGGACGGCGTTCACGCTCGTGCCCCCTCCCCAGCGCGCCACCGTGAGCGTCGCCGGCGGCGCGTCGGACGAAGGCAGCTCGGCCAGCCCCGCCACGGCGCCCCCGAGGGCGTGGATCGGATTCGGGATCCCCCAGTCCGACCAGGAGTGGCCTCCGGGGCCCCGGAGCGTGACCCGGAGGCGCCTCGATCCGACCCCCCGGTGGATGATCCGTGCGAGGCCGGTCCCGTCGACGGACACGAACCCCCGAGCGCCCCGGAGCCCGCCGTCCTCCCGGAAGAGGTGTCGGACCCCCCGGAGGTCGCCGAGGCCCTCCTCGCCCACCGTGGCGGCCAGGACGAGGGGCGCCGCCAGGGGAACCTCGGCCTGCAGCACCGCCCGCCCCACCGCGAGCAGCGTCGCGAGCCCCCGCCCGTCGTCCGCGATGCCCGGTCCCTGCCACCTCGCGGCCGCCTCGTCGAAGCCCACCTCGACGTCGGTGCCCTCGGGAAAGACCGTGTCGAGGTGGGCGGAGAGGACCAGCGGCGGGCCCTCGGGGCCGCCCGTCACCGGGACCCGGGCGAGCACGTTCCCCTCGCCGTCGCTGGAGACGTCCTCCATGCCCGACTCCTGGAGGAGCTCGGCCATCCGGCGGGCACGGGGCCCCTCGCCGAAGGGGGGCGCGGCGATGCCGGTGAGCTCGACCTGCTCGTCGAGGGTGCGACCGTCGTCGTCGTGGAGCAGCCGGCGGGCCGCCTCGAGGGCGGGATGGTCGGCGGGGTCGTCATCCGGATCGTCGGCAGGACGATCCGGGGGGCGCTGGGTACGCTCGACGTTCGGCTCCCGGTTCGGCATGCGGGGAAGATCGCCGGACGGCGGAGCGGCGGGCAATGCCCGGCGCCCCCGCCGCCGTGGGCGCCGGGCGTCGACGACCGACCGGCTTGCGCCGCTCGACGCCGCCGGCCGAACTTGCCGCATGGACGAACGGGAGCTGATCCACGACTGGAACGAGGAGGGAGCGCCCGGCCGATCGGCCCCGGCCCGCGACGGGCCGGCGGCCGAAGGCGACCGGCCGGCGGCCCGCGCGGTCGAGCTCGACGACGAGACGCTCCGGGACGGGCTTCAGAACCCGTCGGTCACCGACCCGCCGATCGCGGACAAGATCCGCCTGCTCCACCTGATGGACGGGCTCGGGATCCACACGGCCGACATCGGCCTTCCGGGCGCCGGCCCGCGCGCCGTCGCCGACGTGACCGCCCTGGCCCGGGAGATCGTCGACCAGGGGCTCTCCATCTCCGCCAACTGCGCCGCGCGCACGCTGGTGACGGACGTGCGCCCCATCGCGGAGATCTCCCAGGACGTGGGCCTGGCGATCGAGGCGTGCACCTTCATCGGCAGCTCGCCCATCCGGCAGTACGCGGAGGACTGGACGCTCGAGAAGATGCTCCGGGTGAGCGAGGAGGCGGTGACGTTCGCCGTGTCCGAGGGGCTGCCGGTGATGTTCGTGACCGAGGACACCACGCGCGCCCGCCCCGACACGCTGAAGGCGCTCTACGGGAGCGCGATCGAGTGGGGCGCCCGCCGGCTCTGCCTGGCCGACACGGTGGGCCACGCCACCCCCGACGGAACTCGAGCGCTGGTCCGCTTCGTCCGGGAGGAGATCGTGGCCCCCTCCGGCGAGGACGTGAAGGTGGACTGGCACGGCCACCGGGACCGCGGGCTCGGGCTGGCGAACGCGCTGGCCGCGATCGAGGCGGGGGCCGACCGGATCCACGGCACCGCGCTCGGCATCGGCGAGCGGGTGGGCAACGTCGAGATGGACCTCCTGCTGGTGAACCTCCGTCTCCTGGGGATGCACGAGGCCGACCTGTCGCTCCTGCCGGAGTACTGCGAGCTCACGGCGCGCGCCACGGGCATCCCCCTGCCGCCCGGCTACCCGGTGGTCGGCCGGGACGCGTTCCGCACCGGCACGGGCGTGCACGCCGCGGCGATCGTGAAGGCCGAGGAGAAGGGCGACGCCTGGCTCGCGGACCGCATCTACTCCGGGGTGCCCGCGTCGCTGGTCGGCCGGGAGCAGGAGATCGAGGTCGGGCCCATGTCGGGGCTCTCGAACGTGAAGGCGTGGCTCCGCGCCCACGGGTACGACCCGGACGACGAGGAGCTCTGCCGGACCCTCTTCGACGCCGCGAAGTCGACCGACCACACGCTCGACCACGAGGAGATCGAGGCGCTCCTGGAGGGGGCGCGGGGCTCCGCGGGGGGATGAGGGCGCCGGCCCGGCTCGCGCTCGTTGCGGGAATCGCCGGCGGGGGGGTACCATCAGCGGGTGTCGACACAGGACCCCCCGACCCGACCCTCGCAGGAGCGGCGGGACCCGGAGCCGGGTGAGACCCGCTCCAACACCGCCGAGATGAATCCGCCCTCCGGATCCTCGGAGGACGCGCTGACTCAGCTCCTGGACGAGGTCGGCACCGAACCTCGGGCTCAGCCCCTCATGGTCGCGCCCGGCCTCCGCGGCCGCGTCGCGATCGTGACCGGCGGCTCGTCCGGGATCGGGCGCGCCACCGCGCTCGAGCTGGCCCGCTGCGGCGTCCACGTCGCCTTCAACTACCTGGACGAGGGGCCCGACACCCGGAAGGACGCGGCGGACGTCCTGCGCAAGCTCCGCGAGCTGGAGGTGCGCACCCTCTGCCGCGCGCTGGACGTGCGCGACCCGGACGAGGTCACCGCCTTCGTCGACGAGGTGGTCGAGCGGATGGGCGGGCTCCACATCCTGGTCAACAACGCCGGCATCGGCCGCGACGGCGCCCTCTGGCGCATGTCCGACAGGGAGTGGCGGGAGGTCCTCGACACGAACCTGAACGGTGCCTTCTGGTTCATCCGCGCGGTCGCTCCCCACTTCCGCGCGGCCGAGGACGGGAAGATCGTCAACGTCACCTCGGTCCACGGCGTCCGCTCCGAGTTCGGCCTCTCGAACTACTCCTCCTCGAAGGCCGGCCTCATCGGGCTGACGCGGAGCGCCGCCGTCGAGCTCGGCCCCTCGAACGTGAACGTGAACGCCGTCGCGCCGGGCTACATCCGCACCACCCGGCTCACGGCCCGGGTCCCCGCCGAAATCCTGGACCGGGCCCGGGAGCAGAGCGTGCTGGGCCGGCTCGGAGATCCCCAGGACGTGGCGGGCGTGATCCTCTTCCTCTGCTCCGAGGCCGCCCGGCACATCACGGGCGCCGTGGTCCCGATCGACGGGGGCTACCTCCTTTGAGGGATCTCCTCCGCCGCGCGACCCGCGCGGTGGACGGGCTGAACGGCCGGATCGGGACGGTGCTCCGCTGGCTGGTCCTGGCCATGGTGCTGGTGGGGGCGTACAACGCGCTCGCCCGCTACGCCTCGCGCTGGATCGGCGTCCCTCTGGCGTCGACCGCGCTCTACGAGCTCCAGTGGTACCTGTTCAGCGTGATCTTCCTGCTGGGCGCGGCCTACGGGCTGCTCAAGGACGCTCACGTCCGGGTGGACGTCGTGTTCGAGCGGCTCCCGGACCGGTGGCGGGCGGGGGTCGATCTCGTGGGCACGCTCCTCTTCCTCCTTCCGTTCTCGGCGGTGATGCTGCTGGTCGCCTGGCCGCCGGTGCGGAACTCGTGGCGGATCCGGGAGGTGTCGCCGGATCCGGGCGGGCTGGCCCGCTACCCGATCAAGGCGCTGATCCTGGTCTCCTTCGGGCTCCTCTTCCTGCAGGGGATCTCCCGGCTTGTGAAGGCGGCGGGGGCGCTCCGGCGGGGCGAGGCGTACCGGCCGGGAGACGAGGCCGGGACGCTCGAGGCCGGTCTGGAGGGCGGCGAGCCGCTGAGGCGCGGGCGGGCGGAGGACCCCGCGCGGGCCCGGGGGGAAGGCGACGCCCGCCGTGGTGACGCGCCCGGAGGGGACGCCGGCGGCGGTGCGGCCGGGCCGGACGGCGGCGCGCACGAGGAGGGCCCGCGGTGACGGGCGCGGTGTGGGGCCCGGCGATGTTCTTCGGCGCCCTCCTCCTGATCTTCACCGGCTACCCGGTCGCCTTCGCGCTGGCCGGGACGGCGCTCGTCTTCGCCCTCCTCGGGTGGCTCGCGGGCGCGTTCGATCCGTTCCTCCTCTACGCGCTGCCGGAGCGCACCTTCGGCACCATGTCGAACTACACGCTCCTGGCCGTGCCCTTCTTCATCTTCATGGGCGCGGTCCTGGAGAAGTCGCGGCTGGCCGAGAACCTCCTGGAGACCTTCGGGCTGCTCTTCGGGAGATTCCGGGGCGGGCTGGCGCTCGGCGTCGTGGTGGTGGGGGCGCTCCTGGCCGCGGCGACGGGCGTCGTGGGCGCCTCGGTCACGGCGATGGGGCTGATCAGCCTTCCCGTCATGCTCCGCAACGGATACCAGGACGACTTCTCGCTCGGCGTCATCGCGGCCTCCGGCACGCTGGGCCAGATCATCCCGCCCAGCATCGTCCTGATCGTGCTCGGCGACCAGATGGGGGTCAGCGTGGGCGACCTCTTCGCCGCCGCGCTCGTACCCGGGCTCGTCCTCACCGGCTCCTACGCCCTCTACGTGCTGGGCGTCGCCTTCTTCCGGCCGCTGGTGGCGCCCGCGATGTCCGAGGAGGCGCGTGACGTGACCCCGGCCGAGCTGCTCCGGCGCGTGCTCCTGTCGCTCCTTCCGCCGCTGATCCTCATCGTCGTGGTCCTGGGAAGCATCTTCGCCGGGGTGGCGACGCCGACGGAGGCGGGGGCGCTCGGGGCGGTCGGTGCGATGCTCCTGGCGGCGCTGAACCGCGAGCTCGGCGCCCGCGCGCTGGACGGAGCGCTGGAAGAGACCTCCAGGCTCACGATCATGGTGGTCTTCCTCCTGATCGGCTCCACCGCCTTCGCGCTCGTCTTCCGCGGCCTCGGAGGCGACCTCTGGATCGAGGACACCCTGGCCGGCCTTCCGGGCGGGCCGATCGGGTTCCTGCTGGTGGTGAATCTGGTCGTCTTCGTCCTGGGCTTCTTCATCGACTTCTTCGAGATCGCGTTCATCATCGTGCCGCTGATCGTGCCGGCGGCGGCCCTGCTCGGGATCGACCTGGTGTGGCTCGGGATCGTCCTCGCCGTGAACCTGCAGACCTCCTTCCTCACGCCGCCCTTCGGCTTCTCCCTCTTCTACCTGAGGGGGGTCACGCCGGAGGGCATTGCCACCACGCGCCTCTACCGCGGCGTGGCCCCCCTGATCGCGGTTCAGGTGCTGGTGCTCGGCTGGGTGGTGTGGCGCGCGATCCCGTGAGGGTCCGGCGGCCGGGACGATCCCGCCGCGGCCGGTGCGATCCCCGGGCGGCCGGAGGACCGGCGCGAGCGATCCCGTGCGGGCCCGGGGGGTAGGAGACGCGCGACTTCATCGAGGAGGTGCGGGTGTCGGACGTCGAGGAGCGGGCGAGCGGAGATCGTGGGCGTGCGGCGGACGCGGTGGGCGTGGTGCGGCCGGCCGACACGGTGCCGACGAGGCCTGTCGATGCCGGGCGGGGCACGTCCATGCAGGTGCTGGTCGGGCCCGAGGACGGCGCGCCCAACTTCGTGCTCCGCCGCTTCCGGATGGAGACGGGCGGGGGCATCCCGCGGCATACGAACGAGGTGGAGCACGAGCAGTTCGTGCTGACCGGCCGGGCCCGGATCACGGTGGGCGAGGAGCCGCACGAGGTCGCCCGTGGCGACGTGCTCTACATCCCGGCCGGGGTGCCGCACGCCTACGAGGTGCTGGACGGCCCCTTCGAGTTCCTCTGCGTCGTGCCCCGCGGCCCGGACGAGATCCGCCTGACGGAGGACGGGTGAGCGGGCGGGCCCCCGGCCCCGCGCGCCTCGATCCGGCGGCCGCGTTCCGCCATCTCTCCGACGACGGCGAGATCGGCCCCTTCGTGCGGCGGTGGGGGCCGCCGGAGCTCCGGCCGCCGGTGGAGGGAGCCTTCCGGGCCCTCACCAGGGCCATCGTCCATCAGCAGCTCGCCGGCGCGGCCGCCGGGGCCATCCAGCGGCGGGTGGAGGAGCGGCTCGGCGGGGAGGTGACGCCCGGGCGCGTGCTGGAGACCTCCGACGAAGCCCTCCGTGCGGCCGGCCTCTCGCGCGCGAAGGCCGCGGCCATCCGCGACCTGGCGGGGCGGGTCGCCCGTGGCGAGACCCGGCTCGACGGATGGGAGGACCTGTCCGACGAGGAGGTGGTCGAGCGCCTGGTCCACGTGCGGGGCATCGGGCCGTGGACCGCCCGCATGTTCCTCCTCTTCGAGCTCCGCCGCCCCGACGTGTGGCCCACGGGCGACCTGGGCGTGCGGACCGGCTACGCCGCCCTGCACCGGTTGCAGGCTGCCCCCTCCGCGCGGGAGCTGGAGGCGCTGGGAGATCGCTTCCGCCCCTGGAGGAGCGCGGCCGCCTGGTACTGCTGGCGGGCCCTGGAAGATCGCTGACTCGACCCGCCGTACTCCTTCAGCGGCCTTCCGGAGCCTCAGCCGCTTCCGTCCGAGGGCAGGTAGGCGGCCGGCGGCCCGCCGGTCTGCAGCGGGCCCGGCACCCGCGGGAAGGCGAACGCCTCGAAGTGGAGCTCGTTGCCCGAGAAGTACGGGAACGCCTGGTCCCGGAACTCGCTCCACGACTCGAACACCCGCCGGAACGCCGGATCGTGGTCGGCCCGCTCCTGCAGGTAGGCGTTGCTCTCCCGCCAGGCGGCCTGCATGACGTCGGCGGGGAAGGCGCGCAGGCGGACGCCGTGCTCCTCCACGAGCCGGAGCAGGGCGCGCGGGTTCTCGGCGTCGTAGCGCGCCAGGGTGTCGAAGGTGACCTCCTTCGAGACCGACTCCACCACCTCGCGGTACGCCTCGGGCAGGGCCTCCCAGGCGCGGAGCCCGACCTGGAGCGTGGCGGAGAGGCCGGGCTCCCACCAGCCGGGATAGTAATAGTTGGAGGCGATCTGATGGAATCCGAGCTTCTCGTCGTCGTACGGCCCGACCCATTCGGCGGCGTCGATCGCCCCCCGCTCGAGGGCGGGATAGATGTCGCCCCCCGCGAGGACCTGCACGGTGACGCCGAGCCGGCTCATGATCTCCCCGCCGATGCCCGGGATCCGCATCCGGAGCCCCCGCAGGTCGGCGAGCGACTCGACGGGGCGGCGGAACCACCCGCCCATCTGGCCGCCGGTGGCCCCGCAGGGAAGCGGCATGATGCCGAAGTCGGCGTAGATCTCCCGGAGCAGGTCGAGCCCTCCCCCGTGATGGAGCCAGGCGAACTGCTGCCGGGACGTGAGCCCGAAGGGCACGGTGGAGTCGAAGGCGAGGGCGGGCGACTTGCCGATGTAGTAGTAGCCGCCGGTGTAGCCCGCCTGCACCGTCCGCTGCTGGACCGCGTCCATCACCTGCAGACCCGGCACGAGCTCGCCCGCCGGGTAGACCCGGATGCGGAAGCGCCCCCGCGTGAGGGCGCCCACCCGCTCCGCGAAGCGCTCCGCGGCCCCGTGGAGGAGGTCGAGGTTCCGGGGGAAGCTGCTGGCCAGCCGCCAGGTCACCCGGGGGCCGGCGACGGCCGCCTCGCCGGAGCCGGCGCCGTCCTCGCCCGGGGCGCACGCGGCCAGCGCACCGCCCGCCGCGCCGACCGAGAGCTTCTTCACGAAGTCGCGTCTTCTCATGGGTCCGGCTCTCGCGATGCACGGGTCGGAGGGCTGCCGTCGTCGACCGGAATCTAGGGTCGCCGCACCCCGGCTCGCCAAGCCCGGGGGCGCACGGACCGCCCGGCCACCCTGGCGGCGGCGCCCCGATCCGGGGATCTTCGCTTCCGGAGCACTCGAGGGAGCGAACGGGCCGGCACATGGAGGGGGCCGATGGATCCGACGGACGATACCGGTGGACGGAGACGCGTGGACGCGGTGGTCGCGCTCGCACTCCTGGGCGGATCGGCGACGGGCGTGGTCGCCTTCCTGGTCGGGCTCCTCGCCCTGCTTCCCGGAAGGGAGGGCACGGTCGGGGCGGGGCTCTGCTTCCTCGCCGCGGGCGTCGCCTTCGGCCTGCTCGCCAATGCGCTGATCCGCGGATGATCCGGATCCTCCTGCTGGTGCTGCTCGTCGCCGGGTGCGGCGACGCGGCCGAGCGGGACGGCGAGCGGGGCGCCACCGACTCTCCGGCCGGGGCGGAGAGCGGGACCGACGCCGCGGCGGGGCCGGACGGGGCCCGGGAGGGCGGCGGCGAGGCCTCCTCGGTGACGGTGCACTTCCTCCGGGGCGAGGATGTGGTGGCGGTGCGCCGCCCCGTCGCTCCCGGGGCCGACCCGGAGACGCGGCTCCGGGAGGCGCTGGAGGCGCTCCTGGAGGGCCCGACCCCCGAGGAGCGCGAGCGGGGGCTCGTCTCACCCGCCGGCCCGGCCGGCCCGGAGGTGCTGGACTCGGTGCGGATCCACCCCGACGGCCGCGCCGTGATCGACTTCGGTGATCTCCCGTCGGCCTTCCCGGGCGGATCGGCGAGCGCCGCGGGAATCGCGCTCATGGAGAGCCTCGAGAGGACCGTGTTCCAGCTCGCCGAGGTGCGGGAGGCGCTCTACCGGGTGCGGGGCAGCTGCGACGCCTTCTGGAACTGGCTGCAGCGGGAGTGCGCGGTGGTCACCCGATCGGGCGAGAGCCGGGGCGAGAGCCGCCGGCCACGCTCCGCCGACACCCCGCGCGCCGCGCCTTAGCGGGGCTCCACCTCCACGACTCCGACCATCCCGGCCACCGTGTCCGGCGGGACGGTCCGGCGGGAGATCCCCGATTCCGGTGTGGCAGATTCCCCCACCCGCGAGGGCGGGGAGCCCGACCTCAGCCGGCTTCCTGTCCCTCCACCACGAACGTGACCTTCACGTTGAGCCGGTATTTCGAGATGGAGTTGCCGTCCACGTACGCCTGGATCTCCTTCACGTAGACGTGCTTGATGTTGCGGACGGTGTCGGCCGACTCCCGCACCGCGTTCTCGATCGCGGACTCGATGCTGTCTCCCTCGGCGAGGAGCTCGATCGATTTGGCCAGGGACATGGTGCCTCCGTGTCGGTAGGATGGTAGCGTTCGCGGCGGGGACGGCTCGCACGGATCGTGCCTCGAAGGGAGACGGGAGAATCCGGCCGGCGGCCGGCGGCGGGCGATCGGTCGGAGATCACCAGCACGAGGAGGAGCGGATGAGCCGGAAGGTGGAGAAGAGCGAGGCGGAGTGGAGGGAGGAGCTCACGCCCGAGCAGTACCGGGTGGCCCGGGAGGGCGGCACCGAGCGGGCGTTCACCGGGGAGTACTGGGACACGAAGCGCGAGGGGGTCTACCGCTGCGTCTGCTGCGACACCCCGCTCTTCGGCTCGGAGGCGAAGTACGAATCGGGGACCGGATGGCCCAGCTTCACCGAGCCGCTCGAGGAGGAGAACGTCCGCACCCGGGACGACCGCAAGCTGTTCCGGACGCGCACCGAGGTGCTCTGCGCCGTCTGCGACGCGCACCTCGGCCACGTCTTCCCGGACGGCCCGGAGCCCACCGGCCTCCGCTACTGCCTCAACTCGGCCGCGCTCGAGCTGGACGAGGGCGGCTAGAAATCGGGGCGGAAGACCAGCAGCCCGTGGTTCATGTCGGAGGCGAACACGAGGCCGTCGTGGAGTTGCGGAGCCCAGATGCAGCTTCCGCCCCCCGTCGCCGCCGGGCAGCCTCCGCCGAGGCCGTGGGGGGCGGCCCGGCCGAGCACCCGGTCCTGCTCCTCCAGCCGGCCGTCGAGGGTGCCCGAGACGTCGAGGGCCAGGAGCCCTTCCGCGTACCACGCCATGTAGAGGATCTCCCGGCCCTCGTCCATCCAGAAGTTGTGGGGTGGTGAGCGGTTCTCGGCGGTCTCGAACGTCGCCACCTCCACCGGATTCGAGAGATCGCTCACGTCGACCACGTGCAGGATGCCCGGGGCGCGGGCGCCGGAGGGCCCGAACTCCTCCTCGCCGACGAAGACGATCCCGCCCGCCGGCCAGTACCACGCGTTGTGGGTCTCGCCGCCGAGGGCGATCCTCGAGATCTCCACCGGGGATGCCGGCGAGCCGCCGCGGACGCCCGCCCCGACGTCCAGGATCACGAGCCCCGCGTCCCAGAAGGAGAGGAAGGCGAGCCCGTCCCGGACGAGGACGTCGTGGGGGAAGGCGGAGGGGTCGGTGACGTCCGCCACCTCCACCGGCCGCTCCGGGTCCGACACGTCGAGGATCCGGAGCCGCCCGTCTCCCGCGTTCCCGTCCTGGATCACGTAGAGGAAATCCCCCTCGATCCAGACGTTGTGCACCCCGCCCTCGAGGTCGGTCGTGTAGCGGGTGACGACGACGGGCGCGGCGGGGTCGGAGAGGTCGAGGAGGGTGATCCCGTTCCGGCCGTCGCCGGAGCCCTCGTGGGTCACCACGCCGAGGGAGCCGTCGGCGGAGACCTTCACGTCGTTCGTCGTGCGGGCGTCCACCCGCACGGAGTCCACGAGCACGGGATCGGACGGCTCGCTCACGTCCCAGACGTGGAGCGTGTTGCCGCGGTTCGCGCCCCGCTGTCCCCAGGTGCCGGTGTACGCGTGACTCCCGTGGACCCAGAGGTCCGACGTGAAGCGGCCGGATACGGGACCCTCGCCGACCAGGGTGAATCCCGGCTCCGGATTCCGGCCCTCGACGGGTTCGGCAGGGCCGCCGCCGTCGCACGAGACGGCGAGGGCGGCGGCGGCGAGCGCGAGGCCGAGGTGGCGTGCGGTGGACCGGTTCATCGGTGCGAGCTGGAAGATGCGGAGCCCGGGCGCGGTTTCCGCGGCGTTCGACCCCCGGGGCCCCGCTCGCGTCCGGCCGGAACGGACGACGTCCATCCCCGTATCATGCGGGGTCGGCGCGGACCGGGCCAGGTTCCGCTCTCGCGAGCGGAGCTCCCCGTCCCGGACGCCGTCCCTGCCGTCCTTCCCGGAGACCGGATCATCGAACGCGCGCGCTGGACCTTTCTCGTTCCGCTCCTCCTCGCGGCGTGCGGTGGCAGCCCGGAGGCGCCTCCCGAGGTGGGGGTGCCGGTCGGGTACGTGCCGGATCTCCGTGAATCGCGGGTCATGGTGCTCCCGATGCAGTCGTTCGTGGGCGTGCGGGGTCCGGCGGACGAGGAGCTCGGCTTCGCCCTCCGGGAGCGGGGCGAGCAGGTGGACTGGATCCTTCCCGACGAGGTCCGCGCCGCGCTCCGGCGCTCTCCCTCGCTGCGGGCCGACATCGAGGCGCTGCCGGTGGGCGTCTTCCTCCGGAGGGAGGTGCGGCGGATCGGAGATCCCCTCTACGGCGAGATCCGGAGGGCCGCGGCCGTCACGGACGCCTCCCTCGCGCTTCTCCCGGTACAGGTCCGGCACCGCCCGGAGTCGCCGGAGCAGTCCGAGGCGCTGGAGGTGGTCGCCGCGCTGATCGACGTGCGGTCGGGGCGGGTGCTCTGGTTCGCGATCCTCGAGGGGCCGGGCTCCGCGAGCGATCCGGCGGCCCTGGCATCGGCGATGGAGGCCCTCGCGCGGGCCCTCACGGGAGGGTGACCGGTGGCCACGAGGCGGCGGCCGGAGCGTGCGGCCGGGGGCACGGACGATCGTGCGGGAGCGACCGATCGATCCGGACGCGGCTTATGCGCCCTCGCGTGCCTCCTCCTCCTGCTCCCTTTCACGGCCGCGTGCTCCGGCGAGCCGGCCGAGCTGTCGCTGCCGACTCCGGAGGAGGTGGCCGAGTACTACGACTACCGCGGCGAGCTGGAGGTGGAGCTGAGCGGGAACGTGGTCGAGGTCACCGCCGTGCAGTCGAGCGAGGAGCTCAGGCGGGGGGGCACCATCTGGGCCCGGGTGGGACCGTACATCTTCCTCTTCAGCGGAGGGACGCGCGACCTCTTCGGCGACTACCCCGGCGTGGCCGCCGTCCGGGTGATCACGCGCTCCTCCGGGGGCGACGAGGTGGCCCGCGCCATGCTCCGCCGGGACGAGCTGAACGACCTGGCCTGGCGCCGCATGCTGAACCTCGCGGCCCACGCGCGGCGGGACGGCACGGAGCGCCCCTCCCTCCTCGAGACGCTGATCCGCAGGGGCGAGCGGCACACCGAGTACCGATACGACCCCGACTACGTCGGGAGCCGCCGATGAGACGGGCCGCCGCACTTCTTCGACCGCGCTCCGGACGTCGGCGCGGCATCCCCCGAATCCGAATTCCATGAGCACCACCATCACCGTCATCCCCGGAGACGGGATCGGCCCCGAGGTCACCCAGGCGGTCCTGGAGGTCCTGGACGCCGCCGGAGCGGAGCTGGAGTACGACCACCGGCTCGCCGGCGTCACCGCCCTCCGGGAGATGAACACGCCGCTCCCGGACGAGACGCTGGACTCCGTCCGCCGCACCGGGATCGTGCTGAAGGGGCCGCTCACCACGCCCTCCGGCTCCGGCTTCCGCTCCATCAACGTCGCGCTGAGGAAGGAGTTCGACCTCTACGCGAACGTGCGCCCGGCGATCACGATCCTGCCGGGGGGCCGCTACGAGGACATCGACCTGGTCCTCATCCGGGAGAACACCGAGGGGCTCTACGTGGGGGTGGAGCACTACATCGGAATGGAGGGAGATCCGAAGGCGGCGGCCGAGTCCGTCATGATCATCACCCGGTTCGGCGCGGAGCGGGTCTGCCGCTACGCCTTCGAGTACGCCCGGGAGAACGGGCGCAGGAAGGTGACGCTCGCCCACAAAGCGAACATCCTGAAGTACACGCAGGGGCTCTTCCTCGACGTCGGACGCCAGGTCGCCGGCGAGTACCCGGAGATCGAGTTCGAGGACCGGATCATCGACGCGACGGCCATGGCGCTGGTCCTCGACCCGCACCAGTTCGACGTGCTGGTGATGGAGAACATGTTCGGCGACATCCTGAGCGACCTGATGGCGGGGCTCATCGGGGGCCTCGGCATGGCCCCGGCCGCGAACGTGGGCGAGGATGCCGCGATGTTCGAGGCCGTGCACGGGTCGGCTCCGGACATCGCCGGCAAGGGCGTCGCCAACCCGAGCGCGCTCCTCCTCTCCGCCTGCCTGATGCTGGAGCATCTGGGCCGGGACGGGACGGCGGGTCGGATCCGGAGCGCGCTCACCCGGACCCTGGAGCGGGGCGAGACGCGCACGGGCGACCTCGGAGGACGGGCCACGACGGAGGAGTTCACCCGGGCGGTGATCGAGGCGCTGGACGGCGCGCCCGGGTGAGGTCGATGCGCGAGGAGACCTCGCAGGATCGGCGCGACCACCTTCCGGAGGACATCACCTGCATCCGGTGCCTCCAGGTCCGGCCGGCGTCGGACCTCGATCGCCTGCTCTGGTGCCGGGCGTGCCGGGACGCCACGCGGGAGCGGGCGCAGCGGCTCGGTCTGCTCGCGGGGGTCGCCTTCGCGGCGCTCCTCGCCGCGTGGATCGGGTGGGTGGTGCGTCCGGTGACGCTCGCCCCCGCGGTCTGGGCCGTCTCGATCCTGGCGGCCTCCTGGCTGGTCTGGAGGCTGGCCCGGGAGTTCTTCTACGGACTGGAGCGCTACCGGAACCGGAAGGCTCGCGACGACCGGCCTCCGCCGGGGCCCGGAGATCCCGGCCCGGAGGAGCCCCCGTCCTGACGCTCCGGAGGGCGCGGGTTATATTCTCCGGCTCTCCACCTGCCGAGTTCCCGCTTTCCCGCACATCCTGCCTTCCTGCACACGCACGCCATCATGCCCGGACGATTCGAAGGACTCGACTTCTACGACGTGGACGCGCTCCTCTCCGAAGAGGAGCGGATGATCCGGGATACGGTCCGGGAGTGGGTCGAGGAACGGGTGATGCCCGTCATCGGGGAGGCGTACGTGGAGCGCCGCTTTCCGACCGGGATCATCCCCGACCTCGCGGAGATGGGCATGCTCGGGGCGAATCTTCCCGAGGAGTACGGCTGTGCGGGGCTCGACGACGTGGCCTACGGGCTCATCATGCAGGAGCTGGAGCGCGGCGACTCCGGCATCCGCTCCTTCGCCTCGGTCCAGGGCGCGCTCGTCATGTATCCGATCCACGCGTTCGGAAGCGAGGAGCAGCGTCGGGAGTGGCTGCCGCAGCTCGCCGCCGGCGAGAAGATCGGATGCTTCGGACTGACCGAGCCGGATTACGGCTCGAACCCGGCGGGGATGCTCACCACCGCGCACCGGAAGGGCGACGGCTGGGTGCTCAACGGCACGAAGATGTGGATCACCAACGGATCGATGGCCGACGTCGCCGTGGTGTGGGCGCAGACCGGGGCGCAGGGTGAGGTGGGGGGGATCCGCGGGTTCCTCGTTCCGACCGACGTCGAGGGCTTCACCGCCCGCGACCAGAAGGGAAAGCTGAGCCTCCTCGCCTCGGACACGAGCGAGCTCCACCTCCAGGACGTCCACGTGCCCGAGAGCGCGCTGCTCCCGGAGTCCGCGGGGCTCAAGAGCCCCCTGATGTGCCTGACCCAGGCCCGCTACGGGATCGCCTGGGGGGCGGTGGGAGCGGCGATGGCGTGCCTCCACGAGGCGCTGAGCTACGGAAAGGAGCGGATCATGTTCGACGGTCCGGTGGCCGGAAAGCAGATTCAGCAGGTGCGCCTGGCCGACATGGCCACCGGGATCACGCAGGGCCAGCTCCTGGCGCTCCGGCTCGGACGGCTCAAGGAGGAGGGGAAGGTCACGCCCCAGCAGGTCTCGATGGCGAAGCGCGCGAACGTGGACATGGCGTGCGACGTGGCGCGGGAGGCCCGGCGGCTGCTCGGCGCGAACGGGATCCTGGTCGAGTACGCCTCCATGCGCCACATGGCCAACCTGGAGTCGGTCTACACCTACGAGGGGACCCACGACATCCACTCGCTGATCCTCGGGCAGGAGCTGACGGGGATCCCGGCGTACTGAAGAGCGCCGGGGCTCGGACGACGGCGCACCGCGCGGCTCCCCGCCCAGGCGGCCGCCCCCGATCCGGAGGTCGCGCGGGGCCGGCCGCCGGCCGCCGGGAGGGTTGACCACGCGGCCGATACCGGTAGCTTTTAATGTTCTCGCGGCTCGTCCGCGGGACCCGCGCGCCGCTAGCTCAACTGGCAGAGCAACGGACTCTTAATCCGTAGGTTCTAGGTTCGATTCCTAGGCGGCGCACTGAGGACCGAGCCCCTCCCCGTCCGGGGAGGGGCTCGGCTCGTTCAGGGGACTCCGCGACGCTCGGCCGCACCGTCCTCCGCCTCCAGCCGTAGCGCGGCGCCCCGCATCGAGCCGTCCACCCCGAGCACGCGGAACATGCGGGCGGCCAGCCCGGGCGCGAGCGCCCACGCCGCGATGGCGGGCCGGACGGGTAGCGGATTGACCAGCACCTCGACCTTCCGGCGCTGGATCGCACGCAGCACCGCCCGGGCCACGCGCTCCGGCCGCGATAGGCCGAACGCCGGATGGACGCGGAGCCCGAGCCGCGCCCACATCCCCTCCTCCGAGAGGAACCCCGGACAGACGACCGACGCGTGGACGCCCGTGCCGGCGAGCTCGGCCTGCATCGCGTGGGTGAAGCCGACCAGCCCGTGCTTCGATCCCGCGTAGGAAGCGAGGTAGGGGAGGCCGACCTTGCCCGCGAGCGAGGCGACCTGGACGACGTGGCCCCGGCCCCGCTCCAGCATCCCGGTCAGGACGCTCCTCGTGAGGAGGACGGGTGCCACGAGATTCGTCTCGAACACCTGCCGGAGCTGTTCCGCGGACCGCGTGTGGAGGCGTCCTCCGTGGTGCACACCCGCGTTGTTCACCAGGAGGTCGACGGGGCCGATCTCGTCCTCCGCACGGGAGACGAGCGCCTCCCTCTCCGCGTGGTCGGTGAGGTCGGTCGGAATCGGGACGGCGCGCACTCCGGTGCCGGCGATCTCGCGCGCGACCTCGGCGAGCCGGCCGGCGGAGCGGGCGGCGAGCCCCAGGTTCACTCCCTCCCGCGCCAGAGCGCGGGCGATGTGCGCTCCGACGCCGTAGGAGGCGCCGGTCAGGATCGCGTTTCTGCCTCGGAGCCGCTCCATGGGGTGCCTCGCTCGATCCGGGGGGAAGGTGATGTACAGCATAGCCGGGAGGGGCGCTCCGGGGGAATCCTCTCCCTCCTCTCGACGGATCGACGGCTCCACTCCGGAGCTGCCCGGAACGGCGCGTCGTGGCGTGATCCTTGATGCTCGATCAAAGGCTCTACCGCCTCTCATCGACTCACGAGGATTGCGGATGCCATCGCGCTGCGAATCCTGCGACGGCGACCTGGAGCCCGCTTCCGGCTGGCCGCTCTGTGACCCCTGTCTCGCCGCGCTCGGCGTGTCCCGGTTGGCGAGGGATCTGGAGGGAGACCTGCCGGACGATCCTCCGGCGGATCCGCCCCCCGAGCCACCCGCTCCGGCCCCGGAGGGGTAGGAGCCCTTCCGGACGCCGCACCCTCTCCCGGGCCGCTCGGCCGGGTCCCTGCCCTACATCGGCCAGAAGATCGGGATCAGGAAGACGGCCACTCCGATGGC